>NZ_JAXCIL010000002.1:1856799-2166265 GCF_034387475.1 Pseudomonas sp. Teo4
GGGTTGTTGCTGAGCCTGGTGTGGTTCCGTCTTTACCATGAGCCGCACAGTGCGCCGGGGCTCAGCCGTGAAGAACTCGACTACATGCGTGAAGGCGGTGCGCTGGTGGACCTTGAGCAAGAGCGCAAGACGGCCAAAAGCAAACCCACCCGCGCCGAGGTGCTGCAACTGTTTACCAGCCGCAACCTGTGGGCGGTGTACCTGGGCCAGTACTGCATTACCGCGCTCACCTACTTCTTCATCACCTGGTTCCCGATCTACCTGATCAAGGGCCGAGGCATGACCATCATGGAGGCCGGCTGGGTGGCAGCGCTGCCAGCCATCTGTGGTTTCACCGGTGGCATTCTTGGCGGCTTCATTTCCGACTGCCTGATCCGTCGCGGCGTGCACCCGTCCAAGGCGCGCAAGACCCCGTTCGTGATCGGCATGGCGCTGTCCACTAGCCTGGTGCTGGCCAACTATGTCGACGGAAACGCCGCAGTGATCGCCCTGATGACTCTGGCCTTCTTCGGCAAAGGCCTGGCGGCAGTGGGCTGGGCGGTGCTGTCGGATGTGGCGCCGCAGAAAATGGTTGGCCTGTGCGGCGGTGTGTTCAACGGCATCGGCAACATTGCCGGCATCGTCACCCCGCTGGTGATCGGCTTTGTCGTGGCCAGCACCGGCTCATTCAACAACGCACTCTGGTTCGTGGCCGCCCATGGCGTGCTGGGGATCCTCGCTTATCTGTTGCTGGCCCGACGCTTCGAGCGTACCGGACAGGCGTAGGCAGACGCTTGAGCAACAGAGCCCCGGGAGACCGGGGCTTTTTTCATTTTGGGTATTGCGTTGGGGCTGCTGGGTGCTTGGCGCTAGAGGTGTAGCGATCATGAGATCGAGCGCCGCCCACGCGGCGCATCGCGAGCAAGGCTCGCTCCTACGTTTGTTTCAGGCCAAGTATGCCTGTGGGATTTGCGCGCGAACGCCTTGGCGCACGACGCGATTGCGTGTCCTGCACAGCAGGCGGTCGCGCGCTTGTCACAGGTGTTATTGGCCGTAAACAAACGTAGGAGCGAGCCTTGCTCGCGATGCGCCGCGCGGGCGGCGCTCGATTTGTGCACCACCTCAAAACTCAAGTCAGGTCCTCTTCCCCAAACTTCCACGAAGCGTCGCCCCTTCCACATCCAAATGAAAAACAAAACCCTCAATTGGCCAGCAGGCGTGTTTGGACATGCCATTCACGACTTGTGACGCGATTGGAAATCCAGTGTCGTGATCGCGCACTTACGGGACGTTCTCGTGTAATTTCCCACAGCCTCACGCGGCTTAAATGAAGCCCAAATTCCGCTGGTGCGTTGCTCTGTGAAGCGTGCAAAAGGTCAACAACAGAGCGCGAGTGACGTGCCCCTCATTTTCCCCAAGGAGATTTTTTCGCTTACGTCTGCCCGTCCTTTCCTTGTGTCAGCAAAAAGAGAACAACATCAATGAACACCGTGGGATCTGATGGCAACCTTGCACAAGGTTTCAAGCCACGTCATGTAACGATGCTGTCCATCGCGGGCATCATCGGCGCCGGACTTTTCGTGGGCTCCGGGCACGCCATCGCGGCGGCCGGGCCAGCCACCATTGTTTCTTACTTCGTGGCCGGGACCCTGGTGGTGCTGGTCATGCGCATGCTCGGCGAAATGGCCGTGGCGCACCCCGACACCGGATCATTCTCCACCTACGCCGACCAGGCCATCGGCCGCTGGGCCGGCTACACCATCGGCTGGTTGTACTGGTGGTTCTGGGTACTGGTGATTCCCATCGAAGCGCTAGCCGCAGGGCACGTGCTCAACGCCTGGTTCCCGCAGGTGGACAGCTGGATCTTCGCCCTCGCATCGGTGCTGTTGCTGGCCGGTACCAACCTGTTCAGCGTGGCCAAGTACGGTGAGTTCGAGTTCTGGTTCGCCATCCTCAAGGTCACGGCGATTCTTGGCTTCATCGGCCTTGGCTTCGCCGCGCTGATGGGCTGGTTGCCCAACCGTGAAGTCAGCGGCCTGAACACCCTGATGGCCGAATACGGCGGCTTCGCCCCCAAAGGCTGGTCGGCGGTAGTCGGTGCCTTCATCACCGTGATGTTCAGCTTCATCGGCACCGAGGCGGTGACCATCGCCGCGTCCGAGTCCAGCGACCCTTCGCGCAACATCGCCAAGGCTACTCGCTCGGTGATCTGGCGCATCAGTACCTTCTACATCCTGTCGATCTTCGTGATCATTTCGGTGGTGCCGTGGAACGACCCGCAGCTGGCAGTAGTGGGCTCGTACCAGCGTGCACTGGAAATCATGAACATTCCCAACGCGGCATTGATGGTCGATTTCGTGGTGCTGATTGCCGTCACCAGCTGCATGAACTCGTCGATCTACATCGCCTCGCGGATGATGTATTCGTTGGCCAAGCGTGGGGATGCACCAGCGTTCCTCAACAAGACCTCGAAGGTTGGCGTACCGCGCGCAGCGGTGTTCGGCAGCACCTTGATCGGTGCGGCCATTGCCGTCCTCAACTACTTCGCGCCCAAAGGCGTGTTCGAGTTCCTGCTGGCCAGCTCCGGGGCCATCGCTTTGCTGGTGTACTTGGTGATCGCCATTTCCCAGCTGCGCATGCGCCGTCGCCTGGAGCGGGAAAACGCCGAGCTGAAGTTCCGCATGTGGCTGTTCCCGTGGCTGACCTGGGCGGTGATTGCGTTCATCAGCGGGGCGCTGGCGGTGATGATGTATACGCCTGAGCATCGGGCCGAGGTAACGGCCACTCTGAGCCTGGCGATTGTGATTTCCTTCCTGGGGATTGTGACGTCGCGTGGGCATGCCAAGGCGGTGGGGGTGCGGTCGATGGGGTGATGGGCCTTTGGGCTGAGTAGGAAAAAGAGCACCCAGGACGGGTGCTCTTTTTTTTTGAAGTGCGCTTTCGAGCCCTGAACATGCAGACTTAAGCGACCACCGGGTAGCAGGCATCGCCCCAAAGTGTTTGCGGGTTATCCAGCATCAACAAGATGATCGCCGGTACCAGCTTGCCGAGCAGGTTCGAGCAGTCTCGCAGCTGATCACGGTTCACGCTGCTGTTCCAGGTCGCGCCGCCATGCATCAACTGGTTGCGCAATGTGTAAATTCGATTGAACACAACGCCAAGTACGGCTGGCGTATCACGGCTGGCCAGTGCCTGATGCGCCACTCGCCGGCCGTTGGCGAAGCGCTCGGTCCACTGTTGCTCGCTGATCTTGCCGTTCTGGTTGTCCCAGAAACTCTGGAAAACGTACGGGTTGTCCAGCAGCACGCGAATGCTGCCGGAGAACTCGGACCACACCAGGTTCTCGATCAGGTTGGCCGTGTCGAGCGAACAGAGTTTGTCGAGAAAGGCTTTGAACGTAGATTGTTCGGAGAGGCGGTATTGCTCGTCGATGTCGGTGGCATAGGCCGAGTTGAAGGCGATCCACAGGAAGATGAAGCGCCCGTCGACATCGTCCGCCTGTTCGGCGCGGTTCAGCCAGCTCAGCGCGCGATGAACCCGCAAGGTGAGGTTGGGGTGATGACCTTCACGTTCCTGGCGGTGACGGGTCTTGAGTGCTGTGTAGTCCATGGGATGGCCGATCCTCGGGCGCGTGAGCGATATGTAAGAATGTGAGTTGTGTCTTAAATATTTACATGTTTTTCGATGAGCTGACGCAGATAGGCAGATGGCTCTATCCCGCGCTTCGGAACCTGCTCCATTTGTTTACCTGTATGCACAGACAATGTGGACGCAGCGTGTCATTTTGCTTAGGTTATGGCCATTAGACACTACCTGCAAGGCAGCCTGCATGAAGCGTGAACAGTTCCTGGCACAACCTGAAGTTGCAGCGTTCGTTGATTGGCTCGTGGTCAAGTTGCCCGCCCTCACTTTCAAATTGCGTTTCAAGTCCAGCAAGTTCGTGCCCGGTGGTTTGAACGTCGATGTACTGGGGTTCGAGCAGGTCATTGGGCACTATCGCTGGAAGGCCAGCTGGAGCGACTCCAGCCAGCAGCCCGTTGACTCTGCAACCTGGGCCGAGACCCGGCGCTCGCTTGGGCAGTTGCGTGAGTGGTTGGCCAGTGCGGTGAGTGCCAATGATGAACAACAGGCGCTGCAGGCCTGCTTGCAGATTCTTCGCTGGGGTGGGGTGAGGGGCGCGATCCCGTTCCTGCACCGGCTGGCGGGGCAGGGAAAGTTGTCGAGCTACCTGCGCAAGATGGCTGGGCTGATGTCGCTGGACGGTGACAACGACCTGGATGATCTCGATGCAAACAGCGTCGAGCGTTTCGATTCTGGCCTGACCAAGATCCATGCGTTGCTCGACCTGACTGGCTCGCCCATTTACGACAGCCGCGTTGGTGCTGCGATCGCGATGTTGTATTCGCAGTTCCGCCAGCAATGGTCGGGGAAAGGCAAGCCGCTGCTGAAGTTCCCATCCGGTGGTGCCCGTGGTGACCAGATCCGTAACCCAGGTGCCTTTGCAGGCTGCCTGCCGGCGCCGCAGTTCTCGACGATCGAGTACGCCGAGTGGGCGCGCTGGCAGGTGCGGTTGGGCTGGATCATTCGGGCGGTGCTCGAGCGAACCCAGTGGTTTGCTGACCAAGGTGCACTGCCGGCTCGCTGTCATGCGTTCGAGGCAAGTTTGTTCATGCTCGGCTATGACCTTCGTTGCTTCGATTTGACGCAGGTGCCCGAGGCGAAGGATGAGGTACCAGCGGAGGAGGGTAGCGACGAGGTACGCGGCGGCAGAGGGTGGGTGCCCACGGGGCACCCCTTCAGCCAGGTCCTCAAGGATTACCTGGCCTTCCGTCAGGCGGGGGGTGCGCTCGACAACAAGGCGTCGTTCGTCGACTGGCTGGTGGCCCAACCGCGAGACGAGAAGCCACTTTCGCGTACGACTGCACAGGGCTACTGCTTTGCGTTTTCCATTGAGGAATTCGACCTGTTCGGTCGGCCATTGGCCGAGCTCAAGCTGATCGTTGCCGGTGGCGAGGACGGGCTGCGTGCGGCCATGGGCACCGAGGTACTGGAGCCGTTCACCATGGGGGACGAACGTGTGGGTGTGTGCCTGGTGGATGTGCTGATCACCGGCAATGCGTATGCCGGTGCAACGACCGAAAAGGCACGCGTCGACGCCATCCTGAGCGCCGGATACGCCGGGACCGAAAATGCCGCCAAGACGTTGATGGCCCTCGGGCGCAACGTGGGCAAACACTTCGGCCTGCTCGATGAACAGCACTTGCCGACGCGCTTGTTCATGCAGTTTTACCAGCCATGCCTGCTTGACGCCTGAACCACGTACACGGCCATGGGCAGCTACAGCTGCCCATTGATGCGACACACCCTGTCGCATCTGCCCCTGATGATCAGCTCATCAGAAGCGTGAGCGGTGGCTTGCACCGCTTTGTGACGCTGAAACCTGTCATTCCGAAGAGGTGCTGCCATGAAGAATCTGTTCGCAATTGTTGGCGTTATCGTCGTTGCCAAGAAGGGCTACGAGTTTGTTCGTGAATACATGGCTATGAAAGAAGAGCTCGAAAAGCGCGCGGCCGAGTCGGCGTGACTGTTCGCCCACATCGTTTTTTCAGCTAGCCAAGGGTGCCTGCTCCTATGCCTATACCGCCTCGCCCGTCCACTTTCAGTTGCCCCCAATGCCATTGGCATGCCACGACGTTACCGGCCAGTGACGCGCTGTGCGAGGGGAGGGACTGGTTCTCGACTTGCCCTTCGTGCCGGAGCACCAAGCTGGAGGTCAGGGCTGCTACGCAGTTGGAGATACTCAAGGCCAAACTGTTGCGACCGTTTAGCTGACGCACTTCTTGTTGGAGGTTGGCGATGAGTGACGAGCAAGAACGAGGTGACCCGGATGCCATTCCCGCACAGCCGGATGCAGATGAAGACGCGCCGGAATACAGCGACGAGTTTGCCGCGATGATCCTGGCGCAAGAAGACAGCGACTTCGAAGAAATTGATGCCGATGACCTGTTGGCATTGCTTGACCAGATGCTCGAAGAGGCCCGGAGCTTGGGGCGCAGTCGGCAGTGATTGTCGGAAAGATTGAACGGGGAGGGCTGGCAGTCCAAGTATATGCTGGCCAGGAACCGAAGCAGCGTACTTCGGCGATCCTTGAACACTGTCAGGGCCGGATGCTGTTTATAATAGTCCAAACCTATTGGTGATTCGGTAAGCGTCTCTGTTTTTTATAATTAAAAAACAGTGATATCATATGGCCTCCATTGGTGCGTTCAGGCTTTGAGGGTTTTACCGTGATGGATAAAATATCTGATGTCGATTTGAAGGCCCTTCAGAATGCAAGAAATTTACTGGAGAATCCTGGCGTTGCAGTGAAGGTCACGAATCTTATAGGTGCGCCAATTGAAAAGGGATTTGAGTTGTTACCTAAGGATTGGAACAAAAATATTGGTGATGTTGTAAAGACAGCTCTGCTCAAAGCATCAGATATGGCAACCTCCACGATGAAAGATGTCCCAGGTGAGGAATCCTCCAACATTTGGCACAAGTTGGGAGTGGCTGTCACCGGTGGAATCGGAGGCTTTTTTGGATTGCCAGCTTTGGCAGTCGAGCTTCCGATCTCGACTGCAATTATGATGCGTTCCATCGCTGATATAGCAAGAAGCGAAGGAGAGTCAATATCTGACGCCGAGACCAAACAAGCCTGTCTAACGGTGTTTGCTCTTGGCGGCGAGAGTGTTGATGATGACTGCGCTGAAAGTACATATTACGCTGTGAGAACAGCCCTTGCTAAGTCAGTTGCAAGTGCTTCTGAGTTCCTCGTAACGAAAAAGCTTACCGAGGAAGGCGCTCCAGTTCTAGTGAAGCTAATAGCTGCAATTGCAGAGCGGTTTAGTGTTCAAGTCACTGAGAAAGTTGCAGCGCAAGCTGTTCCGGCCATTGGGGCGGCAGGAGGTGCATTTATAAATACTATATTTATGGATCACTTTCAGGATATGGCAAGAGGGCACTTTACCGTCAGGCGGTTGGAGAAAAAATATGGTGCTGAGTTGGTGAGGTCAGTTTACGACGGGCTTCCAAAATTCGGTTAAGTCTAAAGGCCGCAACCTAGGCGGCCTTTAGACGTATTTTACCGTAAGACTCGGTCAATTGAATCGCGGAGGGTTTCTGCGGAATGAGAGCTGTCAAGTGAAACACTTTCACGAAGCCGCTTCAGTGCTCGAAGTGCGGGTTCATCACTTTTCAATAAATCTTGAGCCTCCCATCCACCCATAGCAGCCAAGGCAAGAGCGCGTTTCGAAGCATTGTTACGCTCGCTAGTATTATTTTGATTGTAAAAATCTCTAAGGCGGTCGGAAGATGCATTGCGCATTTTGTCCCAGGCTTCAAGTTGTTGCTTTGTAACCGCATCTCCCATGGACTTGATCGCTGCCTTACCAATGCCGGCAACGATATCAAATAATCCCATTTTGCATTCCTCTTGCTTGTATGCACTGTTTGCCCCAATACATTTTGGGATCCCCAAACTAGTGTAGGCTTTCTTTTTTTTGGTGGCAATACGACATCACTCAGGTCAGATTCTGTCCTAGGCTTAGGCGCCTTTTCAGAGCTCATGCTCGTGCATCGAAACCACGATCAATATTAAGGCGGGTGGTTTGCGTAGCCCCTTATGGGCTGCGGGTTGTAGGGATTGGGGTAGTTCGGGGTGGTAGCTTTGCGCCGATTCTGATTCCCAAGCATGAGCGTCGGTTTGCCGGCTTTGATGACAAGATCATCGCCATGTATGCCCAAGGCATGAAAGTGCGGGAGATCCGGGCATTTCTGGTTGAGCAGTATGGCACTGAGGTGTCTGCCGACTTCATCAGCTCGTTGACCGACGAAGTCAGGTTCGCGGCTCGACACCGGACTATTCTTCTCCGAGTCCCCAGAAACTTGCAGGCGGCTCTCGATGGGGTTTTGTACGGCTATGAAGGACTCTGATTTAAAGGCACCGGGGCCATTTGCTCAGTGCCTTCCTCACTCTAGCGGCGTATCCGAAGCCGAAGAAAGTCTTCCATTTCGGCGCCCTTGCTGTGTGCTTGATCAGAGACTCGCAAGGCCTTTTGCGCCGCCAGCTTGAGTTTGCGACGAAGGTCTTCGCAATCACCCACTAACTGCTCAAATTCCGAGGTGTCAAACATCTGTTCTGATATCGGGAAGGCCCGCTCGATACGATCATGCAATGCAGTGCCGCCAATTTCGAGCGCGTCCAGTTTGAACGCGTTGAATTCGTTCTTGCGACCTTTCAATTGCGCAATGTCAGCTTTGATCGCACGTTTGTAGGCATCGAAAACGGCATCTAGCTTATTGGAAATCTTCCCGACTACGTCCACCTTGCAGTTGATAGACCGCAGGAACTGTTCGAACGTCAGCCCTGTTGATGGATAGGTTCTCTTGCGTGCAGTGGATGAGTAGGCACACATACCCGCGTACTCGATGTCTGCGAAGGCAAGGTCCTCGGCTACCTGTTCCATGATTTGATCAATGTCATCCTCAGACTTAACATCAGCCTTGTTCAGCACGATGTACAACGAGTCTCCACGGAATGGCGTGGACTCGATGAACTCAATGTCGGACTGGTCGATGGTCCCGGCGGGGTCAAGGCCGATGACCCAGACCAGCGCAGTAGCCTGATTGACGAGAGAGGCTGCGGTGCTCCTGTCAGCAGCTGAGGCACCACCTGACGTACCTGGGTTGTAGCCCGGTGTATCAATAATGCACAGGTTGCCGAACAGTTGCGGATCCATGGGCACCTTGACGCTGATGAAAGGCAGGATGCGGCGAAGATCGAAGCCGAAGGCTTTGACGTATTCGTGGGACATGGATGCGTAGAGGCTCGGCTCCAGGTCGATGGCTCCGCCGTTGTACGAATAGCCTTTAATCCTGGTTTCTTCAGAGCACACGACATAGCTGGGTACTACGGTCACCGGGTTGATGCCGGTCGCCAGGCGCACGCTTGAGTCTTTGATGAAGCTGTTGATGAACGCAGACTTGCCGCTACTGAAGCCACCCGCAATGCTGAGGATGGTTTTGCCCGCAATGCTTGGGAAGTTATTCAGCATGCGCAGCTCGGCGAGAATCGCCTGCATGTCGAGCACGGCCTGGGCTTCGCCTGCCAGCGACGATTCGCGGCCTGCGAACGCCATGTAATCGTGGTTGATCAGCTCGGCGAATCGGTCCAGCTCTTCATTGACGGGAGGCTGCTGCGCCAGAACCCTGCTCACCAGGGAAAACTTTTCAGTGAGCGACAGGTGTTGCTGGTTAATGTTTGCGTAGTGGTTTTCGAGGTGCTGTTTGGACGCCTTCAGTTCCTCTGTGAAGCTCTCCAGCAATTCGACATTCTGCTCTTGGGCCGACAGTTGGGCTTTATGCTCGTCCAGATAGGCCTCGAGCTCACTGATTTGCGCAAGGGCCTGCCCCATGTGCTCTTCCAGCTTTGCAACATTGGCCTGTTCAGTATGCAACTGGGTCGACAGTGACGCATTGTGAGCCACCAGCTCACTGATGTGTGTGGCATGCCCGGCACATTGTTCATTCAACGACAGATTGGCGTCTTTCACCTCTTCGAGATGTTTTTGGACCTCGGCCATCGTCCGCTCCAGGTCCGCAGCGTCTGCCTCTTTGGCCGTCAACTCTCGGTTGAGCTCGTCCAGCCGCTTTTCAAGATTGGCGATCTCATCAAGGGCCTGGAACTCTCTCCGTGCCAGATCTTCAGCCTCGGCCGTCTTCGCATGCAGCGCATCAGTGAGCGCCTGCTTGCGTGTTTGCAGATCGCCGATCTGTTCTGCCTGGTCTGCGCATTGATCGGTCAACGCTTGTTTGAGGCTTTCGAGCGCTTCGAGTTGATGGCGAACATTGGCCAGCGTTTGCTCAAGGTCGAGGATGTGCTGTTCTTTGTCGGCCAGCAGTTGCTTGTGCGCTGCCAGGTCTTGCTCCAGGCCGCTGATTGTCGCTAGTGCTTGTGCCTGACGCTCTTCGAGCTCCTTGGTGTAGACCTTGGCTTGTGCAAGCGCGAGCATTGCCTTCTGTAGCTTGGCGGTTTCCTGCTCAAGCGCCTTAGTGGTCGAGGCGAGCTTGCCTGTCTCGACCTGTAGCGCTTCGGCGAGCGTGTCATTGCTCTGATTCAGGGCGTGAATGCTGTCGCTCTGGCTTGCAGATAGCGTGGCAAGCGCCTGATGGCTGCTGAACAAAGTGTCTAGCTGGCGTTGGGCATCTTCAAGGTGGCCTTGCAGTTCCAACGCCAGTTTTTTGCGCTTGAATTGCCAGAACCGAGCGAGGGATTCCACGGCCGGCCGCGCCCGGTCATCAATGCGTGGCGGGGTGCTCACAGGGTTACCTCTTCAGCCTTGCGTGTCATACGTTCGAGCCGATCGATCGTTTGGGCTGCGTTGTCGACCTGCGCTTTGAGGACATTGATCCGGCGCTGCACTTCGTCAACGAAAGAGCCAGAGATAGTGCCCGGTGTATTACGCTCTACCTTCTTGAGGAATGAGCTGATCGTTGTTTTGACCTTGCTGCCGAGTGAGCCAACAAAATCCTCTGCGGAGTCTTTGAACTGCTCAGCCTCGTAGCCCTTGAGGGTGCCTTTGCTTTTCAGGTCGTCAGGTAGGGGGATATCCAAATCGAAGTCGTCTTTCGGAATGGATTGGATGATGGACAGGATGGCGAGCTTGATCATCTGTGGATTGGCATCGTGCTCCAGAACGCCACGGATTTTCGGTGTCAGCGATCGGGCTAGCGCTTCATTCAAGCCTTGGTGGGAATAGCTCACTGTGGCGCTCAATTCGTCCTGAACATCGGTCATGTAGTCTTTGAGCGTGGATACAACCTGGCTGCTGATGATCTTTGCGCGGACTTCGGTTTTTTCCGTTGTACCACCAAGCCCTAGCTTGCGCGCGAACCAACCTAAGGCGCCGGCATTATCGACGGTATAGGTATGGCTGTAGGAACCTTCGGCATTATCGATAGCCGATTTCGTCTCACGAAGCAGCTGGGAAGCCTTCTGACGCATGCGTTCACGCAGGTTCTGGCGATAGTCGTCCATGGTGTACTTGAAACTGCCATCCAGCTCCAAGGCGAGATCCAGTCGCTTTGCCTCCAATGACGAAAGCTGCTCGTTAAGTTCGCCGACGTTAGCGCTTTTGATCTGCGACACTTGGTTTTTTGCAAGCGTGATGATGTATTGCTTGAACTCTTCCAAGATCTTCTGTTTGGTCGCTAGCTGGCTGCAGATGAAGTCAGTGGTGATCTTGGCTTTTTCCGCACGGACCTCTGCAAGCACGGCCTTGACCGCATGGATGTTGGCCAAGCTTTCCAGGCTGCCCAGGGTCAGCTCCCGATTGTCACGGGAGAAGTAGTCTGGGTAATCGATGCTCAGGTTTTCCCATGTCACCTGCTCATTCGAATCCCAGCTTTCGGGGGCGTCGAGGCGGCGATTGAGGCTGTGGCACAAGCCCGAACTGTGCAGGAGGTTGTGGTGCACCGAACTGATCAGTTTGTCGAACACCGAACCCACTTCGGGGCTGTTCTGTTTCATGTCCGACAGGGTACTTTGTGCCCGCGCAGAAAGCTGGGTGCGAATGGCTTCCACGGCATCGCTCAGGCGAGCCCGCTTTTCACTGCCATAGAGCTGTGTATCAATTTGGCTGGCCACTAGCACTAGCTTCTGAATGCCTTCTTTCTTAGTGATGCGGCCCATCACCTCCAGGTCTTGCTCATTGAGGAACTGGCCGGCCGGGCTGACGATGAATACCACGTCGCACGTCTTCAGCAGTTCGACCGTTCGTTCCTCGCGCGACTGCACCGGGTCGTTCATGCCGGGCGTGTCGATGATGCAGATATCGCGCAGCTCTTCCAGCGGCATGAAGACATGAACCGTCTTGGTGAACGGCATGTAAGTGCCATTGGCACCGACGTACTCGTGCAACCGCTGCGCCAGCTCCTTTGGGTTGCTGGCGCTGATTTCGCTTTGCGACTGCAACATTTTGCTATCGATGCCGGAGGCTGTCATGCGCTTGAACTGGTCGTTGGCTGCAAACAAGCCTTCTTCCCGCTGCAACTCGGTTAGCGCCCTTTTTTCCGCCATCTGTGTCAGTTGTTGCATGTCGATCGACGTGCCCGGCGCCTGGGTGCTACGTCGTTTCACCAGTTCTTCGAGGCAGGCATCCTTGCGCGCTGCGAGCCGCTGTTCGTACTGGTCCGACTTGAACTTGATCGCCCTTATGTCAGCTTCACTGTAGAACTCGACCTTGGCTCGGAATACCTCTCCCCAGGTGATCGTGGTCAGCGCCGCCGTCATAGGCGTAGCGGCCTTTGGCAGGATTGGCTCACCGTCGAAGATCAGTGCATTGAGCAACGACGATTTGCCAGCCTTGACGCGGCCGACGATACCAATGTTCATCAGCCGATTCTGGTCCTGCAACACTTGGAAGGACTGGGCAAGCTGTTGCGGTTCGTCGATGGCGTTCATGCGCTTGAACTGCTCGATTTCCCGTCCAAACAGGTCCTGATTGCTCCTTGCCAACGCATGAAGGCTTTCGCTGAACTCAACGAGTTTCTGGTAGTTCATCGGGTCGTCCGCCTTATTTGTACAGGTGTTCGTTTGCAGCCGCCTTCACGGCGCTGGCCAGGTTTTCCAATGCGGCGGTCTTCTGACCGATCTCGGCTTCGCGCTGCAGGTTTTCCTCAGCAATGGTGTCGACGACGTGCTTCTGTTTGGTGATCTGCTCTTCGAAACCGTCGCCGATCTTTTTCAGCATGGCGTTGAGTTGCTCATCAATGATCGACGGGATCTTCCCGCGCAGCTCCGCCTTGATATTCGGGAACACTTCACCGGTGAGTTTCTGGCGGAATTTCTCGCGCTCGTTGCCTCCACCGTTGAGCATCCTGAGGATTTCTGGCAGGAAGATGATCGCCAGTTCGACCAAGGGGTTGACCACCGATGTGGTCACGGCAAGCACGGTGGAAAGGCTGCGATAAAGCGCGACGCCTCCCGGTTTGTCGGCTTCGGCACGCGCGCTCAGGCGCGTGGACCAGTCACTGAGCAGTTCGGTGGTGCGCTCCAGTGACACCTTGACCTTGCCCGTCAGCTCTTCGCTCCAGTTGCCATTGATGTCCAACACGGCCATTTGGCCGTTGGTAGCGCTTAAGTTGCTGGCAATGCGGTCCACCATATTGCTGGAGATATCCTGCACTTCAGATTTGATCGTGCTGGCCAGGGTGCTACGGATGATGTCGGAGATCGCGTTCGACATGGCACCTGGGTTTTTGCTGCTACCCAGCGTCACGAGTTCTTCCAAGGCGTTATTTAGGGCGTTATCGAGGCTGCGCAGGCTGCGGTCGAGCATTTTCCCGGAGTAGCGATCCTTGAGGTCCGACTCCACATCCTTGCGCTGCTCCAGCAGCTTTTGCAGGGCTTGTTCCAGTGCACGAGCAGCTTGCTCGCTTTCAGCCTTGTCTTTCTTTAACAGGCTGAGCGCCAGATTGATTTGTGCCAGAACCTCGAAGTTCTGGTCTTTGAGAATATCGATGAACAGACGGGAGAACAGCGCGTCAGGCTGCAAGGCACTCAGCGCATTTTGCAGCGCTTCGCCATCGTGGTTGCCGACGGTGAGGCTACGGTGGTGATCACCGAAATACACACCCAGCTGGTCATCGACATACGCCTGCACTTCCTCCACCTGATCGGCAGCGCGCAGGTTGCATTTGCTGAGTAGGAAGGTGAAATCGGTGTTGTAGGTTTTCAGTTCGTCGAGCTTGCGCAGCATTGACTGGGTGATATTGCCGTCTTCGATGCTGGTCAGCACGACGAAGTGCACACCCCGTGGCAGGTAGTAAGCGATCGCCTTGTTGTGGTTTTCCAGCGAAGAGCCGAACCCTGGCATGTCGACCAGAACTAGCGGTGCAATGGCTTTCAAGGCATCGCTGTCCAGGTAAAGGCGCAAGTGAGAGAACTCGCTGGAGCGACGGTTGATCGAGCTCAGCGCTTCGACGGGCAGGTGTTCCTGAGTGCCGTCGGGCTTGATGGCCAGCAAGTACGGTTCGCTGGCGTAACGCAGCTCGGTTGCCAGCTCGGTCTCTGGTGCGATACCAACGGGCAGTACTTGTTGCCCCATCAATGCGTTTAGCAGTGAGCTCTTGCCCGCGCTGAATGCACCGATTACCGGCACCACCAGCTCGGTCTCCATCACTTTAGGCAGCAAGGTTTGGTCGAAGGTGAAGGCCTGACCCTCGAGCAACCCCTGCATTTTTTTCAAGTACGTGGCAAAGGCTTTCTGGCTTTCGAGCATGGTGATAATCCTTTAAGTGCTGGGCTTGTTCGGAAGAGCAGGGCTAGCGCAAGGCGCTCAATGCTTGCGGATGTGCAGATGCCGGGCGGCTTTTGCCAGCAGGCTGTCAAGGGCGCCGGCCCGAGAAATTTGCAGACTGGGGTTGCCACATTTAGGGCAGCTGTGATGCCAGTCTCTAGGGCCCAGCGCGTCGCTAGCTGGGGCCACTGTCATGCTCCAGTTGCATTGATCACAGTGGAAGGTCATGGGACACGGAGGAATAGGCATTCACACGTCCTGTATGAGTCAGAGTGGGCGCATGATGGCACTCTGATTTCCCTTCGTAAACTGTCAATAAAACGCACTGTTTTGAGTTGAAACATGGGCTGAGAGCGGCTTTTTTGACGAGTTTCCCAAGATTATATGAGCGGATGATTTACCTGTTTATTAGCCAGCTTTTGATTAGGCTCGTTGTTGTTGAAATTTGAAGTCACTGCAGGTGAGCTTTGCGACCCGCACCCGCCTGGTCCTGAGTCGCCTCTGTTTATGTCTGCAACCGAGAAGCGCAAGCGATGGCTCGAGGGCTATACATCGTCGTTTATGAGGAGATTGACGACGGTACCCGTTCGACCTCCCGAGGCAGTAGTCCATTAGTCGTTGCGAGCTTTACGACGGTTGCGGCTCAGGCTAAGGTGCTGGCATAAGGACATTATTCTCTACCATTTTGTCCACGGAAGGTTCTTGGGTCGCTGTGATGCGCCCATTCCACTCCGAATTTTTAGTGCCCCAAAACTTGCTCGGCAAGGTGCTGTCGCTATCCCCCAGCGGGATAGGTGATTGGCGCTTTCGTGTGGGTAATGCGGTCTTGCTGAACATCAAAAAATGCTCAATTGAAGGCGGAAGGTATGGATTTTTCGACGCTGCGGCACCTATGGGATGGTGCGAGCTCCGAGCAGTTGATCGCACCCATAGTGGTTGTTGGGTTTGTTGCCATTTTGTGCACTTGTTATTTTTTCCACTATTTCTACAAATCTTTCGGTCTTAGTGGCCAGCTGAAGCGTTTGATCAAGACCTTGCAGAGCGCAAAAACAGCTCTCCCGCCACTTCGTCGATCAGAGCTGGAACGTCTGTTCAAAGACACCAAGCTGGAGCATTCCTGGCGCGAATATGCTGAAACGCTGCACGACCAGTTCGAGCTCAAGGAAGGCGAGCAGCTACTTGTCCGATCGCGAGCTACCGCCGCAGCAGCGCACTTCTTCTCACCGCAAAGTGTGGTTGATACCCCACTGCGGACCGAATTCTATAAACACCTGCCTGGCATTTTGACCGGAATCGGTATTGTCGGAACCTTCTTCGGCTTGATGTTAGGCCTCCAGCACTTTGACCCGAGCACACCTGAACAGGTTAACGCCAGCGTCGATAAACTGTTGAAAGACGTGTTGTTCGCTTTCTTTGGCTCCTTCATTTCAATCATGGCCTCTATCGGCGTCACGCTCACTGAAAAGTGGCGCCTGGGACAATGCTACAAACTGCTTGAGGAACTCAACGAAACAATCGACGGCCTTTTCGACAGTGGAGTCGGTGAGGAATACCTGGCTGAGCTGGTGCGCTCCAGTGCTGAAAGCTCGGTGCAAACCCGACAGCTGAAGGACAGCCTAGTTACTGATCTGCGGGAAATGCTACAGAACCTGGTTGATACCCAGGTCCGTGAAAGCCTCAAATTGGCAGATACCTTGTCGACGACCTACCGTGACTCGGGGCAGCTGCTGGCCGACCAGGTGAGCGGCGCAATTGAAAATAGCCTCAAGTCGCCGCTTGAAGCCATCGCGGGGGCCGTGCAGGCCGCCAGTGGCGATCAGTCCGGGCAGGTACAGAACCTGCTTCAGGATGTTCTGGTGGCGTTTATGAACAAGCTGGAAGGTACGTTCGGCCAGCAGTTCAATGGCCTGCACGAGTTGATGGGCCAGTCGGTTGCCGCCATGCAGTCGATGCAGCAGGGCTTCTCGACGCTGATCCAGGATATGCGTTCGGCTAGCGAGTCCTCGAATCAAAACAGTTCGACCATGATTGCCCAGCTACTGGCCGATATGCAGGCCGGACAAAACGCCATGCAAGCGGGGATGAACGAGATGCTCGCCAATCTGCAGGCTTCGGTTGCCCGTATCGGCAACGAAGGGGAGGGGGCTGGCGCTCGAATGGCCGAGCAACTGGAGAAGCTGTTTGCTCAAAGCGAGGCTCGCCAACAGGCAATGGCTGAGAATCTCCAGGCTTTTGTCGAGTCGATCAAACAGAGCATCGGCCAAGGCCAACAGGAAACCATGTCCAAGATTGCAGGCTCGGTCGAGGTGCTGGGTGAGCAGCTCTCTGCAGTCTTCAAGCAACTGGAACAGGGCCAGCAGCAGATGGATCAATCTACCCGCGCCGCCCAGGCTGACCTGCACCAAGGTACCCGCGAACTGGTGGGCGGCCTCGACGAGCAGGTCAAGGCTTTGCTGCAGACCGTTTCCGAGCAACAGAAGTCCGCCCAGGACACCATAAATGCATTGAGCGCCCAGACAGAGCAGCATCTGCACAGCATGCAGCTAGGCGCGGACAAGATGCGGGCGGCGGCTGAGCGATTTGAAACCGCCGGACAAAGTGTTGCGCGAGCCAGTGAGTCAACTGCGGGGTTGATGGGTACAGTTCAGGGTGCAGGGGCTGAGCTCGCACAGGCGTCGCGTGAGCTGAATACCGTTGTCGCGGACTACCGGAACAATCGTGAAGCGTTAGCGAAAACGCTCGCTGTCATCGAAGGGGTAGTTGCCAGTGCTCAAGGGGAAGCCAGCGGTCGCAACCAATATCTCCAGGACCTGAAGGTTCAGAGCGAACGGATGCAGGCGCTTAACCGCGAAGTGTATGAATACCTCGAAAACATCAGTGGTGTGCTGGGTAACGGCTTCAAGGAATTCGGTGAAGGCATGGACCGGGCGTTGAGACAAACCCTGGGCAGCCTCGACACCGAGCTCGATAAAGCAGTCAAGAGCCTCGCTGGCGGTGTGGAAGGGGTCAAGGAAAGTCTCGAAGATTTCGGCGACATCATGGAACGTATCAGGCGGTAACGGAGGCTAGTCGATGTTTGGTAAGCAAATGCCTTCGGCTGCCCGTTCAAAGGACGAGGGAGAGAAGCCTTTCTGGATTTCCTTCGCTGATTTGATGACCGCGATGATGATTCTGTTTCTTGTAGTCATGGTGGCGGCTTTGAGTTCTGTGACGCAGCGTATCAATCAGGCGGAGCAGGGGGAGAAGCAGCGTAGCAAGGACATCAGTCAGATTTGCGAGCACCTGAGCCTCAAGGCGAAGACTGCCAGCAAGACCATCGTCGTGGACTGCAAGGACAACCGGATCAGCTTCGGCGATGCTGGTCGCTTTGGGCATAACCAGTACGCGCTGAGCAACGATGGCCAATCGGCACTTCAGGAGGTCGTGCCGATGATTCTGGACGCGGCCAACAGTGAAGAGGGGCGCAAGTGGTTCAAGCAGGTCGTGATCGAGGGGTCTACCGATACCGACGGTTCCTACCTGTATAACTTGCACCTGTCACTGCAGCGTTCGGAGTGGGTGATGTGCAGCCTGCTCGATAGTCGCAGCCCGCTCCAGGTCGGATTGTCGCCGGAGCATCAGCAGCAAATCAGATCGATGTTTCTGGCGGGTGGCGTGTCCTTCAATAATGCAAAGGACACCAAGGAAGAAAGCCGGCGAGTGGAGTTGCGCATGCAGTTTTTTGGCTTGAAGGAGAAGGAGGGCAATCTCAAGCCTGATGTGCCGGTGTTCACTAATACTGATGTGGAAAAATGTCAGTTGGCGATGAACCGATGAGCAGCTCGATCGCGAGGCTTTCCGCCGCCATTAGCCAAAGCCTGTCAGCTCATCGCACAGTGCATGCCCCAGAGCCGTTGGAGCGCTTCCCTCGTCTGACTGCTGCGGGAGTCGACCTATACGAGCGGTTCGAGCGCGCTGAAAAGGCCTTGCCGCCACCCGAAGAAAAGCGCCGTGCTGCGATAAGCAAATTTCGCAATGTAGTACCACTTAACGCCTCGGAATGGCGCTTGGTGTTCGCCGGCCTTTCAGACAAGAGTGAGCGAGTTGGGCCGATACTGGACGATGACCAGCTTTACGCCCGGGTGCATAAAGAAGTTCATAGGCGTATTGAGAAGCGAGAACTGAGCCGCCGGGACTGGTTGGCGCTGTGCTTCAGCTACTTTGGATACGACGCTGCTACGCCTCAGCAGAATGCCAATTGGTGCCTGCTACGTGAAGATGTTCAGCTCGGTTTCGAATGTGTCCGAGACCAGCAGAAGCGTGTGAAGGAATGGGTGCAGATCGTTCAGCAGCATCAGGAGCTTTTTTCCGAGCAAGCAGGTGCCACGCTGGGTGACCAGATGTTCAAGGGCGAGATCAGCGACCTTTCGGCATTGCAGACGATTGCACAGATCCCCGACAAAAGTTGGCTGTGGAACAGGATTTTTAACGTACTGGTTTCTCGTATTTTCTTGTTGGATGACGCTGAGTTCTCTCAGCGTTTAGCCGACTTGGTTGACATCGGCCGGCAGCATCAGGGTTACATGAATCAGATTCTGAGTGCATGTCTGTCGCGTTACCACTTGGCAGCTTATCGGGAGAAACCATCGTCGCTGCTCAAACAGCTCGCGCTCGACAATTGGGGTAGTCCGCAGATCCGCTCCAGGCAAAACAGCTGGCTGCAGTATGTCGAAAAAGATGTCTGTGCGATGGTCGTAGCCTGGTTTGCGAAGGAGGATCTGGAGCACTTCTTCAACCTGCTGAAGGGCGATGATGACGTAGACCAGTCACGCCTTTTCTACTGGCTGCGGTTTGCCAACCAGATGAGCTACACCAGAATCATCATGGGCTCGGATGCATGGAGTAACGAAGGTCGAGACTTTGCTCATTTCCGTGAGAAGAACAAAGGGCGTCTTGGCCGGCTGATAGGCGCAGCTGGTCATAACAATGCTGTCGTCATGCAGATCGGGAACTACTTTTTCGTGGAGTTCTCGGGAATGGGCGCCTGCTATGTGTATCAGGCAGACAAAGCTCCGTTTGATCCAGAAAAGTCCCAGCTTGGACTCGCTACCGAAATTAAGCAGCGCCATCTTGTGGTGGAGTGGATGCGTCACTTCCCGGCGCCGAGCCGCTCAGATCGCGTTGAGGGATGGCTGATCAAGTTCGATGACACCCTAGAGAGACTGGGTATTCGTATTCAAAGCCAGGGGGTAGAGCCTGTCACGTCAAGACTGCTGTCGTTTGACTATCAGCTTCGTGAGTCCATGAGGTCAGTAAAACACACGCTCCAAGATCGACGTGCGCAGGGCGGTGCAATCCATATTCAACTCGAAGAAAATGATCAGGCTGCAACCATCGCCCTCCGGCGATTGGGCTTCAAGCCCGAGAACAATAAGCCACTACGGTTCTGGAGAGAGTAATGCTCAAGCGTTTCCTCAAAGGCATCGGCCTGCAGCCGAACTCGGCAGCAGAAAGTACTGAGCCGGTTTTTTCCATTGAAGAGCAGGGCATCTGTTATCCCCTGAGCTTGGCGGAGAACACGGAGTCCTGGTCGCTGGCGAGTTATCTTGATCAGCTGGAAGAAGAGGAGTTTGTCTCCCAGTTGAGCGATCGCTGGCTCTTGACGTGGGATGAGCTCTACCGGCTGCTGGATGAGCCCGAGCACGTGACAAGCCTGCCGCTATTAGGTTTGCCGCCGCAGACAGCTCTCATCCCTCAATTGAGCAGCCAGGGCAGCCTTGCCTCCGACGATTTCAAGGTCTCCATCAGTGGTTGGCGTGATCCGCAGTCCAATGCCAACGTGCAGGTGCAGCGAACGGGGGCCATTGTTCAGTATCAGGGCGCTACAGAAATGCTGCCAGAGGCATCCTGGAAACTGACCGGTGCGGTACGACAGCTTTATCTGGCACAACAAAATGAGCCCGGTGAAGTAACCAACCAGATCGGCTGGGCCAGCATCAGAAAGCTGGCGCGCAAGGCTGGCGCTGGCATGGATGGCTTCCTGGACAAGACTGTCGTTATCAAACCCGAGAAGCTGCGACTTAACCCACGAAAGTCGACGCTAGGCGATACACCGGTTATCGAGTTGCAACCGAGCTTCGAGGGCCAGCCGGCCAACTGGCTTGAGAGTTTTGACGGTGCCAAGCAGGTTCAGGATCGATACCGGGTAACGGGGGACGATGGCTCGTTGACTCATGTTCTGATTGAACCTGAAGTCAAATCGGTATTGGACTACGTGCGCTCGCTGCCCGGGCGTCGGGTTGCTGGCGACGATGCCCTTTCATTCGTCCGTAACCCTTACAGCACACTCGGCGAAAGTGCCGCGCAAGTGCTGGATGCCGAGGACTATGAAGACGAGCTCGCCGAGGCGGGTATTTTCTTTCATCGTTTCCATCTGGAACCCCAACTGGATGAAGCGGGCCAGCGTATCGAGCAGGTAACGCTGACGCTCGAAGCGATTTCTCCAACCCCGCAAGCGCCCATCGAAATTGAGTTCAAAGCGGCCCATGAGTTCGCGCCGCTGGTGCATGAACTGCACCTGAAGTTGGCCGCCGGCATGCCTGCAGGCTTCTGGCAGGGCTATGAGCTGGAACTCAGCGATTTTGATTTGCGCCAGTTGGCAGGCATCAATGACCTGCTCAAGCGTTGGCAAAACGAAGCGGCCGGAATCGAGTTTGAATCGGTCCTGGACCTTTCTCTCTACGGCGACCGTGTGACAGGCATTGGTGAGGCGGAAAGAATTACTTCGCCTTTCCTGGTCAAAGAGGCGACCGAGAATTGGCTGCCGAAAGATGTGGCAGCGCTGGGCATCGACGCAGAAATCCTGGGTCGGTGGGATCCTTCCGATCGTGCTCAATTTGAAGCGTTTGGGCAGCGGCTGGATGAAGCACGCGCTGCCGGTGATGACACGGTCTGTTTGCCAGAGTCCGAGACACCACTCTCGATTGCCGCAGCAGAACAACTGTTGGATGCCTGGTCGAAGAAGATTGTACCTGTCGAGACCGGCCAGGTTGAGCAACGGGAGAAAGTTGGCCGCGCCGTACTGCAAATCGGTCACAACATTGACGAGCCGACTTACGTACAGGTACGTCAAGCAGCGCTACGCGCCGCTTTGGATGCAACGCCAGAGTTGCCTGGTTTGCTCAAGCCTGAAGTCGTTCTGCGTGACCATCAGTTGCAAGGCGTGGCGTGGTTGCAGCATTTGTTCCGCTTGTCCCCCACGGACGTATCGGGTTGCTTGCTCGCTGATGACATGGGGCTTGGGAAAACGATCCAGTTGCTCACCTTCCTGGTCTGGTACCTGGAACAGTACCCAAACGATCAGCCAACACTGATCGTCGCTCCGGTTTCGTTGCTCGATAACTGGGAGCGAGAGCTTCACCGTTTCTTCTTTGCTGATGCGCTGCCTGTATTGAAGCTGTACGGCTCAGCCTTGAGTACAGTGAAGTTCAAGAAAGATGAAATCCCAGCGGACTTGAAAGCCAAAGGCATCAAGAACCTGCTGCGCCCAGGTTGGATGGGTGATGCCCGAATCGTCCTGACGACTTACGAGACACTGCGTGATCAGGAGTTTTCCCTGGCGCGCCAGCAATGGTCCATCGTCGTGTGTGACGAAGCTCAGAAGCTGAAGAACCCGGCGGCACTGGTGACTCAGGCCATCAAAGCCATTCCCGCACGGTTCCGAGTGGCGTGTACCGGTACGCCGGTCGAGAACACCCTGATCGATCTCTGGTGCCTATTCGACTTCATTCAGCCAGGATTCTTAGGCGGCTTGAACCAGTTCGGTCGCGACTATCAGCGCCCCATCGAGGCCGCACTAGAGCGTGATACGGATGCGCTGGAACGCCTGCGTGGGCTTATCGAACCGCAGACTTTGCGGCGGACCAAGCAGGACATCGCCAAGGACCTGCCGGCCAAAATCGAAGACGCAGCATGCCGTTCACTTGGCATGCATACTCTGCAGCGTAACCTGTATCTGTCCGAAATTTCCGCATACAGCCAGAAGCAGCAGATCGAAGAGCAGCTCGATCAGAAGACCTCGGGCATGCTGGGCTTGCTGCACAAGCTCAAGCTGATTTGTGCCCATCCTTACAGCGTTCAGCCAGACACGAGGTTGCGCGACAACTCGCCGAAGCTTCAGTGGCTGATGCAGACGCTCGAGTCGATCAAAAGGGCCGGCAACGGCGACAAGGTCATCGTCTTTACCGAGTTGCGAGATATTCAGCGGGAATTGCAGCATGCGATTCAGCAGCATTTCGGGTTTCGGGCGACGGTCATCAATGGTGATACCAGTACCAGCAGTCAGAGCGCCAATAGCCGGCAGAGGCTGATCGATCAATTCCAGGAGCTGCCAGGTTTCGCCGTCATCATCCTGTCCACCATCGCCGTCGGATTCGGGGTGAATGTGCAGGCCGCCAACCACGTCATTCACTTCACGCGCTGCTGGAACCCGGCCAAGGAAGATCAGGCGACCGATCGGGCCTATCGGATTGGGCAGCAGAAGGATGTGTATGTGTACTATCCGACGGTTCGAGATGCAGCGATGCCGACGTTTGAGGCGACGCTGGATGAACTTTTGAGTAAGCGACGGGCGTTGGCGCGGGATATGTTGAGTGGGGCTTCGGAGCTTCAGGCTTCGGATTTTGAGGGATTGCTGGGGGCGCGGTGAAGGCTAAGCCTTTAATTAATCAAAATCACAATCGAATTAGAACGGTGACGGCCAGCCTCGACACACTGTTAATGCCTGCCTCCCTATGCGGGGTTACTAAGCTATGTGTCAATTATGGGTGCAGGTTGTTCATTACTGCATTGGCAATTGCGGAGCTTTCAGCCGCCTGAGGGGTTTCTAACGCAGTATCGCCAGCGAGGCCTGCCTGGATTGTTTACCTGTGAGCTTGTCCAGTCTTGGCGCCGGCAGCTCAATGGCCTACGGTGCGCTGAAGTTCGCATCGTAGGTCACATACGTCGAAGCAGCTGTGGTGTCCATGATGCCGAGTAGGTTGAGCGAAGAGCTATCCGCCTCGGACTCAGCATCGCATTCTTCGTGACGGCGGCATCGATGGCCTATTGGATTACTCGCATCCGCTATTCTGTGAGCCGAACTGCCTTTGCTTTCTCACTGTGGGCAGCCTCCGGCAGCTTCAGGACAGACGGAAGATTGGGGTGATCCAGCGGCGTGATCCAATCGCACGGGGGAATGTGCATTTCGCCATGCGCTGGCGTCACAACGCCGCGCGAGTAGCTTGAGTGGAATACTGGTTTTACCTCTGTGCAAAAAAGCCGCGTGTTGATAGGGCGCGAGCTTTACCCATGCTGGCTGGATAGATATTGTGACGTCGTTCGCACACAGTTAGGTCAAAGAGCCATCAGGGACGTAATCAAGGGTTCTAGCGTACACTTTTACGCCGTCCCAATAATCGCCTCGCCAACCAGATATGCGAGGTCAATTCAGTTCAACGGGACGGATACATGGACAAGAATTCACTGACTGAGCGCGACATCTGCAGCAAATACATCACGCCGGCCATCACCGCAGCGGGCTGGGATTTGCACAAGCAGGTCCGTGAGGAAGTCAGCTTTACCAAGGGCCGCATCATCGTCCGTGGCAAGCTGCACAGCCGGGGCGAATCGCGCCGCGCAGACTACATCCTGTATCACCAGGCCAACCTGCCGCTGGCGGTTATCGAAGCCAAGG
The DNA here is from genome assembly GCF_034387475.1 of Pseudomonas sp. Teo4. NCBI lineage: Bacteria > Pseudomonadati > Pseudomonadota > Gammaproteobacteria > Pseudomonadales > Pseudomonadaceae > Pseudomonas > Pseudomonas sp. Teo4. The sequence continues at coordinate 1,880,830 of NZ_JAXCIL010000002.1, forward strand.
ACAATAAGCACTCCCTCGGCGCCGGCATGCAGCAGGCGCTCGGTTATGCCGAGGCGCTGGATGTGCCGTTCGTGTTCTCCAGCAACGGTGACGGTTTTCTTTTCCATGATCGCAGTGGCACCGGCGCGCAGAAGGAAACCGAGCTGAGCCTGGAGCAGTTCCCCAGCCCCGAGGAGTTGTGGCAGCGCTACTGCCAGTGGAAGGGCCTGAGTGGCGAAAGCCAGCAGAAAGCCGAAGCCCCGTATTACGACGACGGCTCCGGGCGCATGCCGCGCTACTACCAGATGAATGCCATCAACCGCACCGTTGAGGCCGTGGCGCGTGGGCAGGATCGCATCCTGTTGGTCATGGCCACCGGCACCGGCAAGACCTACACGGCCTTCCAGATCATCTGGCGCTTGTGGAAGTCCGGGCAGAAGAAACGCATCCTCTTCCTCGCCGACCGCAACATCCTCGTCGACCAGACCAAGAACAACGACTTCAAGCCCTTCGGCCAGGCGATGACCAAGATTGCCAAACGGCAGATCGAAAAGTCCTACGAAATTTACCTGTCGCTCTATCAGGCCGTGACCGGCAACGAAGAAGAGAAGAATGTCTACAAGCAGTTTTCCCGCGACTTCTTCGACCTCGTGGTGATCGACGAATGCCACCGAGGCAGCGCCTCCGAAGACTCGGCCTGGCGCGAGATTCTCGACTACTTCTCCGGTGCCACCCACATCGGCCTAACCGCTACGCCGAAGGAGACCAAAGAGGTTTCCAGCATCACCTACTTCGGTGAGCCGGTGTACAGCTACACCCTCAAGCAAGGCATCGAAGATGGCTTCCTCGCCCCGTACAAAGTGGTGCGCATCGACTTCGACAAAGACCTGCAAGGCTGGCGCCCGCCCAAGGGCACGCGCGACAAGAACGGTGAGCTGATCGAAGATCGCGTCTATGACCTCAAGGACATGGACCGCGACCTGGTGATCGAAGCGCGCACCCAGTTGGTCGCCCGCAAGGTGACCGAATACCTGACCGCCACCGACCCCTTCCAGAAAACCATCATCTTCTGCGACGACATTGACCACGCCGAGCGCATGCGCCAGGCCCTGGTCAACCTCAACCCCAAGCGCGTTGAGGAAAACCGCAAATACGTGATGCGCATTACCGGCGACGACAAGGAAGGCAAGGCTGAGCTGGACAACTTCATCAACCCCGAGTCGCGCTACCCGGTGATCGCCACCACCAGCAAACTCATGACCACCGGCGTTGATGCCCAGACCTGCAAACTGGTGGTGCTCGACCAGCACATCAAATCCATGACCGAGTTCAAGCAAATCATCGGTCGTGGCACCCGTATCAACGAGGATTACGGCAAGTACTGGTTCACCATCATGGACTTCAAGAAAGCCACCGAACTGTTTGCCGACCCGGCCTTCGACGGTGAGCCGGTGGTGATCTACAACCCCGAGGGCGACTCCTCACCAGTGCCGCCGGAAGAAACCGAGGGCGAAGAGGGTGACGTGACCGACGGTGGTGCTGGGGCAACCGAAGGTGACGAAACCACCGGCGGCGCTGACGACGATGGCGGCAAGAAGCGCGTCAAATACGTGATCAACAACGTCGCTGTGCAAGTCATTGCAGAGCGCGTGCAGTACTATGGCCCGGACGGCAAGCTGATCACCGAATCGCTACGCGACTACACACGTACCTGCGTTAAGAAACAGTTTGCCTCGCTGGATGACTTCCTGCGCCACTGGAGCGATGCCGAACAGAAGAAGGTCATCATCGATGAGCTGGCCGCTCAAGGTGTGATGTGGGAAGCGCTGGACGACGAAGTCTCAGCCAAGCGCGGCCAGCCGCTCGATCCGTTCGACCTGATCTGCCATATCGCCTTCGACCAGCCGCCGCTCACCCGCAAGGAGCGCGCCGAGCAGGTGAAAAAGCGCAACTACTTCGCCAAATACTCCGGCGCCGCCCGCCAGGTACTGGAAGCCCTGCTCGACAAATACGCCGACACCGGCGTCGAGCACATCGAAGACATCAAGATCCTTCAGCTGGCTCCATTCAGCCAGATCGGTGCGCCGATTGAGCTGGTCAAGGCCTTTGGCGGCAAACCGGGCTATCAGCAGGCCATTCAGGAGCTTGAGCGACAGCTCTACGGATAACCGATGCCCAAACTTAATTCATTTGAAATCGCAGCTGCGCTCATCCGTAAGGGCTTTGTTCAGACCGTCAAAAATCAACATGCTAACGGGTATGAGCATCCTGATTTTAACGGTCGTGTATTCGTCAAAATGAGCAAAACGGGTGCTTCTGTTGCCAAGCAGCCCTTCCTCATTCATCCAGAACATGTCACCGCAGGTAAATGGGACTACATCAAGGCACTTTCCCCTTCGTTACCAAATACCGGGTATCGAAACACCAACATGACGGGTTATCCCGCCGTAGCTGGCTCTGACAGTAAACTAGCAATTGCATTGGATATCGCTACAGAGGCCGATCTTCATCAACTGCTTGATCTACTCGGTTATACATCCTCTGTTTCTGCCCTCCAGTCCGCGGCTGCTAAATCTTCGGTCTCAACAGAGGAATTTCTAAACGAACCCAACCTCACCGACACCGAACGCGATGCGCTGATGAAAGCGCGCATCGGCCAGAGCGGCTACCGCGACGACCTGCTTGCCTATTGGGGCGGCTGTGCGATTACTGACTGCTGCGTACCGGAGTTGTTGCGGGCCTCGCATATAAAACCCTGGCATGCTGCCAGCCCGACCGAACGGCTTGATCCGTTCAATGGGCTGTTGCTCACCCCCAATCTTGATCTGGCCTTCGACCGTGGCCTGATCAGCTTTGATGATCAGGGGCAGATTCTCCTCGGCGAGGATCTCGACCCCGACAGCGCCCGTGCGCTCAACATCACCCCTTGTCTGCGCTTGCGCCAGATCAAGCCGCAGCATCGCGGTTATCTGGCCTGGCACCGTGAACACCTTTTCAGGAAGTAAGCATGTCCATCAGCAGCACCATTAAATCCATCCAGGACATCATGCGCAAAGACGTCGGCGTCGACGGTGATGCGCAGCGTATCGGCCAGCTTGTGTGGATATTGTTCCTGAAAATTTTCGACGACCGCGAGCAGGAGTGGGAGCTGCTGGATGACGACTACCGCTCGCCGATTCCGGAGAGCTGCCGCTGGCGCACCTGGGCGGCCAACCCGGAGGGCATCACCGGTGATGCACTGAAGGATTTCATCGACAACAACCTGTTCCCGCAGCTGCAGAACCTCCACGAATACAGCACCACGCCGGCCACCTATGTGGTGCGTGGCGTGTTCGAGGATGCCTACAACTACATGAAGTCTGGCCAGTTGATCCGCCAGGTCATCAACAAGATTCAGGAAGGGGTGGACTTCAACAAGGCGCAGGAGCGCCACGCCTTTGGCGACATGTATGAGCAACTGCTGCGCGACCTGCAGAACGCCGGCAATGCTGGTGAGTTCTACACCCCGCGCCCAGTCACCGAATTCATGGTGCGCATGGTCGACCCCAAGCTGGACGAAAAGGTCTTGGACCCGGCCTGCGGCACTGGCGGCTTCCTCACCTGCAGCATCGAGCACAAGCGCAAGCGTTATGTGCAAACCGCCGAAGACGAGCGCATCCTGCAGGCGAGCATCTTCGGCGTGGAGAAAAAACCGCTGCCGCACCTGCTGGCCACCACCAACATGATCCTGCACGGCATTGAGGTGCCTAACCAGATCAAGCATGACAACACCCTGGGGCGCCCGCTGATCAGTTGGGGCCCAGCAGAGCGGGTCGACTGCATCGTCGCCAACCCGCCGTTCGGCGGCATGGAAGAAGACGGCATCGAAACCAACTTCCCGACTACTTTCCGTACCCGCGAAACCGCCGACCTGTTCCTGGTGCTGATCATGCACCTGCTCAAGGACGGCGGCCGCGCCGCCGTGGTGCTGCCCGACGGCTTCCTCTTTGGTGAAGGCATCAAGAGCCGCATCAAGGAAAAGCTGCTCACAGAATGCAACCTGCACACCATCGTCCGCCTGCCCAACGGCGTGTTCAACCCTTACACCAGCATTAAGACCAACCTGCTGTTCTTCACCAAGGGCACACCGACCAAGGACGTATGGTTCTACGAGCACCAGTACCCGGCCGGTTACAAAAGCTACACCAAGACCAGACCTATGCGCGTCGAGGAGTTCGCCGTCGAAGAAGCCTGGTGGGGCAGCGAGGCCGATGGCTTTGTCGCACGCCAGGAGAACGAGTTCGCCTGGAAAGTCAGCTTTGACGAGTTGCAAAACCGCAACTGGAACCTCGACTGCAAGAACCCTCACGTCGGCGAGCAGATTAGCCACGACCCGGACGAACTGCTGCGTGACTATGCCGCGCTGCAAGGCGAGATTGGCGTACTGCGCGACCAGCTCAAGGCCGTGCTGGCCGAGGCCTTTGCCGCACAGGCGGCGGAGCGTGAAGTATGAGCGCAGTACTGACTGACAACCTGCCGCTGCTGGCCGGCGCGCCCAATGGCATCAAAAAGCTGCGCGAACTGATTCTGGAGCTGGCGGTGCGCGGCAAGCTGGTGCCGCAAGATCCGAGTGATGAGCCGGCCAGTGAGCTGCTAAAGCGGATTGCCGAGGAAAAGGCGCGGTTGGTCGCTGAGGGGAAGATCAATAAGCAAAAGCTGCTGGCAGCGATTACTGAGGAAGAAATACCATACGATCTGCCAGATACCTGGGCGTGTGTAAGACTTCCAGAGGTCTATTACTTGGTATCGGTCAGCGGTAATAAGCTGCTGTCCTCCCAAATTAGTGAGAAAGGAATATTTCCTGTCGTCGACCAAGGGAAACGGTTTGTTGCTGGCTACACCGACGACGAGTCCCTATTGATTCGACTCCCCGGCCCAGTTGTTGTGTTTGGTGACCACACGACGGAGCGAAAATACGTTGACTTTGATTTTGTTGCTGGGGCTGATGGCGTCAAAATTCTCAGACCAGTTTTGCTAAATGAGAAGTTCTTCTGGTGGCATCTGGTTGGTTTAAAGCTAGAAGCCAGAGGGTATGCGCGGCACTTCAAGGTTTTGAATGATGCTTTCTTTGCGCTGCCTCCCAAGGCCGAACAGTCGCGCATTGTCGCCAAAGTCGATGAGCTGATGGCCCTGTGCGACCGGCTGGAAGCCCGGCAAGGCGATGCCGATAGTGCCCATGCCCAACTGGTGCAGGCGCTGCTGAACAGCCTGACTCAGTCCCGCGATGCCGGGGACTTTGCGCAAAGCTGGCAGCGCCTGGCCGAGCACTTCCACACCCTGTTCATCACCGAATCCAGCATCGACGCCCTAACGCAAACTCTGCTGCAACTGGCGGTGATGGGCAAGCTGGTGCCGCAAGATCCTGGTGATGAGCCGGCGCGGGAGTTGTGTAAGCGGATTGACGTCGCGAAACAACGCGTATTGATTGAAACCAAAGCAAGAAAACAAAAAGAGCTAGCTGTCGATACACTGTCAGTGCTCCCTTATAGCGTCCCGAATGGCTGGGAGTGGAAGACTCTAGATTCAGTTTTATATGTGACTGGTGGCGTCACGCTCGGACGTAAACTTGCAGGGCGAAAGCTGGTAATCAAGCCATATCTTCGTGTCGCGAATGTCCAGAGGGGGCACCTTGTCCTTGATCAGATCAAAGAGGTGGAAATTCCAGAGGATGAGCTCGAAAAATATCTCCTGTCGAATGGTGATTTGCTTATTACCGAAGGTGGTGATTGGGACAAGGTCGGACGCACTGCTATTTGGCGTGGAGAAATTTCGGAGTGCTTACACCAAAATCATGTGTTCCGAGCCAGAGCAGTGACAACGGAGTGGGAACCGCGCTGGGCCGAAATTTATCTGAACTCAGCTACAGCTAGAGAGTATTTCGCAGGATCGTCAAAGCAGACAACGAACCTCGCGTCGATCAACATGGCTCAGCTTCGAGCATGCGCTTTTCCGCTACCCCCTCTAGCCGAACAATACCGTATCGTCGCCAAAGTAGATCAACTGATGGCCCTCTGCGACCAACTCAAAGCCCGTCTTAACCAGGCCCGGCAGGTGCACGAGCATCTGGCCAGTGCGCTGGTCGAGCAGGCCGTGGCCTGATTTATCAAGACCACGATAAGGACATCCTATGCGTCCCGACAAGAAAGCCGTCACCGACCTGTTTACCGAGCGCGCGCAGTACCTGATCCCCTTGTTCCAGCGCGGTTACGTGTGGACGCTGAACGAGCAGGTGCAGCCACTGTGGGAAGACTTCGTTGATCGCCTGGAGGCTATCGTCCAGCATCAGGCCGATGCAGCCATGGTCGGAGCTGGCCGGCTCAGGCCGCTACGTCGGCACTTCCTCGGCACCGTGGTGATCGGGAGCCTCAAGGGCGGCAGCAGTGATGCTGTGGGCAACCGCGATGTGATCGACGGCCAGCAGCGTATCACCACCCTGCAGATTCTGTTGCTGGCGTTTCGCGACCTAGTCGCGCCGCTGAAGGACGAAGCGCTGATCTATGACCTCAAGCCGCTAACGCAGAATATCGGCCGCTACCGCCTTGCCAGCGATACCCTCAAGGTACTCCCGACCAATGTCGGTCGCGATGTGATGCAGGCACTGGCCGAGCTGGGCAGCGCCGAAAAGATCTGCGAGCGCTTCCCGGCCAAGGTCGGTCGGCAGTATCAGGAGCGTCCGGCCATGGTGCGCGCCTACCTGTTCTTCCACGCCATGCTGGCCTGCTACCTGCGCGGCCTGCGCTACGATGACCTGTTGCCGGACGCGGCTGCAGATGAAGAGCGCACTGTGGCCCATTCGGTGATTCGCTCCATCGACGCGGATATCTATCTGAAACTGCCTGGCGCCGACCTACCGCTGCAGGTTGAGCGCGCCCATGCGCTGCTGGTCACCCTGCGCGAAGGCTTCCAGATCATGTCACTGGAGCTGGAGGACGAGGACGACCCGCAGATTATCTTCGAAACCCTCAATGCCCGGGGCGCGCCGCTGTTGCCGAGTGACCTGATCCGCAACTTCATCTTCCTCCACGCCACCCGCAACGGCGAGGACGTAGATGAGCTGTATCGCCAGGGCTGGCAGCATTTCGACGAGACGGTAGACACCAGCACTGGCAAGGGCGCCAAGTTCTGGAAGCAGCAGGAGCGGCAGGGCCGCCTGAAGAACTCGCGACTGGACCTGCTGCTTTACCACTACGTGGGCATGCGCAAGTGCGAGGATCTGAAGGTGGCCCACGTATTCAACGAGTTTAAGGACTGGTGGCAGGATGAGTCGCGCGACACTCAGCGCGAGCTGGCGCGCATCACGCACCTGGCGGGGTATTTCCAGACCTTTATAGTGCCGGGGCAGGCGAGTCGCCTCGATCTGTTCTGCCGGCGTCTGAAGCTGTTGGATGTATCCACGGTGACGCCGCTTGTGCTTTATCTACTGGAGCACCATAAGCCGGATTCAGCGGAGTTCCTGCAGGCCATTGGTGATCTGGAGTCTTACTTGGTGCGCCGCTTTATCTGTGGCTACACCACCAAGAGCTACAACCGCACCTTCCTCAACCGCTTGCTGGCGGAGATGGTGCGCGAGCAGAAGACCGATGCCGCGACCCTGCGCGACAAGCTGCTGTCCCTGCAGGGCGACAGCCAATGCTGGCCGGATGACGAGGCCTTCGCTCGTAACTGGTGCCATCGCGCACTTTACCAAGGCCGCAACACTAGCAAGGTCCGTGCGGTTCTCGAGGCGCTGGAACTGTCCATGCGCGGTAGCAAGCAGGAGAGCCTGGTGCTACCTGATGGCCTGACCGTGGAGCATGTGTTGCCGCAGAAATGGCAAACGAACTGGCCGCTGGCCGAGGACACACCAGAGAACCAGGAAAGGCGCCGTCGTCTGCTGCACAGTATCGGCAACCTCACACTGGTGACCCAGGCCTTCAACTCCGCCCTGAGCAACGAACCCTTTGCCATGAAGCGGCAGGAGATCGTGACCACCAGCCTGCTGATGCTCAATATGCACTTCCAGGCGTTTGGTGAGAACGATGCCTGGGAAGAAGCACAAATCGTGTCGCGCTCCGACAAGCTGTTTTCCTATGCCCTGAGCCTCTGGCCTAGACCCTAATCCCCTCAACGTTGAGTTTTTATAGTTACGTCTTGGAGGACTTGAAATGTTGGATCTTCTAACGCTTCTCTGGCCGGATTTTTCGTTGCTGTTCTCAGCAGAAACCAATGGCGTCAGTGCCTGGTTCTGGATTACTACGGCAGCTATCTTCGCTATTTCTGTGATATTTGTCGGGCTTCACGTAGTGTCTTGGAGGCGCGATAAGCTGCTGGTCACAAAAAAACGGATGGCGATCGGCACCAATTCTTTAGCATTTCGTCTTCCTTGCTGACGGCATTTTGCCATTATGCCATTAAGGTTGAAAGAGTGGATTTTGAACAGGTTCACTCAGCAAGAGAATGTCCACGCTAAGATAGTTGGAGGCGGACAAGAGAGCCTGGTGGACTGCCTACCCTCGATGCGAGCGTCAGATCCGCAATCCTCGGTCGCTCCCTAATCGCTTCCAGATCAATAGGGCGGTGAGTCGATAGTAATACCGGGTGGCGTCGGAATGGTCTTTCAGGTGCTGAGTGAGAAACCAGCGCACATGCTTGAGCTGCCAGTTCCAGGGATTATCGCGTTGCCATCGCTGTTGAATGGCCGCTTGCATGACTCGTGCTTGACGTAGGTGACGTTGCTGCGTGGCCTTCGAACCGGTCAATACGCCGCTCAGGAACAGCGTCATATCGAAGGGTTTGCTCATGTTCTCCCGCCAATGTAGGCCGACACCACATCGATCCGGTTATGCCCGAGCTCTAGGCTGATTTGTTGGCGCGCCTGTTGATCAAGTTCACGGTCAATGCGATAGCACTGGCCGCCATTGACCGGTGCGGCGTGGCCCGTGAGCTGCTCGTACCGTTCGCAGGCGTAGGCTGCGCGCAGTTCATGAAAACCCTTCAGTCCGTATGCATGCAGCGTTTCGCGGGCGGGGAGCACGGTTTGGTGCAGAAATATGGCGTAGCTTTCGTCTCGGGCTAGCAAGTTGCGGCTGCCGGTCGGCGATGCCTGACGAACCAACTGCATGGCCGCTTTCACTGCTTCATTGGCCACGACCCATCGCGGCGCTGATGAGCCTGAACGGCCGCCTTTGGTGCCGTCTTGGATGTTGATGCGGCCTAAGCGTTCGGCTTCGCGGTGTAAGCGTGGCAGGTCAGCCAGGATCGCTTCGCGCAGGCGCATGCCGGTTGCTCGAGCTAAAAGGACTATGGCGGCCACCCGATCGTGTTGCAGTTCGCCAAGCAGCTCAGCCAGTCGCCGCACTTGTTGGTGATCTTGGCCATCCGGCGCGCGAGTGCGTACGCTCGAGCGCCGCTGTCCCAAAGCCTGACTCGGGCTGGCGATTCTCACATCCTGATCACCGCGCAGCGCAGCAAGGGTGCGGTTGACGCTGCTCAGGCGGTTCTGCGCGGTGGCGATGCAGAGTGCATCTTGCTGGATCTGATGGCGCAGATACTCGGTGTAGTCTTGTAGCGTCTGTCTATTGATCTGGCGCGCATCGTTGTAACCGGGGCCGTGGTCTGACCGGCACCAGCGTACAAAGGCTTGCCAGCGATCGCTATGCGCTTTGACTGTGGCGAAGTGGCCGCCGCCAAACAGATCTTCCAGTGCCTGCCGCCCGGCATAGCTCAGTTGGCGACCGTAGCCAAAGTTGCGACCGTCACGCCGACCGACCAGTGCCATTGTCTTCACCTTGAACGTTGGTTTGTAGAAACCGCAGCAGGACTTTCCAGTGGGCGCTGACGCTGTCCAACTGTCCCCAGTGTGCTGGGCGGAAGAAAAGGGCATTTTCGCTGTGCAGCAGCAGAGCCCCTTCCTCTTGCAACTGCTCGATGAGCTGAGCCAGGTCGATGGGCTCAGGTGTTGCACTGGCGACAGCGGCGACACTGGCGACAACCCCTGTCGTATCTGGAATGGCACGTGGCGACAAAGTGGGGGCGGTTGTGGCGACACACCGTAGCTCAGTCGGTGAGCGATGTTGCGCTTGGTAGCGGCGCACGGCGTCATTGAGGCGGAACATGGCGCACCTCGAACATCTTTCCGTCGGTTTTCAGCCACCGATGATCAATCAATACCACCAGCAACGCGGCGGTGTGTGGGGTGCTTTTACGGGCAAAGCGAGGACCGTTGCGTGTGAGGTCGCGGATGTTGAACGGAGGCCAATTCTTCTGTACCAACCAGCGCAACAGGCAATCTGCCTCTGCGCGAAGCTTATTCAGCGGTTCCTGTTCAGTCAGTCGTTGGGTCTCGGCCAGGTAGTAATCCATCAACGTAGAGGCGCGCTGAATGTGCACCTCTTCCAACACAGTCGATTCCTCAACCAGCGCCATCACACCAGCCATGCGTAGAACGTTCGCGGCGGCTTTGCCCGCAGCAGCCTGCACATTGACCAGCTCGCCGAACTCCCCTGACTCGCATTCAATGGTGTCGTGAATGGCAATCCAGGCCTCGCGAGCGCGGGGGCTCAACTCCAGGGTTGCAGGGTTGAGGCCGCCGTCTTTATGACGTGACCAAGGCTTCTGCATCAACGCGGCAATGCGCTGCTGGTACAGGTGCACCTTTGGATCTCGGGTCAGGTCAATGGCTTTATACAGCCGCTGTCCAACCAGACGCTCTGGCCAACTGATCAGACAGCGTCCCAGGATGCCCTGGTCTCTGATATCAGCGTCCTGCAGCAAGCGGTCTGCCAGGCGGGGTTGAAGCATCAAGTGCATGCTGAGTCGGCGATCATAGGCGCGCAGACTTTCCCCAGCCATCGCGCGCGATCGATCAATCGGGCTACCGTCCCACAGCGTCGACAAGTGAGTGATCGCCTTGATCATGTTGTCCTTGCTCATGGTGCTGCCGCCCAAAAACTGTCCGCCCTCATCGCTGAACAGCCCCATGCTGGGCAAGCCGTGGCACAGGCTTTTGACCAGGCCCTCAATGGTCGGCTCAGCAGTGAGCAGTCTTGGTTGGACAGGTTCAGGTTGCGCGTCCAGCGCTAGCTGTGCTGACTTTTTCGAGGTCGGTGACTTCGCGGTGAGGCTCATTGCAGCTCGGTGCGCATTGAGCTGTTCGCCATAGGCGATCCACTGCTGTCTTTCCCAGTCCCGTACGGCCTGCAGCGCAATATGGTCCACCGCACTTTTGCGGTCACCTGAGCAAGCCACCGTCAGCAAGTACAGCGACAACGGATAGATTCGGCCATCGAGGTGAACATTGGCGTGCGCCTGGCTCGCCAAAGCTGCTGTGGCCAGCACGGATTGCGCGGCCATGGCGCAGGGCACGCCGATCACATCGGCCATGCGTTCCACGGCAGGCCCCAATAGATCGCCCAGCGCCTCGACCGGGTAGGGTAGGGGCCTAATCTGCTGTTCCAACAAGGGGCGTGGTGGCCCTTGTACTTCGCGCAGTTGCATAGCCGTCCTCCATAAATTACCAATCTCTCCCCCACGTCATCCCGCCAAGAATGCTGAGTGTTATCAGGGATCAAGGCCCCTGCGACCTGTGAGGGTGTCCACTGACGCGGGACTGGCGGCTCTTTACGACCAGGAGCAAGGGCATCTCATGATCTGGCCTCCTGAGCACCGTTACCGGTGGGCGGGTGGAGGCTGCACTGGCTGACGAGACCAGCGCCGCGAGATCCTGAGCCACAAGCAAGCAGCAATGCGATGACCGGGGCATGCCTGACTGTCAGTTAGGTGCAGTCCATTCCTTGGGCTGCGGCACCATCATCTACAGCGCTGTTGCTGGTGACATCGGCGTTTGTCACGCCGATTGTCACGAGGGGGATTGCCGCAAAGCCATGTGCGATCGGGGCTGCAGCAGTGTCAGGAGCGCCCGTCTCTTTTCTGGAAAAAGAGACGGGCGAACGGTTGGCGCAAAACGTTGGCCGAGCAGGTTCGTTGCTGCAGGGCTAAAGGGTTAGCGGGCAGCCGCACTAGGCGGATTGTTTAGAGGGCGTCCATCATTCTGGCGAATGACCGTGCGAGCCTCCGGGCGCGAATCGCACTTTGGGATGAACCACCGGGTTAGCGGCATGACCTTGAAGGCTCTGGTCATCTGGGGTGCTGCCTAAGGCAGCGCTTTGAATCTTCGTTCTATCGGTCACCGCGGCACGGGTCAATTGGTGAAGGGCACATGGAAATGCGCCAGATTCCACCTCTGGCGTGCTTTGGAAGTCGGTGGGAGTCAGTGGCAAAGTGGCCGTTTGTCGCTTTTCTAGTGTTAGCCCGTGAGCATGGGGATGCGAAGCCTCCCCATGCTCACGGGCTTAGCCGGAGAAACCAAAATCGAGGCGAGTTGGCGACTGTCGCCATCCGTTCAGACGGCAAAGATGTAGATGGCACGGGGTCTGTCGCCAGTGTCGCCGTTGTCGCCGCCCTATCGGATGGGTATTACGTTCCGATCCCTGGCCACATTCATCGCGCTGGCTGAGAGATTGCCCGTCGACGCCTTCAGAATGTGCTCGCTCCACCAAGCCATCATCGGCCGCCGTCGCTCGATGTAGTCGGCTCGATTGTAGGCACTGCGCACCTCATCCTTGTCGACGTGCGCCAACGCCACTTCGATGAGCTCCGGGTCCCACCCATGTTCATTCAATATGGTGCTGGCCATCGAGCGCATGCCGTGGCTGACCAAGCGGTCCTGGAAGCCCATGCGTTTCAATGCCATGTTGGCGGTCTGGCTATTGGCATGAGTACGAGGGTTTCGGTCTGCCGGGAAGACGTATTCCCGATGACCACTGTGGGACTTCAGTATCTCCAGCAATGACATGGCTTGATCGCTCAACGGGATGCTGTGCGGGCGGCGCTTCTTCATCCGCTCCGGTGGGATAGTCCAGACTCGCCTTTCAAAGTCGATGTCTACCCAGCGAGTAGTTGCCGCCTCGGCGGGGCGAGTCATCGTGTGCAACTGCCACTCGATCAGGCAGCGGGTCGTGCGCTTGATACTGGCATTCGCTATTTCCAGCATGAGCTCAGGAAGCTCCTCGGGTGGTAGCGCCGCCATATTTTCTTTCTTCGGTTTCTTGAATACCGCCCGAATCCCGCTGAGCGGGTTCGCGAAAATCATTCCCGAATTGACCCCGTAGGTCATGATCTCGTTGAGGCGCTGGCTAAGCCGCTTCACCGTTTCCAAGCTGCCTTTGGCTTCGATAGGGCGAAGGATCTTTATCACCATCGGTGCGCTGACTTCCGAGATCGGAGTCGATTTCATGCTCGGGAAAACGTGCAGAGTGAGTGAGCGCCAGATGTCCTCGGCATAGGCCGGCGTAACAGAGTCCTTTTTCAGCTCGAACCAGGCGCTAGCTACTTTCTCGAACGTATGTTCCGTCTCGGCTAGCTTGGCCTGCGCGAGATCATTGCGCTGAGCTTTTGGGTCGATCCCCTGCGCAAGTACTTCCCTAGCCTCAACCGCTTTCCGCCGAGCTTGCGCCAGAGAGACCTCAGGGTAGGAGCCGAGCGCCATGTTGATTCGATTTTTGGTGACCGGATGCCTGTAGTTGAAATTCCACTGCATCGAGCGATTGACCCGGACTCGGAGCTGGAGGCCGTCGCCGTCCGTGAGGACATAGTCTTTGTCTTTGGGCTTGACCGTCTTGAGCTGGCGGTCGGAGAGGCGAGCTGTTTGAGCGCACATGGGAGAAGCTCCATGACACCTTTTGGTATTCCCAAGATTAGCCCCAGGTAGGCTGGAATACCACTGGGAATACCGGGATGGCTGGAACTCAAAAAACCGTTGTGGCCCTCAAAAGAGCAGTAAACCCTTGATTTCACTGACTTCCAGGCACAAAAAAAGACGTCCGTGGACGTCTTTGATTGATCATTTGGTGGAGCCGGGGGGATTTGAACCCCCGTCCGCCAGTACTCCGCTGTCGGTACTACATGCTTAGCCGTGTCTACTGAGTTAATCCGCAGCCGCCCGACGGGCAGGGTGCTTTGGACGAGTTGGGTAAGTTTTAGTCGCTTTGCCCCCAACGTGCTACACGACGATCCTGTTCTGTATGACAATCATTTCGGGTTTACAGGCATCCCCTGATGATTGCTGGAGCCGAAGCTACCAGGAGAGCGGGCTCAGCTGCTTACGCAGCGAGAGCGTAACCCTCGTAGTTTTCGTCATTGGCAACTATAGAAAGTTGCAACAGTGGATTTACGAGTTCTGTTACCAACTCGGCATGCACCTAGAGTTTCGCTACCGGCGTCGAATCCTGATCGGCCCCACACTAGCTCTAAGCTAACGCACCATACGGCACGTGAGGCGCAGTATACGCCATTGCGCGGGCGACGTCGACAGCCGGTCCGGCCGCCCGCTGCTGGGCTCATACGCCGCTGCCTTTCTCGGTTTTCTCCAGGCGCTCCAGCACTTTGCTGGTGATGGCGATGCATTCCTTGGTGTCGCCCGAAGCCTGGGCGGCCTTGGCTTTGTCGACGTGTTCGGTGATGGCTTTGTCCAGGCCTTCGGAGGTGGCGCCGGCTGTGGCCATGCTGTCGTTGATCTTCTGCAGGTTGGCAGCGCAGAGGTCTTCGGCGGCGAACACGGGGGAGGCCAGGAGGGTGGCCGCTGCGAAAAGGGCGGAAAGCGCAGTACCTTTCATGGGTGTCTCCTTTGAAGGCCTCGGGAAGGTGGGCCTGTAGGGTGGACTGCATCGCTTTGACGAGAGTTCCATCGGGTGCTGGCTTGGCGATGCGAGGGTGAGTGGTGGGGTGCGGCGGGCAGCTGCGCTGACTTCGCTTTGGCCGATAATGGGGCTGCTGTGCAGCCCATCGCAGGCTGCGCCAGCTCCCACGGGTTGGTGGGGTTGTGGAGGTTTGCCGGGAGATAGCGCAGCCGGCAGGTCCTCAACGAGATTTGCTCATCCCAAGCTCCAGATCATCAATCAGCGCTTTGGCCATCTCGCTGAGAATCCGCGCCGCGCTGCCAGCCTTGCGGTCATTTTCCATTTCAGCTTCGGTGGTCAGGTGGCGGATGCAGCCGAGCAGCACTGACAGTTGGCTGAAGGCATGGTCGAAGGGCACGCCGGGTTGCAGGCGAAACAGGTCGAAGGTTTCTTCTCCGGCGGTGGTCACGATTTTCAGTTCGTCGTTCATTCGATCAGCCCTGGCGTTGTGCGTTGGAGAGGCCAGCCAAGGCATGTTCGATCAGGGCCATCGAGGTCTCTGACGCATGCGCGGCGTTGCTGAGCATATTCAAGCCAGGTTCGCCGGCGTGGGTGCGGCAGTGTTCGTCGATGGTTTCGGCGACGCCGCGCAATAGTTCGCTGGCATGGGCCAGGGCATCGGGCGGGGGCATGTCGCTGTGGATGGAGAAGTAAGGGTTGGCGACTAGCTTGAGGCGGGGTGGGTCGGGGACGATCTTTTTCATGGTGCTGTTCCCAGTTTGATCTCAACAGGAGCTGCCAGCTCGATCCTTCTCACGGGATTGGGGTGGCAGCCATGCGCGGGGTGAGAAACCGGTAAACATGGGAAATCCGGCCAGACCGAGGTCTGCCCGCGCAGGGCCGCCATTGCGAGGCTGCTGTCATGTTTACGGGGTTCTCACACCCCATCGTTCGAAAACGACCCAGGGAAACTAGCCCCGATGCGCATGGGCAACAACAGCGAAACGGCAGTACGGGCCGTAGGATAATTCCCAAAGCATTCAATTCAGAAGCATTTGGTTGCAGGTTGGGAAATGTCTTACGGCAAGAGGGTGTGGGCGAGGGCTTTGCCCTCGATTCGCGGGGCAAGCCCGCTCCCACAGGGGGCAAGCTTTTAGAGTTTAAGCAGGACAGTTCTCTCCAAAAGGACCGCGCGGGTTAGTGAGTGCGCGGTCGAGTCACGCGGTCTACCAGGTAAACCAGCCCGTGGTAGTCGATGCCACTGTGGCTGGACAACCCGATTTCGCAGGTGCGGCTGGTGGAAATGCCTTCGCTGCAATACTGCACCGCATCCTTCAGGCTGCGCAGCGAGTGGGCATTGAGCTCGGGCGTGGTAAAGCCCTTGTCGCCTGCAAACCCACAACAATGAATGCCTTCGGGAATCACCACCTGTTTGCTGCAACGCCGGGCCAAATCAATCAGCGCCTGGCTCTCCCCTAAGTGCTGGGTGCTACACGTTACGTGAACAGCCACTGGCGCTTCTTGCGGTGTGAACTCCAGCTTGTCCACCAAATGTGTGCGGATGAAGCGCACCGGGTCGTACAGGTCAAGCCGGGTTTCGCCCAGGTCTTGCACCAGGCGCAAGGTGCACGGGCTGGTGTCGCAGTAGATGGGGTCGAGGCCGCCGCGGCTGGCGTGCAGCAGCGCATTGATCAGTTCCTGGCGCTTGTGCTCGGCCTGTTCGGGGTAGCCTTTGGAGGCGAACGGCTGGCCGCAGCAGAGGCTGTCGGCGTTGTCCGGGAAAATCACCTGGTAGCCGGCTTTCTCAAGCAAAGCGCGGGTTTTGTCGAGCAGCGAACTTTGCTCGTGGTCGCTGTAGGCCGGGCCCATCACGCGGGACACGCAGGCGGCCAGGTACACCACCCGGGGGCGGGCGTCGCTGCTGGCGGGGCCGAAGTTCAGGCTGCGCAAGGGCTGCGGCATGGCGGGGGTCCACTGCGGCAGGCGGCCTTTACTGGCTTTGCTCAAGGCGGACGTGAGGCGACTCAGGCGTGGGGCGCCGAGCAGCTTGCGGGCCGTGTTGGCAGCGGTAAGGGTCAGGCGGGCGCCGCCCAGCGCGGTATGGAAATGCTCGGCCAGCCAGTCGGCGGTCTTCACATGCTCGGCGGCCTGGCTGCGCAACTTCTTCACCAGCTCACCGGTGTTGATGCCAACCGGGCAGCGCTGGGCGCACAGGCCGGTGGCGGCGCAGGTGTCGATGCCCTGGTACTGGTAGGTTTGCAGCAGTTCTCGGGTGTCGACGCCCGCACGCTTTTTGGCCTGAATATCGCGCCACATGACGATGCGCTGGCGGGGGCTCAGGGTCAGCCCCTTGGACGGGCACACCGGCTCGCAGAAGCCGCACTCGATGCACTTGTCGACGATCTCGTCGGCCGCAGGCAGTGGCTTGAGGTGCTTGAGGTGAATGTCTGGGTCTTCGCTCAGCACCACATCGGGGTTGAGGATGCCGTTGGGGTCGAGCAGGCGTTTGAGGGCCCACATCAACTGGTAGGCATCCTGGCCCCACTCCAGTTCGACGAAGGGCGCCATGTTGCGGCCAGTGCCGTGCTCGGCCTTCAGCGAGCCGCCGAACTCCACCGCCACCAGCTGTGCCACGTCATCCATGAAGGCCTGGTAGCGCGCCACTTCCTCGGCGCTGTTAAAGCCCTGGGTGAAGACGAAGTGCAGGTTGCCTTCCAGGGCATGGCCGAAAATGATCGCTTCGTCGTAGTGGTGCTTGTCGAACAGCTGGATCAGGCGGTTGACGCCTTCGGCCAGTTGCTCGATGGGGAAGGTCACGTCTTCGATGATCACGGTGGTGCCGGTCTGGCGCACGGCGCCGACGGCGGGGAAGGTGTCCTTGCGGATTTTCCACAGCTGGTTGTACACCGCAGGGTCTTCGCTGAAGTCGACCTGTTGCTCCAGCGGGAACTCGGCGATGGAGGCCATCACCTGTTGCAGTTGTTCGTGCAGCAGGCTCTGGCTGGCAGCGCGACACTCGATGAGCAGCGCGCAGGCGTTATCTGACAGGTCTTTTACCCACAGCGGCATACCTGGCATGTTCTGCACCGAGCGCAGGCTGCGGCGGTCGAGCAGTTCGACGGCAGAAACAGGCTGGCGCTTGAGCACGGTCACCGCGCGGCAGCAGCTTTCCACGCTGGGGAACACCAGCAGGGCGCTGGCTTTGTGCGGGTGGTCCGGTACGGTGTCGTAGGTGACGGCGCTGATGAAGCCCAGGGTGCCTTCGGAGCCGACCAGCAGGTGCTGCAGGATATCCAGCGGTTGGTCGTAGTCCACCAGCGCATTCAGCGACAGACCTGTGGTGTTTTTCAGCCGGTACTTGTGGCGAATGCGGTCGGCCAGTTCGGTGTTGGCGCGGGTTTCCCGGCCAAGGCGGGCCAGTGCTTCGAGTAGGCCGGCGTGGCTTTTCTCAAAGGCTGCGATGCTGGCGGGGTCTTCGCTGTCCAGGCGCGTGCCGTCGGCCAGCACCAGGCGCATGCCGGCCAAGGTGTGGTAGGTGTTCTGGGCCGTGCCGCAGCACATGCCACTGGCGTTGTTGGCGACGATGCCGCCGATCTTGCAGGCGTTGATCGAGGCCGGGTCTGGGCCGATCTTGCGGCCAAAAGGCGCCAGCCAGGCGTTGGCCTGGGCGCCGATGACGCCGGGTTGCAGGCGGATCTGCTCGCCCTGGCCGCGGATTTCACGACCGTTCCAATTATCGCCAAGAACGATCAGCACCGAGTCGCTGATGGCCTGGCCCGACAGGCTGGTGCCCGCCGCGCGGAAGGTGACCGGCACGCGTTCGCGCTGGGCCAGGTGCAGCAGGCCGACCACTTCGTCCTCCGACTCGACGCGCACTACCAGCTTGGGGATAAGTCGGTAGAAGCTGGCATCGGTGCCGAAGGCCAGGGTGGAGGTCGGGTCGTCGAAACGGCGTTCGGCGGGAATCAGGCGCTCGGCATCACGCAGGAACGCGGCGGGCAGGCTCATGCAGTCTCCTCGCGGGGCCACGGCATCTGGCGCGCCGTGTACCCCGGTAATCAGGCGGTGTTTCGTGCAGGCGTCAGGCGCCCAGTTCGCGAACCAGCGAGTCGCGGGTGATTTCGCTGATCGACTTGGCGCCGGTGAGCACCATGGCCACGCGCATTTCCTTCTCGAACAGTTCGAGCAGGTTCTTCACCCCAGCCTGGCCATGGACGGCGAGGGCGTAGAGGAAGGCGCGGCCGATCAATACAGTGTCGGCGCCCAGGGCGATCATGCGTACCACGTCCAGGCCGCTGCGGATGCCCGAGTCGGCGAGAATCTTCAGGTCGCCTTTGACGGCGTCGGCAATTGCCGGCAGGGCGCGGGCGCTGGACAGCACGCCGTCTAGCTGGCGGCCGCCGTGGTTGGAGACGACGATGCCGTCGGCGCCGAACTTGACCGCGTCGCGGGCGTCGTCGGCGTCGAGAATGCCCTTGATGATCATCGGGCCGTCCCAGAACTCACGAATCCACTCGAGGTCTTTCCACGAAATCGACGGGTCGAAGTTGTTGCCCAGCCAGCCGATGTAGTCGGCAAGGCCGGTGGGGTTGCCACGGTATTTGGAAATGTTGCCCAAGTCGTGCGGGCGGCCCATCACGCCAACATCCCACGCCCATTCGGGGTGGGTCATGGCTTGGAGCACGCGGCGCAGCGGGCCGTTGCTGCCGCTCATGCCGGAATGGGCATCGCGATAGCGGGCGCCAGGCACCGGCATGTCGACGGTGAACACCAGGGTCTTGACCCCAGCGGCCTTGGCTCGCTCCAGGGCGTTGCGCATGAAGCCACGGTCTTTGAGTACGTACAGCTGGAACCACATCGGCCGGTCGATGGCCGGGGCCACTTCTTCGATCGGGCACACCGACACCGTCGACATGGTGAAGGGAATACCGTGGGCCGCTGCAGCGCGTGCCGCCTGAACTTCACCGCGACGCGCGTACATGCCGGTCAGGCCAACCGGGGCCAGGGCCACGGGCATGCTCAGGGTTTCGTCGAACAGCTTGGTTTGAAGGCTCAGCTCGGACATGTTCTTCAGCACGCGCTGACGCAGGGCGATGCTGGCCAGGTCCGAGACGTTGTGGCGCAGGGTGTGCTCGGCGTAGGCGCCGCCGTCGGCGTAGTGGAAGAGGAAGGGGGGCAGCTTGCGTTGGGCCGCGGCGCGATAGTCGGTGGAGGCGGAAATGATCATGGATTCTCGCAGCGTGGGTTGAAGGAGTTGCCGGGCGCGCCATGGCGCCCGGCCCCTTTCACTTTAGTGATGAACCAGCATGCCGGTCAGCCAATAGGCCTGGATCAGGGTGATCAGGCCGACGATGGTGGCGAAGAACAGGCTGTGCTTGACGGTGAAGCGGAACAGGTCGGATTCCTTGCCGACCAGGCCGGTAGCGGCGCAGGCCACGGCGATCGACTGCGGCGAGATCATCTTGCCGGTGACGCCGCCGCTGGTGTTGGCGGCCACCAGCAGGGTGTCGTTGACCCCGATCTGGTGCGCGGTGGTGGCCTGCAGCGAGCTGAACAGGGCGTTGGACGAGGTGTCGGAGCCGGTCAGGAACACGCCCAGCCAGCCGAGGAACGGCGAGAAGAACGGGAACGCAGCGCCGGTGCCAGCCAGGACCAGGGCCATGGTCGAGGACATGCCCGAGTAGTTGGTGACGAAGGCGAAGGCCAGCACCATGCCAATCGACAGGATCGGCCAGCGCAGTTCCCAGAAGGTTTCCTTGAAAGTGGTCAGACCAGTTTTGAGGTTGATCTTGAGCACCGCCATGGAGATCAGCGCCGAGAGGAAGATCGCAGTGCCGGTAGCGGAGATCGGGTCGAGCTTGAACACGGCCGGCATCGCGGTGGCGGTGGTGACGATCGGCGCGGTCTTGATCACCAGCTGGTCAAGGTGCGGGATGGCGAAGTTGAAGACGAAGTTGTACATCGAGCCGCCAGCGGCGAAGGCGGCCTTGAACGGCTTCAGGGTCCAGATGGTGACCAGCACGGTGAGGATCAGGAACGGCGACCAGGCCTTGAAGATTTCACCCAGGCTGTAAGGCGAAGGCTGGCTGCCACCGCCGCTGACCACGGCGGCGCCGACGCTGCCTTGGGCCTGCGCGAACGAACGCTTGGGTTGCCAGACTTTCAGGAACAGGGTCAGGGCGATCAGGCTGGCCAGTGCCGAGGTGATGTCCGGCAGCTCTGGGCCGATGAAGTTCGAGGTGAAGTACTGGGTGACGGCAAAGCTCAGGCCGGCGACCAGGGCTGCGGGCCAGGTTTCCTTCACGCCGCGCAGGCCATCCATCATGAACACCAGCCAGAACGGTACGAACAGCGACAGCAAGGGCAGCTGGCGGCCTGTCATCGCGCCGATGTGGAAGGCGTCGATGCCGGTGACTTGGCCGGCAACGATGATCGGGATACCCAGGGCGCCGAAGGCGACCGGCGCGGTGTTGGCGATCAGGCACAGGCCTGCGGCGTACAGCGGGTTGAAGCCCAGGCCCACCAGCAGCGCGGCAGTAATGGCCACGGGGGCGCCGAAGCCGGCCGCGCCTTCGAGGAAGGCACCGAAGCAGAAGCCGATCAGCAGCACTTGCAGGCGCTGGTCGTCGGTAATCGACAGCACCGAGCTGCGGATAACCTCGAACTGGCCGCTCTTGACCGTGAGTTTGTACAGGAACACCGCGGCAACGATGATCCAGGCAATTGGCCAGAGGCCGTAGAGGAAGCCGTAGCCGGCGGCCGCGAAGGCCATGTCGGCAGGCATCTGGAAGGCGAAGATCGCCACCAGGATCGACAGTGCAAGGGTGATGCTGCCAGCGACGTGGCCTTTGAGGCGGAAGACGGCGAGGGCAAGGAAGAAGAACACGATAGGGATGACCGCCGCCAGTGCGGACAGGCCAAGACTACCAAGCGGGGTATAGAGTTGTTGCCAGGTTTGCATATGGGGTGGCCCCTAATTGTTGTTGGTCAGGCACTGGCATTGGATAATTGGTAAGACCAATTTACAATGGCTGGGCGCTAGGTTAAAAGCGCTGTTGTGGGTGTGTCAATTTGTCCGAGGCAAAACTTTGGTCGTGTGCCGATGAGCGGCCAGCTGATTGGCTGGGAAAATCCACAGCTGATGGGTGTCTGCGCGGCGCGGATCGGCGAGAATAGGCGCCCCCCGAAATAGGCAGGGGGTTTGTGGAGAGCATGTGATGGTTTTTGATCAGGTCCGCCAACGGCGCCTGTCCGACGACATCGTCGATCGGTTGGAAGGGATGATTCTCGAAGGTACGTTGACCTCCGGGCAGCGGCTTCCTGCCGAGCGGGTCCTGGCCGAACAGTTCGGGGTGTCCCGTCCGTCACTGCGCGAGGCCATTCAGAAGCTGGTGGCCAAGGGGTTGCTGGTCAGCCGTCAGGGTGGCGGCAACTATGTGGCCGAGAACCTCGGCTCGACTTTCAGCGACCCTCTGCTCCAGTTGCTCGAGCACAGCCCCGAGGCGCAACGCGACCTGCTCGAGTTCCGCCATACCCTGGAAGCATCTTGCGCCTACTACGCCGCGCAGCGTGCCACCGAGCCTGATCGTGTGCGCCTGAAGGCCGCCTTCGATGAGTTGCAGAGCTGCTACACCCGCGTGGACGAAGTTACCCGGGCCGAAGAAGGCGCGGCCGATGCCCGGTTCCACTTGGCGATTGCCGAAGCCAGCCACAATGCGGTGTTGCTGCATACCATCCGCGGCCTGTTCGACCTGCTCAAGCGCAACGTGGTGACTAACATCGGCGGTATGTACCAGCAGCGGTCAGAGACCCGGGACATGCTGATTGGTCAGCACCGGGAGCTGTATCTGGCGATTGTCGAGGGCAGGGCGGATGATGCGCGGGAGGTTTCCAGCCGGCACATTCTGTATGTGCAGGAAGTGCTGGAAGAAGCGCATGAGGAAGCGCAGAGGGTGGCGCGAGCGGAGCGGCGTAGCGGGCGGTGAGGTTCGCTGCGTCTGTGCTGGCCCTTTCGCGGGTAAACCCGCTCCCACAGGTATTGCACCGCTTTCAGGCTCGGTGAATCACCTGTGGGAGCGGGTTTACCCGCGAAGAGGCCAGCGCAGGCTGAAGAAGAGGCTTTACTCTTCCTTGCCCTTGTTCCGCACCGCACGCTGCAGCTCGCGGTTGGAGTCGCGTTCGCGCATGGTATCGCGCTTGTCGAACTCCTTCTTGCCCTTGCCAAGCGCGATCTCGCACTTGATCAGGTGCTTGCTCCAGTACAGCGACAACGCCACGCAGGTGTAGCCCTTCTGCGCCACGGAGGCCTCCACGCGCTCGAGCTCGCGCTTGTTCAGCAGCAGCTTGCGGGTGCGCGTGGGGTCGGCGATGACGTGGGTGCTGGCGGTGGTCAGCGGGGTGATGTGGCTGCCGAACAGCCAGGCTTCGCCATCCTTGAGCAGCACGTAGCTGTCGGTCAGGTGCGCCTTGCCGGCCCGCAGGCTTTTTACTTCCCAACCGGACAGGACCAGTCCGGCCTCGAACTTGTGTTCGATGAAGTAATCGTGTCGCGCCTTCTTGTTTTGCGCGATGGTCCCGGTCGGATGTTTCTTTTGCTTAGCCATAGGGGCGGCATTATAGGCAGTCGCCGCGTCGTCGGCTACGGGATTTCAGTGTGCTTGAGCCAGTGGAATGAATACCGGACAATACGAGGCCTGTCTTTTGCACAGAACCTGTTTTCGGCACGCTGCGAAGCGCCGCCACCCAGCCTTGGAAGTGACGCCTGGATGACTACCCATATTCAACGCTCCGCCCTGCTGCCGTATCCCGCCCAGGCGCTGTACGATCTGGTCAACGACGTGGCCAGCTACCCGAAATTCCTGCCCTGGTGCTCGGCATCGACCGTGATCGAAGCCAGTGACACGCATATGCGGGCGAAACTGGAAGTGGCCAAAGGCGGTATGAGTCAGCATTTTGTTACGAGCAATGTGCTGGTGCCGGGGGAGTCGATCGTGATGAATCTCGAGGAAGGGCCATTCACCCAATTGCATGGTGTGTGGGTGTTCAAGCCGCTGGGTGAAAAAGCCTGCAAGATCAGCCTGGACCTTTCGTTCGACTATGCCGGGCCAATCGTGCGGGCAACACTGGGGCCCTTGTTCAACCAAGCGGCGAACACCCTGGTGGATGCGTTTTGC
The DNA here is from genome assembly GCF_034387475.1 of Pseudomonas sp. Teo4. Classification (NCBI taxonomy): domain Bacteria; kingdom Pseudomonadati; phylum Pseudomonadota; class Gammaproteobacteria; order Pseudomonadales; family Pseudomonadaceae; genus Pseudomonas; species Pseudomonas sp. Teo4. The sequence continues at coordinate 1,904,675 of NZ_JAXCIL010000002.1, forward strand.
CAGCGCGCCAAGCAGCTCAATGGTTGAGCGATTGCTGAGCATCGAGGTGGCCTACGCCACGCCAGAGCGGCAGTGGCTCTTGGCCTGCAAGGTCGCTAGCGGGACAACGGTGCGCGAGGCGTTGCGGCTTTCGGGGATTGCGGTCGAGGTGGCTGGGCTCGATGTCGAAGGTTGCCCTGTGGGAATTTTCGGCAAAGTGGTCAGTGACCCGGCCATACGCCAGGTAGAGGAGGGCGACCGCCTGGAGGTCTATCGGCCTCTGCTGGTCGACCCCAAGGAAGCCCGCAAGCAGCGCGCCGCCAAAGCCAGAGACAAGCGCTAGTCGTACCTTGGCGTGGCGCATAAAAAAGCCCGGATATCGATCCGGGCTTTTTGCTGCTCGCAGGTTTACTGCGGCGAGGTTTCCAGCGGAGCGGGGGTCGGCACCGGCGTGGTCTCGATGGTGTCGATTTCGCGCTGGATGGACTCTTCCACCGAGCCTGGCTTGGCAGGTTTTTCTTCTGGCTGCGGAGCCGGTTGGCCTTGCTCGCCAGCTGGGCTGACGGTGGTATCACCGCTGCCGCCGAGGATCTCCTGGTCCTTGCTCACGCCTGGCATGAAGTCGCCGGACAGGCTGACCAGCTGGTCGTTTTCATTGAAGAAGATGCTCATGCGCTCCTGCTGGCGTTGGCCGCCACCAGGTTGCAGACTGTACAGGTAGTCCCAACGATTGGTGTTGAAGGTGTCCTGAATAAGCGGGTTGCCCATGATAAACCTTACTTGCCGTCGGGTCATTCCGGGGCGTAATTGGTCTATCATGTCTTGCGTAACGACATTGCCCTGCTGGATGTCGATTTTGTAAACCCCGGGAAACGAGCAACCGGCGAGTGCGAGCAGTCCCACAAAGGTGAGGCTGGTTAGCAAGAGCTTGGTGTTGTTTTGCATCGGTGGGCGACTTCCACTATCTTGGCTGGACAACGTAAACCCCGATCATACCCGTATTAAGAGAAGCTGCGAAGCAGCATCGGCGAGAAAGCTGACCATGGTTGAAAATAGCGAATTGCGCAAAGCCGGTCTCAAGGTGACCCTGCCTCGAGTCAAGATCCTTCAAATGCTGGACTCGACCGAGCAGCGTCACATGAGTGCCGAGGATGTTTACAAGGCGCTGATGGAAGCGGGCGAGGACGTCGGTCTGGCGACCGTGTATCGCGTACTGACCCAGTTCGAAGCGGCGGGTCTGGTGGTTCGCCACAACTTTGATGGCGGTCACGCGGTATTCGAGCTGGCGGACGGCGGTCACCACGACCATATGGTCAACGTGGATACCGGCGAGGTCATTGAGTTCATGGATGCTGAGATCGAACGGCGCCAGAAAGAGATCGTAACCGAGCATGGCTACGAACTGGTTGAGCACAATCTGGTTCTGTACGTGCGTAAGAAGAAGTAACGATTTTTATCGTTATTCATGACAAAGGCGACCTTAGGGTCGCCTTTGTGTTTTATGGCTTGGGTTGGGGCTGTATTGGGTGGGTGGAAATCTCAAGCCTTGCCGCTGACCACCATCTTGCGCGCATGCGCCAAAGATTCCTTGGTCAGATCAATGCCGCCAAGCATCCGCGCCACTTCCTCGACCCGCTCGCGTTTGGCCAGGCTGGCCACCGCTGTGTGGGTGGTGTCGCTGTTGCGCACTTTGTGCACGAACAGGTGGTGGTGCCCCTGCGCGGCCACCTGGGGCAGGTGGGTTACGGTCAGCACCTGGCCGCGCTCACCCAGTCGGCGCAACAACTGGCCGACGATTTCGGCAGTGGGGCCGCCAATGCCTACGTCGACTTCGTCGAACACCAGGGTCGGGATGCGCGATGTCTGGGCAGTGATGACCTGGATCGCCAGGCTGATGCGCGACAGTTCGCCGCCCGATGCCACCTTGGCCAGGCCCTTGAGAGGTTGACCAGGGTTGGCGCTGACCAGCAGTTCGATCAGTTCCAGGCCGTGGGGCGACAGTTCCTGTCCTTCGTTTGGCGTCAGCTCGATGCAGAAACGCCCGCCGGGCATACCCAGGCGCTGGATTTCTTGCTCCACGGCGGTCGCTAGTTGGCTGGCGGCCTGTTGGCGCAGTGCGCTCAGCTCGCTGGCCTTCTCTTTATAGTGATGGGCGTAGGCAGTCAGCTCATCAGCCAGGCGTTCGAGGGATTCGTCACTGGCATTCAGCCCTTCCAACTCTTCCATCAACTGTTGTTGCAGATGCGGCAGCTCGGTCGGGTGTACGCGGTGTTTGCGCGCCAGGGTGTAGATGGTGTCGAGCCGCTCTTCCAGGTCCTGCAGGCGCATGGGGTCGGCATCGAAGTTGTCCAGGAAGCGGTTGAGCTCACCCACGGCTTCCTCGACCTGGATCTGCGCGCTGGCGATCAGGTTGGCGGCCTCGCCCAGTGCCTTGGGGGCGTTGCTGGCGGCACCCAGGCGGTTGAGGCTGGAGGTGAGGGCGCTGAGCACATTGCCTGAGTCGCTCTCGCTGCACTGGTCGATGACCTGGCGGCAAATGCCGAACAGCGCCTCGGCGCTGGTCAGGTTTTTATGCTCCTGCTCGAGTTGTTCGAGTTCGTTCTCGCCCAGGCCCAGGTTGTCGAGCTCTTCCAGCTGATAGCTGAGCAACTGGTGGCGTGCGCGTTGCTCGTCGCCGGAGTTGGTCAGGCGCTCCAGCTCGAGGCGGGTCTGGTTCCAGCGTTTGGCGGCCAATTGCACTTGGCGGGCGAGGTCGATGGCGCCGGCATATTCGTCCAGCAGGCGGCGATGGGTGTCGGTTTTTAGCAGCGACTGGTGTTCATGCTGGCTGTGGATGTCGATCAGCAGCTCGCCCAGCGCTTTCAGGTCGCCAAGTGGGCAGGGCGTGCCATTGATATAACCGCGGCTGCGGCCCTCGGCGGTGATGACCCGGCGCAGAATGCACGGGCCGTCGATGTCCAGGTCGCGTTCGGCCAGCCAGGTGCGCGCTTCGGGGATGTCCACCAGGTCAAAGGTGGCGAGGATGTCCGCCTTGTCCGCGCCAGGACGCACCACGCCGCTGTCGGCACGGTCACCCAGGGTGAGGCCGAGGGCGTCCAGCATGATCGATTTGCCTGCGCCGGTCTCGCCGGTGATGACGGACATGCCGCGGGCCAGTTCGAGGTCGAGGTGCTCGACGATGGCGTAGTTGTGAATGGACAGGTGCACCAGCATGAGGGCGGCTCCCGAAGGAAATGGTCTGGTTATTTATACAGTAGTTTTTTCGAGGCTGACAATGCCCGCTCGGAGATTCTTCCTCAGGGTGAAAACCAGATTGCCCCTTGAAGCCTGTTTTTCCGGCCCCATATAGCCGTCAGACAAGGCGAGCCAGGCTCGCAGACCAGAAATTTGCGAAGGAGAACACCCATGGCTGACGAACAGCTGGATGAAAAAAACCTTAATGCCGAAGAGGCTGGTGCAGCGACTGTCGATGCCCGCGTCCAGGAACTAGAGGAGCAGCTGGCCGCCGCCAAGGATCAGTCCCTGCGTGTTGCTGCAGAAGCGCAGAACAGCATTCGTCGCGCCGAACAGGAGGTCGACAAGGCCCGCAAGTTCGCCCTCGAGAAGTTCGCTGGCGACCTGCTGCCGGTAATCGACAGCCTGGAAATGGCGCTTGCGCACCTCAATCCCGAGGACGAGCAGGTCAAGAACACTCGCGAAGGCGTCGAGCTGACCCTGAAGATGTTCCAGGACACCCTCAAGCGCTACAACCTCGAAGCCATCGACCCGCATGGCCATCCGTTCAATGCAGAGCACCATCAGGCGATGGCCATGCAGGAAAGCGCCGAGGTCGAGCCGAACAGCGTGCTGAATGTGTTCCAGAAGGGCTACCTGCTCAATGGCCGCCTGCTGCGCCCTGCGATGGTCGTGGTCAGCAAGGCGCCAGCCGCCCCGCAACCTTCTATTGATGAAAAGGCTTGAAATCTGTCGGGGCATCCCCATCTAGGTGTCAAGCCTTCAAGTATTACCGCAGTTGGCTGAATGCAGCCGCTGCCACCAAATTCAAGTTTCGGGAGATTCAACATGGGTAAAATCATCGGTATCGACCTGGGGACCACCAACTCGTGCGTCTCCATTCTGGAAAACGGTAACGTCAAAGTCATCGAAAACGCCGAGGGCGCGCGTACTACCCCTTCGATCGTGGCTTACGCCAACGATGGCGAAATCCTGGTTGGCCAGTCGGCCAAGCGTCAGGCCGTCACCAACCCGCACAACACCCTGTTCGCCGTGAAGCGTCTGATTGGCCGTCGCTTCGAAGAAGACGTCGTGCAGAAAGACATCAAGCTGGTTCCGTACAAGATCGTCAAAGCCAACAATGGTGACGCTTGGGTCGAAGCCAGCGGCAAGGAAATGGCTCCGCCGCAAATCAGCGCCGAAGTCCTGAAGAAAATGAAGAAAACCGCCGAAGACTACCTCGGCGAGCCGGTGACTGAAGCAGTCATCACCGTTCCGGCCTACTTCAACGACAGCCAGCGTCAGGCCACCAAAGACGCCGGCCGCATCGCTGGTCTGGACGTAAAGCGCATCATCAACGAACCAACTGCCGCTGCGCTGGCTTACGGCATGGACAAGGCCAAGGGCGACCACACCGTCATCGTTTATGACCTGGGTGGTGGTACCTTCGACGTTTCCGTGATCGAGATCGCTGAAGTCGATGGCGAGCACCAGTTCGAAGTACTGGCCACCAACGGTGACACCTTCCTGGGTGGTGAAGACTTCGACATGCGCCTGATCGACTACCTCGTCGACGAGTTCAAGAAAGAGTCGGGCATGGACCTGAAGAACGACCCTCTGGCCCTGCAGCGTCTGAAAGAAGCCGCTGAAAAGGCCAAGATCGAGCTGTCCTCCACTCAGTCGACCGACGTCAACCTGCCGTACATCACTGCAGACGCGACCGGTCCTAAGCACCTGAACGTGAAGATTTCCCGCGCCAAGCTGGAGTCGCTGGTAGAAGACCTGGTCAACCGTACCATCGAGCCTTGCCGCATTGCGCTGAAGGACGCTGGCATCGACGCGAGCAAGATCGACGACGTGATCCTGGTCGGCGGTCAGACCCGTATGCCAATGGTGCAGAAAGCCGTTGCCGACTTCTTCGGTAAAGAAGCACGTAAAGACGTCAACCCTGACGAAGCCGTTGCCATGGGCGCTGCCATTCAGGGCGCGGTACTGGCCGGTGACGTGAAAGACGTCCTGCTGCTGGACGTCAGCCCGCTGACCCTGGGTATCGAAACCATGGGCGGCGTGATGACTCCGCTGATCGAGAAGAACACCACCATCCCGACCAAGAAGTCGCAGGTGTTCTCGACTGCCGATGACAACCAGGGCGCCGTGACCATCCACGTTCTGCAGGGTGAGCGTAAGCAAGCCGCACAGAACAAGTCGCTGGGCAAATTCGACCTGGCCGACATTCCGCCGGCTCCACGCGGTGTACCGCAGATCGAAGTGACCTTCGACATCGACGCCAACGGCATCCTGCACGTCAGCGCCAAAGACAAGGCCACTGGCAAGTCGCAGTCGATCGTGATCAAGGCCAACTCCGGTCTGTCGGACGAAGAGATCGAGCGCATGGTGCGTGACGCCGAGGCAAACGCCGAGGAAGACCGCAAGTTCGAAGAGCTGGCCGCTGCCCGTAACCAGGGTGATGCGCTGGTTCACTCGACCCGCAAGATGGTCGCTGACGCAGGTGACAAGGTCACTGCCGAAGAGAAGACCGCTATCGAAGCTGCGGTCGTTGCCCTGGAAGCCGCTGTCAAAGGCGACGACAAGGCCGCCATCGAAGCCAAGGTCGAAGAGCTGTCCAAGGTCTCCGCGCCAGTGGCTCAGAAGATGTACGCCGAGCAGCAAGCTGAGCAGCCACAAGGCGGTGCGCAGCAGGCTGAGCCGGAAGCCAAGCACGATGACGTGGTTGACGCCGAGTTCGAAGAAGTGAAAGACAACAACAAGCAGTAATCCCTGCATGTTGTCGGCCGGTTGAGCGTCGTTTGACGATGAACTGGTAGGATGTCGCCGCGCGGGGGCTTGCTCCCGCGTTGGCGTGTCTGGAACACGAGAATTTTTACAGCATCTGTCAGGGCGCTTTGGGCGTGCAGCGGCAGGTGCTGACGGCATGGAGCATGCCGTACGCCCTCAAGAGTGCAAATGACCTATGGCAAAGCGTGATTATTATGAGGTCCTGGGTGTCGAGCGTGGCGCCAGCGAAGGTGACCTGAAGAAGGCATATCGCCGCCTGGCGATGAAGTACCACCCCGACCGCAACCCGGACGACAAGGCGTCGGAAGAGCAGTTCAAAGAGGTCAGCGAGGCCTATGAAGTGCTGTCCGATGCGAACAAGCGTGCGTCCTACGACCAGTATGGCCATGCCGCTTTCGAGTCTGGCATGGGTGGCGGTGGCGGCGCTGGTTTCGGTGGTGCCAACTTCTCCGACATCTTCGGCGATGTGTTCAGCGATTTCTTCGGTGGCGGCGGGCGCGGTGGCTCCCGTGGCGGTGCGCAGCGCGGTAGCGACCTGCGTTACACCCTGGAGCTGAACCTGGAAGAAGCGGTGCGCGGCACCACGGTCAGTATCCGGGTGCCGACGCTGGTCAACTGCAAGCCGTGCGACGGCTCTGGCGCGAAGAAGGGCTCGACCCCGTCCGCCTGCCCCACCTGCGGTGGTGTTGGTCAGGTGCGCATGCAGCAGGGCTTCTTCGCTGTGCAGCAGACCTGCCCGCGTTGCCATGGTCAGGGCAAGATCATTACCGACCCTTGCACGTCTTGCCATGGCGAAGGCCGTGTCGAGGAATACAAGACCCTCTCGGTCAAGGTGCCGGCGGGTGTCGATACCGGCGACCGCATTCGCCTGTCGGGTGAGGGTGAGGCCGGTACCCATGGTGGCCCAACCGGCGACCTGTACGTGGTCATCAATGTGCGTGAGCACGCGATCTTCCAGCGTGATGGCAAGCATCTGTACTGCGAAGTGCCGATCAGCTACACCGATGCGGCCTTGGGCGGCGAGCTGGAAGTGCCGACCCTCGACGGTCGCGTCAAACTGAAAATTCCGGAAGGCACGCAAACCGGCAAGCAGTTCCGTCTGCGTGGCAAGGGTGTGGCGCCGGTGCGTGGTGGTGGTGCGGGCGACCTGCTGTGCCGTGTTGCGGTGGAAACGCCGGTCAACCTCAGCCGTCGTCAGCGCGAGCTGCTCGAAGAGCTGCGTGATTCGCTCGATGGTGACAGCTCTCATTCGCCCAAGGCCAGTGGTTGGTTCGAGGGTGTGAAGCGCTTCTTCGGCGATCTCTGACAAGGAACAGGCTATGCGACGTATTGCAGTGATGGGTGCGGCAGGGCGAATGGGCAAGACCCTGATTGAAGCCGTGCAGCAGCAAGCGCCCCAGGCGGGTCTGACAGCGGCGATCGATCGTCCTGACAGTTCTCTGGTGGGTGCCGATGCCGGTGAGTTGGCGGCCCTGGGTCGAATCGGCGTGCCGATTTCCGACGACCTGACCAAGGTTGCCGATGAATTCGATGTACTGATCGATTTCACTCATCCTTCGGTGACCCTGAAGAACCTGGCTTTCTGCCGCAAGGCAGGCAAGGCCATGGTCATCGGCACCACTGGCTTCACGCCGGAAGAGAAGCAGCAGCTGGTCGAGGCGGGCAAGGAGATTCCGATCGTCTTCGCCGCTAACTTCAGTGTTGGCGTCAACCTCAGTCTCAAGCTGCTGGACATGGCGGCGCGGGTGCTGGGTGATGATGTCGACATCGAGATCATCGAGGCGCACCACCGGCACAAGGTCGATGCGCCGTCGGGTACTGCGTTGCGCATGGGTGAAGTGGTTGCCAACGCGCTGGGTCGTGACCTGCAGGAAGTGGCCGTGTATGGCCGCGAAGGTCAGACTGGCGCGCGTGACCGCAAGACCATTGGCTTCGCCACTGTGCGCGCCGGCGATGTGGTCGGTGACCACACCGTGCTGTTCGCTGCCGAAGGTGAGCGCCTGGAAATCACCCACAAGGCTTCGAGCCGCATGACCTTCGCCAAAGGCGCGGTGCGTGCGGCGCTGTGGTTGGATGGGCGTGAGCCGGGCCTGTACGACATGCAGGATGTGCTTGAGCTGCGCTGAACTTGACGGCCTCATCGCCGGCAAGCCGGCTCCCACAAGTGTTGCGCAGGCCGTGAGGCTTGTAGAAATCCTGTAGGAGCCGGCTTGCCGGCGATAGGGCCGCAAAGCAGCCCTCTGTCGCAATCATGTGTTTTAGAGACACATATGCGGTAGACCTAAAACGCACTTTTCTGTAAGCTACAGCTTTAGTGTGTCCACTAAAAGCGCGCAGCGAATTGAATTCAGCACATGAAAGCGGGGTGACGTGTCCATACGTCACTCCGCTTTTTTGCAACCTGCGATCGCCCTTTCATGCTTGATTTACGGGAGGTCTTCTTGACAAAGCCAGCCATACTCGCCCTTGCCGATGGCAGTATTTTCCGCGGTGAAGCCATCGGGGCCGACGGTCAAACCGTTGGTGAGGTGGTGTTCAACACTGCTATGACCGGCTACCAGGAAATCCTTACTGATCCTTCCTACGCGCAGCAAATCGTTACCCTGACCTACCCGCACATTGGCAACACCGGCACCACCCCGGAAGATGCCGAGTCGAACCGCGTCTGGTCCGCTGGCCTGGTCATCCGTGACCTGCCGCTGCTGGCCAGCAACTGGCGTAACACCCAGTCGCTGCCTGAGTACCTGAAGGCCAACAACGTCGTCGCCATCGCCGGTATCGACACCCGTCGCCTGACCCGCATCCTGCGTGAAAAGGGCGCCCAGAACGGCTGCATCCTCGCCGGTGACAACATCAGCGAAGAAGCCGCCATCGCCGCTGCCCGCGCCTTCCCAGGCCTCAAGGGCATGGACCTGGCCAAGGTCGTGTCCACCAAGGAGCGCTACGAGTGGCGTTCCAGCGTGTGGGAACTGAAAACCGACAGCCACCCGACCATCGAAGCTGCCGACCTGCCTTACCACGTGGTTGCTTTCGACTACGGCGTCAAGCTGAACATCCTGCGCATGCTGGTCGCCCGCGGTTGCCGCGTGACCGTTGTGCCTGCTCAGACCCCAGCCAATGAAGTGCTGGCGCTGAATCCGGACGGCGTGTTCCTGTCCAACGGCCCTGGCGACCCCGAGCCGTGCGACTACGCCATCCAGGCGATCAAGGAAATCCTGGAAACCGAGATCCCGGTCTTCGGCATCTGCCTCGGCCACCAGCTGCTGGCCCTGGCCTCCGGCGCCAAGACCGTCAAGATGGGCCACGGCCACCATGGTGCCAACCACCCGGTCCAGGACCTGGACACCGGCGTGGTCATGATCACCAGCCAGAACCACGGTTTCGCCGTCGACGAAGCCACCCTGCCGGGCAATGTCCGCGCCATCCACAAGTCGCTGTTCGACGGCACCCTGCAGGGTATCGAGCGCACCGACAAGAGCGCGTTCAGCTTCCAGGGGCACCCTGAAGCGAGCCCAGGCCCGACCGACGTCGCGCCACTGTTCGATCGTTTCATCGATGCCATGGCCAAGCGCCGCTGAGCATCCTGCTTCAAGGCCCCGGGCCGGCTTGCGCCGCGCCCGGAAGCGCCTGACCCAGATTGTTCAAGGCGGCTTGCCGACTGACCCGCGGATTTGAGTGACAACCATGCCAAAACGTACAGACATCAAAAGCATCCTGATTCTCGGCGCTGGCCCGATCGTGATCGGCCAGGCCTGCGAATTCGACTATTCCGGCGCCCAGGCCTGCAAGGCCCTGCGTGAGGAAGGTTTCCGCGTCATCCTGGTGAACTCCAACCCAGCCACCATCATGACCGACCCGGCCATGGCCGATGCCACCTACATCGAGCCGATCAAGTGGCAATCGGTGGCCAAGATCATCGAGAAAGAGCGCCCAGACGCCGTCCTGCCGACCATGGGCGGCCAGACCGCACTGAACTGTGCCCTGGACCTGGAGCGCCACGGCGTTCTGGAGAAATTCGGCGTCGAGATGATCGGTGCCAACGCCGACACCATCGACAAGGCCGAAGACCGTTCGCGCTTCGACAAGGCGATGAAGGACATCGGCCTGGAGTGCCCGCGCTCCGGTATCGCCCACAGCATGGAAGAGGCCAATGCAGTCCTCGAGAAGCTCGGCTTCCCGTGCATCATTCGCCCGTCGTTCACCATGGGCGGCACCGGTGGTGGTATCGCTTACAACCGTGAAGAATTCGAAGAAATCTGCACCCGTGGTCTGGACCTGTCGCCGACCAAGGAACTGCTGATCGACGAATCGCTGATCGGCTGGAAAGAGTACGAGATGGAAGTGGTCCGCGACAAAAAGGACAACTGCATCATCGTCTGCTCGATCGAAAACTTCGACCCGATGGGCGTACACACCGGCGACTCGATCACCGTCGCTCCGGCGCAGACCCTGACCGACAAGGAATACCAGATCATGCGCAACGCCTCGCTGGCGGTGCTGCGTGAAATCGGTGTCGAAACCGGCGGTTCCAACGTGCAGTTCGGTATCTGTCCGAACACCGGCCGCATGGTCGTCATCGAGATGAACCCGCGCGTATCGCGTTCGTCTGCCTTGGCTTCGAAGGCCACCGGCTTCCCGATCGCCAAGATCGCCGCCAAGCTGGCGATTGGTTACACCCTCGACGAATTGCAGAACGACATCACCGGCGGTCGCACCCCGGCGTCCTTCGAACCGTCGATCGACTACGTCGTCACCAAGCTGCCACGTTTCGCCTTCGAAAAATTCCCGAAAGCCGACGCCCGCCTGACCACCCAGATGAAATCCGTGGGTGAAGTCATGGCCATCGGCCGTACCTTCCAGGAATCCCTGCAGAAAGCCCTGCGCGGCCTGGAAGTCGGTGCCTGCGGTCTGGACCCGAAAGTCGACCTGGCCAGCCCGGAAGCCAGCAGCATTCTCAAGCGTGAGCTGACCGTGCCGGGCGCCGAGCGTATCTGGTACGTGGCCGACGCCATGCGTGCCGGCATGACCTGCGAAGAAATCTTCAACCTGACCGGCATCGACATGTGGTTCCTGGTGCAGATGGAAGATCTCATCAAGGAAGAAGAGAAGGTCAAGACCCTGGCCCTGTCGGCTATCGACAAGGACTACATGCTGCGCCTCAAGCGTAAGGGCTTCTCGGACCAGCGCCTGGCCAAGCTGCTCGGCATCACCGACAAGAACCTGCGTCGTCACCGCCACAAGCTGGAAGTGTTCCCGGTTTACAAGCGTGTCGACACCTGCGCTGCCGAGTTCGCCACCGACACTGCCTACCTGTACTCGACCTACGAGGAAGAGTGCGAGGCCAACCCGTCGACCCGCGACAAGATCATGATCCTGGGTGGCGGCCCGAACCGTATCGGTCAAGGTATCGAGTTCGACTACTGCTGCGTACACGCCGCCCTGGCGCTGCGTGAAGACGGTTACGAGACCATCATGGTCAACTGCAACCCGGAAACCGTTTCCACCGACTACGACACCTCGGACCGTCTGTACTTCGAGCCTCTGACCCTGGAAGACGTGCTGGAAGTCTGCCGTGTCGAGAAGCCGAAAGGCGTCATCGTTCACTACGGTGGCCAGACTCCGCTGAAACTGGCTCGCGCCCTGGAAGAAGCCGGCGTACCGATCATCGGTACCAGCCCTGACGCCATCGACCGCGCCGAAGACCGCGAGCGCTTCCAGCAGATGGTTCAGCGTCTGAACCTGCTGCAGCCGCCAAACGCGACCGTGCGCAGCGAGGAAGAAGCCATCAGCGCTGCTGGCGGCATCGGTTACCCGCTGGTCGTGCGTCCGTCCTACGTACTGGGCGGCCGTGCCATGGAAATCGTCTACGAACTGGACGAGCTCAAGCGTTACCTGCGTGAAGCGGTACAGGTCTCCAACGACAGCCCGGTACTGCTCGACCACTTCCTCAACTGCGCCATCGAAATGGACGTGGATGCGGTCTGCGACGGCACTGACGTGGTGATCGGCGCCATCATGCAGCACATCGAGCAGGCCGGTGTTCACTCCGGTGACTCGGCGTGCTCGCTGCCACCTTACTCGCTGAGCAAGGAAGTGCAGGACGAAGTCCGCGTACAGGTCAAGAAAATGGCCCTGGAGCTGGGCGTTGTCGGCCTGATGAACGTGCAGCTGGCCCTGCAGGGCGACAAGATCTACGTGATCGAAGTCAACCCGCGCGCCTCGCGTACCGTGCCATTCGTCTCCAAGTGCATCGGCACTTCCCTGGCGATGATCGCGGCTCGCGTCATGGCTGGCAAAACCTTGAAAGAACTGGGCTTCACCCAGGAAATCATCCCGAACTTCTACAGCGTCAAGGAAGCCGTCTTCCCGTTCGCCAAGTTCCCAGGGGTTGACCCGATCCTCGGCCCTGAGATGAAATCCACCGGTGAAGTGATGGGTGTCGGCGACAGCTTCGGTGAAGCCTTCGCCAAAGCTCAGATGGGTGCCAGCGAAGTGCTGCCGACTGGCGGTACTGCGTTCATCAGCGTGCGCGACGACGACAAGCCACAAGTGGCTGGCGTTGCCCGTGACCTGATCGCCCTGGGCTTCGAAGTGGTTGCCACCGCTGGTACCGCCAAGGTAATCGAAGCGGCTGGCCTGAAAGTGCGTCGTGTGAACAAGGTGACCGAAGGTCGTCCGCACGTGGTCGACATGATCAAGAACGACGAAGTGTCGCTGATCATCAACACCACCGAAGGCCGCCAGTCGATCGCCGATTCCTACTCGATTCGTCGCAATGCGCTGCAGCACAAGATCTACTGCACCACTACCATTGCGGCCGGTGAAGCCATCTGCGAGGCGCTGAAGTTTGGTCCCGAGAAGACCGTTCGTCGCCTGCAGGATCTGCATGCAGGACTCAAAGCATGAGCATTACCAAGTACCCGATGACCGTTCAGGGCGCTCGCGCCCTGGAAGAAGAGCATCTTTTCCTGAGCAAGACCGAGCGTCCGCGCCTGAGTCAGGCCATTGGCGAAGCCCGTGAGCTGGGCGATCTCAAGGAAAACGCCGAATACCATGCCGCCCGTGAGGAGCAGGGCATGGTCGAGGCGCGTATCCGCGATATCGAAGGTCGTCTGCAGAACTCGGTTGTTATCGATGTGACCACCATTGCCCATACCGGCAAGGTCATCTTCGGTACCACCGTGGACCTGGAGAACACCGAGACCGGTGACCAGGTGACCTACCAGATCGTTGGCGAAGACGAAGCTGACATCAAGAAGGGCAAGCTGTCGGCCGGTGCGCCAATTGCCCGTGCCATCATCGGCAAGGAAGAAGGTGATACTGTCGTCGTCAAGACGCCTAGCGGCACGGTCGAGTACGAGATTGTCGAAGTCAAGCACATCTGACCGGCGCCTGCGGGCGCCATCCCTCGAGGGTATCCTCTGGCAACTGGCCCAGGTCTTCTGGGTCGGTGGCCTTTGGGTGTTTCACGTGGGGTTGGTGCCTGCGCTCAAGGTCAGTGGCCTGGCACCGTTGCTGGTGCAGGACATCGCCGGGCAGATCGACCGCTGGTTGATCGGTGTGGCGTTGCTTGGGCTGTTGACCCAGCTGGCAGTGCTGGCAAGGGTGGATGGCCTGGCGGCCTGGTGGCGGCAGTTTCGCGGCCAGATGCTATTGCTCGGCTTCGGTGCCTGCGTGGGGTATTACACCCTGCGCTACGGCATCTCGGTAGGCGAGCGCTGGCAGATGTTCTGTTTCCTGGTCTTGGGCTTTTCCGGCATCGTGCTGGTGGCCCAGCCGGTCCCGGTCAGGGTGCGTGCTCCACGCCATTGACAGGGGCCATGGACCGTGTGGGAGCCGGCTTGCCGGCGATCAGCGGCGTAGCCGGTGCCAGGCACCGCGGAGCTTTCATCGCCGGCAAGCCGGCTCCCACATGGACCGCGACGATCCTGAGATCACCGCAGTACCTGTGGGCCCATCCCGTTACTTGTAACGGTGGATGTTGGACAGCTGCTTGTTCGGCTGTGGGTTCTTGCGGTAAATCAGCGCCTTCTTGCCGATGGTCTGTACCAGCTCGGCACGGCCTGCCTTGCACAGTTCGGCAATGGCGGCAGCACGTTCTTCGCGATCTTCGGAGCGAATCTCGACCTTGATCAGCTCGTGGTCGGTGAGCGCACGCTCCAGTTCGGCGATAACGCCTTCATTCAAACCGTTGCCAGCAACGATCAGGACCGGCTTCAGGTCATGACCAATGGACTTGTATTGCTTCTTCTGCTCGTTATTGAGCGGCATAATCTGACCCTTTCCGTCTGATTCTGTAAAATTGACCGGCATTTTACCCGAGGGCCACCGGCTCCGCCCAGTCAATCACGACGCATATCATCGAGGTGCCCCGTGGTACAACGTTCCAAAAGCAGCGCAAACTGGCTGCGAGAGCATTTCAACGACCCTTTCGTCAAACAGGCGCAAAAGGATGGCTACCGCTCGCGCGCGAGCTACAAACTGCTGGAGATCCAGGAAAAGGATCGGCTGATTCGTCCAGGCATGAGTGTAATCGACCTGGGCGCAGCGCCTGGAGGCTGGTCGCAGGTGACCAGTCGTCTGATCGGTGGGCAGGGGCGCCTGATCGCCTCCGATATCCTGGAAATGGACGCAATTCCTGACGTTACCTTCATTCAGGGTGACTTTACCCAGGACGAAGTCCTCGCGAACATTCTGCAGGCAGTCGGCGATTCGCACGTAGACCTTGTGATTTCCGACATGGCCCCCAATATGAGTGGTACGCCTGCGGTGGACATGCCGCGCGCCATGTTCCTGTGCGAGCTGGCCCTCGATCTGGCCACCCGTGTCCTCAAGCCGGGCGGCGATTTCCTGATCAAGATTTTCCAGGGCGAAGGTTTTGACGTGTACCTCAAGGACGTGCGTAGCAAGTTCGACAAGGTACAAATGCGCAAACCATCGTCCTCGCGGGATCGCTCGCGTGAGCAATACCTGCTGGCCAGGGGCTTCAAGGGGGCGTGAAAAGGCGGGTTGCGGGGTGGTCGATAGTTATTTCCAATCGGCTGTCCCGTCAGGATCGTCCGAACTTCGTGTAGTCTAGGTTTCACAAAGGGTTACAGACGGTGCCTGCGGATGCGTAGGTAATGTAGTAAGTTAGGGCGACGAATATCATGCGAGGCACGGCTGCGTCGTGCGCCGGCCTCAGAGGGTAGCGAATTGAACGACATGGCAAAGAATCTGATCCTCTGGTTGATCATCGCGGCTGTCCTGGTGACGGTGATGAACAACTTCTCGAGCCCTAACGAGCCGCAGACCCTCAACTACTCCGACTTCATCCAGCAGGTAAAAGACGGGAAGGTCGAGCGTGTGACCGTCGATGGCTACATCATTACCGGCAAGCGCGCCGACGGCGACAACTTCAAGACCGTGCGCCCGGCCATTACCGATAACGGCCTGATCGGCGACCTGGTCGACAACCATGTGATCATCGAAGGCAAGCAGCCTGAACAGCAGAGCATCTGGACTCAGTTGTTGGTGGCCAGCTTCCCGATTCTGGTGATCATCGCCGTGTTCATGTTCTTCATGCGCCAGATGCAAGGCGGCGCAGGCGGCAAGGGCGGGCCGATGAGTTTCGGCAAGAGCAAGGCACGCCTGCTATCCGAAGACCAGGTCAAGACCACCCTCGCGGATGTCGCCGGTTGCGACGAAGCCAAGGAGGAAGTGGGCGAGCTGGTCGAGTTCCTGCGTGATCCGGGCAAATTCCAGCGCCTGGGCGGTCGTATTCCTCGCGGCGTGCTGATGGTTGGCCCGCCCGGTACCGGTAAGACCTTGCTGGCCAAGGCCATTGCCGGTGAAGCCAAGGTGCCGTTCTTCACCATTTCCGGTTCCGACTTCGTCGAAATGTTCGTGGGTGTCGGTGCGAGCCGCGTCCGTGACATGTTCGAACAGGCCAAGAAACACGCGCCTTGCATCATCTTCATCGACGAGATCGACGCCGTGGGTCGCCACCGTGGTGCCGGCATGGGCGGCGGTCACGACGAGCGTGAGCAAACCCTCAACCAGTTGCTGGTCGAGATGGATGGCTTTGAAATGAACGATGGCATCATTGTCATCGCTGCCACCAACCGTCCGGATGTACTGGACCCGGCGCTGCTGCGTCCTGGCCGTTTCGACCGCCAGGTGGTGGTTGGCCTGCCGGATATCCGCGGTCGTGAGCAGATCCTCAAGGTGCACATGCGCAAGGTCCCGGTTGGCGAGAACGTCAACCCGGCGGTCATCGCCCGTGGTACCCCTGGCTTCTCCGGTGCCGACCTGGCCAACCTGGTCAACGAGGCTTCGCTGTTCGCCGCACGCTCCAACAAGCGCCTGGTCGAGATGAAAGAGTTCGAACTGGCCAAGGACAAGATCATGATGGGTGCCGAGCGCAAGACCATGGTCATGTCCGAGAAGGAAAAACAGAACACCGCTTACCACGAAGCTGGCCATGCCATCGTTGGTCGTCTGGTGCCTGAGCATGACCCGGTCTACAAGGTGTCGATCATTCCTCGTGGCCGCGCCCTGGGTGTGACCATGTTCCTGCCGGAAGAGGACCGATACAGCCTGTCCAAGCGCGCGCTGATCAGCCAGATCTGCTCGCTCTACGGTGGCCGTATCGCCGAAGAAATGACCCTGGGCTTCGACGGCGTCACCACCGGCGCTTCGAATGACATCATGCGTGCCAGCCAGATCGCCCGGAACATGGTGACCAAGTGGGGCCTGTCGGAAAAACTCGGCCCGCTGATGTATGCCGAAGAGGAGGGCGAGGTGTTCCTCGGTCGCAGCGCTGCCAGCCAGCACGCCAGCGTCTCCGGTGAAACCGCCAAGCTGATCGACTCGGAAGTGCGCAGCATCATCGACCAGTGCTATGCCACGGCCAAGCAGCTGTTGACCGAAAACCGCGACAAGCTCGACGCCATGGCCGAAGCGCTGATGAAGTACGAGACCATCGACGCCGAGCAGATCGACGATATCATGGCCGGCCGTACCCCTCGCGAACCGCGTGACTGGGATGACGACTCGGCTTCGGGCACCTCTGCAACCCAGGGTGATCGCCCAGAGTCGCCGATCGGCGGCCCAGCGGCTCAACACTAAGGGCATCTATGAGCTCACAGCAGTACCCGACCCGGTTGCCTTGCGGCAACCGGGTTCTTGATTTGTCCCGTACCCATGTCATGGGTATTCTCAATATCACCCCCGACTCCTTCTCCGACGGTGGGCGCTTCAATCAGCGCGACGAAGCGCTTCGGCATGCCGAAGCGATGGTCGCTGCGGGCGCCACGCTGATCGATATCGGTGGAGAGTCGACCCGGCCTGGTGCGCGAGCAGTATCGGTCACCGAAGAGCTTGAGCGGGTTGCGCCGATGGTCGAGGCGATCAACAGTCGTCTGGATGTGGTGATTTCCGTCGATACCTCCACCCCGGCCGTGATTCGCGAGTCGGCGCGGTTGGGTGCAGGCCTGATCAATGACGTGCGCGCGCTGGAGCGCGATGGTGCGCTGGATGCTGCTGCCGATACCGGCCTTCCGGTTTGCCTCATGCACATGCGTGGTGAGCCGGGCAACATGCAGGATGACCCGCACTACAACGATGTGACCGCTGACGTTACGCGCTATCTTGAACAGCGGATGGCTGCGTGTGCAGCTGCGGGTATCGATACTGACCGAATCATTCTTGATCCTGGCTTCGGCTTCGCCAAGACCCTGGCGCATAACCTGAGCCTGTTCAAACACATGGAAGCGCTCTACCGCCTCAGGCGCCCGCTATTGGTGGGTGTTTCGCGCAAGAGCATGATCGGCTTGACCTTGGATCGCCCGGTTGGTGAGCGGTTGTACGGCAGTCTTGCGCTGGCGGCATTGGCCATGACCAAGGGTGCCAGCATCCTGCGCGTCCATGACGTGGCCGAGACCGTTGATGTCGTGCGCATGATCGCCGCGGTGCAGAACGCCGAATAAGAACATTGGAGTCCCTATGAGCAGAAAATACTTTGGTACCGACGGCATTCGTGGCCGCGTCGGCGAATACCCGATCACACCGGATTTCATGCTGAAGCTGGGCTGGGCCGCGGGCATGGCCTTCCGCAAGCAGGGCAATTGCCGCGTTCTGGTGGGCAAGGACACCCGTATTTCGGGGTACATGTTCGAATCGGCGCTCGAAGCCGGGCTGTCAGCCGCCGGTGCCGATGTGATGCTGCTCGGGCCCATGCCGACGCCTGCCATCGCCTACCTCACCCGTACCTTCCACGCTGAAGCCGGGATCGTCATCAGCGCTTCCCACAATCCGCATGACGACAACGGCATCAAGTTCTTCTCGGGCCAGGGCACCAAGCTGCCGGACGAGGTCGAACTGATGATCGAGGAGCTGCTGGACCAACCGATGACGGTGGTCGACTCGAGCAAGTTGGGCAAGGTTTCCCGTATCAACGATGCGGCCGGTCGCTACATCGAGTTCTGCAAGAGCAGTGTGCCGAGCAGCACCAGCTTCGAGGGGCTCAAACTGGTGGTCGACTGCGCCCATGGTGCCACCTACAAGGTCGCGCCCAGCG
Source organism: Pseudomonas sp. Teo4 (assembly GCF_034387475.1). Taxonomy (NCBI): domain Bacteria; kingdom Pseudomonadati; phylum Pseudomonadota; class Gammaproteobacteria; order Pseudomonadales; family Pseudomonadaceae; genus Pseudomonas; species Pseudomonas sp. Teo4. The sequence continues at coordinate 1,923,222 of NZ_JAXCIL010000002.1, forward strand.
TGTTCCGTGAGTTGGGTGCCCAGGTGACTGTGCTGCATGCCCAGCCGGATGGTCTGAATATCAACGAGAACTGCGGCTCTACGCACATCGAGTCGCTGCAGGCTGCCGTGCTGGTCGGTCATGCCGATCTGGGCATCGCCTTCGATGGCGATGGCGACCGTGTGCTGATGGTTGACCATACCGGTGCCATCGTCGATGGTGACGAGTTGCTGTTCATCATTGCTCGCGACCTGCATGAGCGCGGCAAGCTGCAGGGCGGGGTGGTGGGTACCCTGATGAGCAACCTTGGGCTGGAGCTTGCTCTCAAGGATCTGGATATTCCGTTCGTGCGGGCCAAGGTCGGCGACCGCTATGTCATGGCCGAGCTGCTCGAGCGCGAATGGTTGGTAGGTGGGGAAAACTCCGGACATGTGGTCTGCTGCAATCACACCACCACAGGTGATGCGATCATTGCCGCGCTGCAGGTGCTGCTGTCGCTCAAACGCCGCGGCGAGACACTGGCACAAGCCCGTCAGGCCGTTCGCAAATGCCCACAGGTACTGATCAATGTGCGCTTCGGTGCGAGCAAGGTCGACCCGTTGGAGCATCCTGCGGTCAAGGAGGCCAGCGCCAAGGCCACCGAGGCGATGGCTGGGCGTGGTCGGGTGCTGTTGCGCAAGTCTGGCACCGAGCCGCTGGTGCGGGTCATGGTCGAAGGCGACGATGAAAACCAGGTGCGTACCCATGCCGAAGCCCTGGCCAAACTGGTCGGCGAAGTTTGTGTCTGAAAGAAGCTTGCCAGCGCAGATCTGGTTGGGTAAGATCTGCGCCCACTTTGACCGACGAGGTAAAGCATGCGTCGCCCCATGGTAGCTGGTAACTGGAAGATGCACGGTACCCGCGCCAGCGTCGCTGAGCTGATCCAGGGCTTGGGCAATATGTCCCTGCCAAGCGGTGTTGAAGTCGCGGTGTTTCCGCCGGCCCTGTTCATCAATCAAGTCATTGATGGGCTGCGCGGCAACGGAATCATCGTTGGAGCACAGAATTCTGCTGTACAGCCCGAACAGGGCGCGCTGACAGGTGAAGTTGCACCGAGTCAGTTGGTTGATGCAGGTTGCAAGTTGGTGCTGATTGGCCATTCCGAACGTCGCCAGATCATTGGTGAAAATGAGGAAGTGCTAAAAGACAAGTTTGCAGCCGCTCAACTTAGTGGTTTAATGCCGGTGCTCTGCGTAGGGGAAACTCTCGAAGAGCGCGAGGCAGGCAAGACGCTTGAAGTTGTCGGGCGTCAACTAAGCAGTATCATCGACGCGTTCGGTGTTAAGGCTTTCGCCAATGCAGTTATTGCTTATGAGCCTGTTTGGGCCATTGGCACAGGTTTGACGGCTTCTCCGCAACAAGCTCAGGATGTGCATGCAGCCATCCGTGCGCAGTTGGCGGCAGAAGACGCCGAAGTTGCCGCAAACGTGCAGCTTCTCTATGGCGGCAGCGTGAAGGCGGCCAATGCGGCTGAGCTGTTCGGCATGCCGGATATCGATGGGGGGCTCATTGGTGGAGCGTCCCTGAACGCAGACGAATTCGGTGCAATTTGTCGCGCCGCAGGAAACTGAACAAATGCTGGAAACAGTTATCGTTGTTTTTCATCTGTTGGCAGCGCTGTCGCTTGTAGTGCTGGTTCTGTTGCAACAGGGTAAAGGTGCGGAAGCAGGTGCATCTTTCGGCGCAGGTGCTTCAAACACTGTGTTCGGAAGCCAAGGTTCTGCTACCTTCCTGAGTAAATTAACTGCAATACTCGCTGCCACTTTCTTTTTGACAGCACTTGGGTTAGGATACTTCGCGAAGCAACAGGCTCACCAGCTGAGCCAGGCGGGTCTCCCAGATCCAGCAGTGCTGGAAGTGAAAGAGCAGCCAAAACCGGCAGTTAATGATGATGTACCGGTGCTCCAGGAGCAGAAGAGCGAAACCACCCCGAAAGGTGATGTACCTCCTCCGGCCGAAGAGCAGAAGTAACGGGTTTCAAGTAGTAGTATTGCCGAGGTGGTGGAATTGGTAGACACGCAACCTTGAGGTGGTTGTGCCCATAGGGTGTAGGGGTTCGAGTCCCCTTCTCGGTACCAATTGAAGCTTGAGAGCCCGCTTTGGCGGGCTTTCTTGCAGGTGGAGGTTAGATTGACCCTGTAGCGGGTTCAGTCTTATACTTTCGCCCCAGCTTTGTCGCGGGGTGGAGCAGCTTGGTAGCTCGTCGGGCTCATAACCCGAAGGTCGTTGGTTCAAATCCAGCCCCCGCAACCAGCTTCAGCGAGCCCCTTTTCAGGGGCTTTTTGCTAGCCGAACAGTTATCGGCGTCGTTGTCCAACGGCGCTTTCAGGGATGGGCGCTTCGCCCATTTTTTATTTGCACAGCATGCACGAGGGGGTTCAGGTGTCGAGCAAGCTAGAACAGTTGCAGGCCTTGTTGGCCCCGGTGGTCGAGGGTCTGGGCTACCAATGCTGGGGGATCGAATACATCTCCCAGGGCAAACATTCGGTCCTGCGTATCTACATCGACAAGGAAGGCGGGATTCTGGTGGACGACTGCGAAACAGTCAGCCGCCAGGCCAGTGCCATTCTGGATGTTGAAGATCCGATCAGCAGTGAATATACCCTCGAGGTGTCCTCTCCAGGCATGGATCGCCCACTGTTCACTCTGGAACAGTTTGCTTCGCATGCCGGCGAACAAGTGAAGATCAAGCTGCGTACGCCCTTCGAAGGTCGTCGTAACTTCCAGGGCCTTCTCCGTGGTGTGGAGGAGCAGGATGTGGTGGTCCAGGTGGACAATCACGAGTTCCTGTTGCCGATCGACTCGATCGACAAGGCCAATATTATTCCCAGTTTTGACTGAGACGTGCCGGGCCCGGCGGACTGTCCGGGCCCAATGGCTTGCGCAAGGCGAGGCGTACGATGAGCAAAGAAGTACTGCTGGTTGTTGAATCGGTATCCAACGAGAAAGGTGTGCCACCTGGCGTCATTTTCGAGGCGCTGGAAGTGGCCCTGGCCACTGCAACCAAAAAACGTTTTGAGGACGAAGTCGACCTGCGTGTGGAAATCAACCGCCACACCGGTAGCTACGAGACCTTCCGTCGCTGGACCGTGGTCGACGAGAACGACCTGGACGATCCGGCGATCGAGACCTGGCTGACCAAGATCCAGGACACGCATCCGGACGCCAAGATCGGTGACGTGATCGAAGAGAAGATCGAGTCCATCGAATTCGGTCGCATCGCCGCCCAGACCGCCAAGCAGGTCATCGTGCAGAAAGTGCGCGAGGCCGAACGTGCCCAAGTGGTTGACGCCTATCGCGAGCGCGTTGGCGAGATCATCTCCGGTACCGTCAAGAAGGTCACCCGCGACAACGTCATCGTCGACCTGGGCAACAATGCCGAGGCCCTGCTGGCGCGCGAAGACATCATTCCACGTGAGACCTTCCGTGTCGGCGTGCGCTTGCGTGCGCTGCTCAAGGAAATCCGCACCGAGAACCGCGGCCCGCAGCTGATTCTGTCGCGCACTGCGCCACAGATGCTGATCGAGCTGTTCCGTATCGAAGTGCCGGAAATCGCCGAAGGCCTCATCGAAGTCATGGCTGCCTCCCGTGATCCGGGTTCGCGTGCCAAGATCGCCGTCCGCTCCAAGGACAAGCGCATCGACCCGCAAGGTGCTTGCATCGGCATGCGCGGCTCGCGTGTCCAGGCCGTATCCGGCGAGTTGGGTGGTGAGCGTGTGGATATCGTCCTGTGGGACGAGAACCCGGCGCAGTTCGTTATCAACGCCATGTCGCCGGCTGAAGTCGCGGCGATCATCGTTGATGAAGATGCCCATGCAATGGACATCGCCGTTGCCGAAGACAACCTGGCCCAGGCTATTGGCCGTGGCGGTCAGAACGTTCGCCTGGCCAGTCAGCTGACCGGCTGGACCCTGAACGTGATGACCGAGAAGGACATCCAGGCCAAGCAGCAGGCTGAGACCGGCGACATCCTGCGCAACTTCATCGAGGAACTGGAAGTCGACGAGGAGCTGGCACAAGTGCTGGTCGACGAAGGCTTCACCAGCCTCGAAGAAATTGCCTACGTACCGTTGGAAGAAATGCTCAACATCGATGGCTTTGACGAGGATATCGTCAATGAGCTGCGTGCTCGTGCCAAGGACCGTTTGTTGACCAAGGCCATCGCTACCGAAGAAAAACTGGCAGACGCCCACCCGGCTGACGACCTGCTCTCCCTTGAGGGCATGGACAAAGACCTGGCAGCGGAACTGGCGGTGCGCGGCGTGGTTAACCGCGAAGACCTGGCCGAGCAGTCGATCGACGATCTGCTCGACATCGACGGCATCGACGAAGAGCGTGCCGGCAAGTTGATCATGGCCGCCCGAGCCCACTGGTTCGAGTAATTAGGCGCGGCCTGAGGAGAGAAGTGCATGACGCAAGTCACGGTGAAAGAACTGGCCCAAGAGGTCGAGGCACCGGTAGAGCGCCTGCTGCAGCAGATGCGTGAGGCAGGTCTGCCGCACACCGACGCCGGTCAGGTAGTGACCGACAATGAGAAGCAGACTCTGCTGACCCATTTGAAGAGCAGCCACAAGAGCAAGGCGGAAGAGCCGCGCAAGATTACCTTGCAGCGCAAAACCACCAGCACCCTGCGTGTCGCCGGTAGCAAAAGCATCAGCGTAGAAGTACGCAAGAAGAAAGTATTCGTGCAGCGCAGCCCGGAAGAAATCCAGGCTGAGCAGAAGCGTGAGCTGGAAGAGCGCCGCGCGGCCGAGAACGCCGTTCGCGAGAAGGCCGATGCCGAAGCTCGTCAGCGTGCTGAAGAGCAGGCCCGTCGCCAGGCCGCCGAAGCTGCTGTCGCAGCACCGGCTGCCAAGGCCGAGCCAGCGCCTGCTCCTGCAGCCGCTGCTCCGGTAGTGGCCGAAGCGCCAGCGTCTGAAGATGCTGCCGCACGTGCCGCCGAGCGCAAGAAGGACGAGACCCGTCGCAACGAAAGCCGCACCCGCGACGAAGACCGTCGTGGCGGCGAGCGTCGTGGCGAAGCCCCGCGCGTGTCGATCAAGGTCAAGGTCAAAGAGAAAGAAAAAGCTCCGACGCCTCGCGCCGCGCCACGCACCACTGACGAAGAGAGCGATGGTTTCCGTCGCGGTCGCGGTGGCAAGGGCAAGCCGAAGAAGCGTAACCAACACGGCTTCCAGAACCCGACCGGTCCAGTCATCCGTGACGTGACCATCGGCGAGACCATCACGGTTTCCGACCTGGCCAACCAGATGTCCGTCAAGGGCGCTGAAGTGGTCAAGTTCATGTTCAAGCTGGGTACTCCGGTCACCATCAACCAGGTGCTCGACCAGGAAACCGCTCAGCTGGTCGCCGAAGAACTGGGCCACAAAGTGACCCTGGTCAGCGACACTGCCCTGGAAGACTCCCTGGCCGAATCGCTGAAGTTCGAAGGTGAAGTCGAGTCCCGTGCGCCGGTCGTAACCGTCATGGGTCACGTCGACCACGGTAAGACCTCGCTGCTCGACTACATCCGTCGTGCCAAGGTTGCCGCTGGCGAAGCCGGTGGTATCACCCAGCACATCGGTGCCTACCACGTGGAAACTGACCGCGGCATGGTCACCTTCCTCGATACCCCAGGCCACGCTGCGTTCACCGCAATGCGTGCCCGTGGTGCCAAGGCTACCGACATCGTCATCCTGGTGGTGGCGGCGGACGACGGCGTGATGCCGCAGACCCGCGAAGCGGTTCAGCATGCCAAGGCAGCTGGCGTTCCGCTGGTAGTTGCGGTGAACAAGATCGACAAGCCAGGTGCTGACCTCGATCGCATCCGTAACGAACTGGCCGTCGAAGGCGTGACCTCCGAGGACTGGGGTGGTGACACTCCGTTCGTCAAGGTTTCGGCGAAGATGGGTACCGGTGTCGACGAACTGCTCGAAGCCGTCCTGCTGCAGGCCGAGATTCTCGAACTGACCGCCACTCCGACCGCTCCAGGTCGTGGCGTCGTGGTCGAATCGCGCCTGGACAAGGGCCGCGGCCCAGTGGCTACCATCCTGGTTCAGGACGGTACCCTGCGTCAGGGCGACATGGTCCTGGTCGGTTCCAACTATGGCCGCGTGCGTGCCATGCTCGACGAGAACGGCAAGCCTGTGAAGGAAGCCGGCCCGTCGATCCCGGTCGAGATCCTTGGCCTGGATGGCACTCCGGAAGCCGGTGACGAGCTGTCCGTGGTTGCCGACGAGAAGAAAGCCCGCGAGGTTGCCCTGTTCCGTCAAGGCAAGTACCGCGAGGTCAAGCTGGCCCGTGCTCACGCCGGCAAGCTGGAAAACATCTTCGAGACCATGGGTCAGGAAGAGAAGAAGACCCTCAACATCGTCCTCAAGACCGACGTTCGCGGCTCTCTGGAAGCACTCCAGGGCTCGCTGGGCGGCCTGGGCAACGACGAAGTTCAGGTTCGCGTGATCGGTGGCGGCGTCGGTGGTATCACCGAGAGCGACGCCAACCTGGCGCTGGCGTCCAACGCGGTGCTGTTCGGCTTCAACGTGCGTGCCGATGCTGGCGCACGTAAGATCGTCGAGCAGGAAGGTCTGGATATGCGTTACTACAACGTGATCTACGACATCATCGAAGACGTCAAGAAAGCCCTGACCGGTATGCTCGGCAGCGATGTTCGCGAGAACATCCTGGGTGTCGCCGAAGTCCGTGACGTGTTCCGTTCGCCGAAGTTCGGTGCAATCGCTGGCTGTATGGTCATCGAAGGTACTGTGCACCGCAACCGTCCGATCCGCGTACTGCGCGAGGACGTGGTGATCTTCGAAGGCGAGCTGGAATCGCTGCGTCGCTTCAAGGACGACGCCTCCGAAGTCCGTTCGGGCATGGAGTGCGGTATTGGCGTGAAGAGCTACAACGACGTCAAGGTCGGCGACAAGATCGAAGTCTTCGAGAAAGTCCAGGTGGCTCGTACCCTGTAAGGGGTCGGCATGGTACAGGCCCCGCTCCAAAGCGGTTGGCAGTGCCTCTGAAGGTAGCGCCCGGTCAGGCTTCAGCTTGACCGGGCGTTTGCCGCTTTAAGTTACAGGTAGCAAGAATGGCAAAAGAATATAGCCGTACCCAACGTATCGGTGATCAGATGCAGCGTGAGCTGTCCGAGCTGATCCGCCGTGAAGTCAAGGACCCGCGCGTCGGCCTGGTCACCATCACTGCCGTCGACGTCAGCCGCGACCTCGGGCACGCCAAGGTCTTCATCACCGTGATGGGCCAGGACGGGGCCGACGCAGTACCACAGACCCTCAAGGCCCTGACCAGTGCCGCAAGCTTCCTGCGCCTGCACCTTGGTCGTGTCATGCAACTGCGCAGCGTGCCGCAGCTGCATTTCCACTTCGACGAAAGCGTCAGCCGTGGTGCCCATCTGTCGGCACTGATCGAGCGTGCGGTCGCCGAAGACCGTCTGCACCAGGATTCCGACAAGTCGGACGCCGGGGAGTAAGCGGTGGCTCAGGTCAAACGTATTCGCCGCAATGTCAGCGGCATCATCCTGCTCGACAAGCCATTGGGGTTCACCTCCAACGCTGCGCTGCAGAAAGTCCGCTGGTTGCTCAATGCCGAAAAGGCTGGCCACACCGGTAGCCTCGATCCACTGGCCTCCGGCGTGCTGCCGTTGTGCTTCGGCGAAGCGACCAAGTTTTCGCAGTACCTGCTCGATTCCGACAAGGGCTACGAAACGGTCATGCAACTGGGGCAGACTACCAGCACCGGTGATGCCGAAGGCGAAGTGCTCAAGACTCGCGATGTGACCGTTGGTCGCGCCGATATTGAGGCGCTGCTGCCACGTTTTCGTGGTCAAATCAGTCAGGTACCGCCGATGTACTCGGCCCTCAAGCGCGATGGTCAGCCACTTTACAAGCTGGCACGTGCAGGAGAGGTAGTGGAGCGAGAGGCGCGTTCTGTTACTATTGGCCGCTTGGAGTTGCTCGAGTGCGAAGGCACCCGTGCGCGCCTGACGGTCGGTTGCAGCAAAGGCACCTATATCCGCACCCTGGTGGAGGATATCGGCGAGGCTCTGGGCTGCGGCGCGTATGTCGCCGAACTGCGCAGGACCCAGGCCGGGCCTTTCGAGCTGGCACAGACCGTGACCCTCGATGAACTCGAGCAGGCACACGCCGAAGGTGGCAACGAAGCGCTCGACCGCTTCCTGATGCCGTCCGACAGCGGTTTGCAGGACTGGCCATTGGTGCGCTTGTCCGAGCACAGCGCGTTCTACTGGCTGCATGGGCAGGCAGTGCGTGCCCCGGACGCGCCGCAATTCGGCATGGTTCGGGTACAAGATCACAATGCCCGCTTCATCGGTATCGGTGAGGTGAGCGAAGACGGGCGCATTGCGCCGCGTCGACTGATTCGGTCGGAATGATCGAACACGCAGGGCCAGGCTTCGGCCGAACCCCGCGGATACGAGGGTGGCTGTCAGTAGGCACGGTCACACCTCATTTTATTAATACGGGGATTCTGTCCCTGGCCTATTGGACCCCGCTTGCGGGATCCGTTTATCAGGAGAAGCCAAATGGCCCTCAGCGTTGAAGAAAAAGCTCAGATCGTTGCCGAATACCAGCAAGCCGCCGGCGATACCGGTAGCCCGGAAGTGCAGGTTGCTCTGCTGACCGCCAACATCAACAAGCTGCAAGGCCACTTCAAGGCCAACGAGAAAGACCACCACTCCCGTCGTGGTCTGATCCGTATGGTTAACCAGCGTCGTAAGCTGCTGGACTACCTGAAGGGCAAAGACACCACTCGTTACAGCGCCCTGATCGGTCGCCTGGGTCTGCGTCGCTAATAGCGGCCTGGCCAGTGGTGTGCATGGCGTGTTGCATGCTCGATGCTGTATGGCAGCAATGCCGTACAGCGTTGGCGTCCAACACGCCACGCGTATCTCCGAGGTTGGCAGTTTGGTGATGTCGAGCGGATTATCCGCTAGGCAGCCAGGCTCCCAGCCTCGTGTTGTATCTGGACGGTCAATGGGGCCGATTCCCCGTTCTGCCCAAGAATTCGCAAGAAACCAGTTCCCCCAGAGCCACTGAAAAAAGGTAGGAAACCGTGAACCCGGTAATCAAGACATTCCAGTTCGGTCAATCGACCGTTACTCTCGAAACGGGCCGCATTGCCCGTCAGGCCACCGGCGCCGTGCTGGTCACCGTCGACAACGATGTCACCGTGCTGGTGACCGTGGTTGGTGCCAAGCAAGCTGACCCGGGCAAGGGCTTCTTCCCGCTGTCGGTCCACTACCAGGAAAAGACCTACGCCGCGGGCAAGATCCCAGGTGGCTTCTTCAAGCGTGAAGGCCGTCCTTCCGAGAAAGAGACCCTGACCTCGCGCCTGATCGACCGTCCGATCCGTCCGCTGTTCCCAGAAGGTTTCATGAACGAAGTGCAGGTTGTCTGCACCGTCGTTTCCACCAGCAAGAAAACCGATCCGGACATCGCTGCGATGATCGGTACCTCGGCTGCCCTGGCCATTTCCGGCATTCCGTTCGAAGGCCCGATCGGCGCTGCCCGCGTTGCTTTCCACGAAAGCACCGGCTACCTGCTGAACCCGACCTACGAGCAACTGGCTGCTTCGAGCCTGGACATGGTCGTTGCCGGTACTTCCGACGCCGTACTGATGGTTGAATCGGAAGCCCAAGAGCTGACCGAAGACCAGATGCTGGGCGCCGTGCTGTTCGCTCACGACGAATTCCAGGCCGTGATCAAGGCCGTCAAGGAACTGGCCGCCGAAGCCGGCAAGCCAACCTGGGACTGGAAACCGGCTGTTGCCAACACCGAGTTGTTCAACGCCATCCGCGCCGAATTCGGCGAAGCTGTTTCGCAGGGCTACACCATCACCGTCAAGGCCGACCGTTATGCGCGCCTGGGCGAGCTGCGCGACCAGGCGGTTGCCAAGTTCTCGGGTGAAGAAGGCCAGCCTTCGGCTTCCGAAGTCAAAGACATCTTTGGTGAGATCGAATACCGCACCGTTCGCGAAAACATCGTAAACGGCAAGCCGCGTATCGATGGTCGTGACACCAAGACCGTGCGTCCGCTGAACATCGAAGTCGGCGTTCTGCCGAAGACTCACGGTTCGGCCCTGTTCACCCGTGGCGAAACCCAGGCCCTGGTCGTCGCGACCCTGGGTACTGCCCGTGACGCCCAGCTGCTGGACACCCTCGAAGGCGAGAAGAAAGACCCCTTCATGCTGCACTACAACTTCCCGCCGTTCTCGGTGGGCGAGTGCGGTCGCATGGGTGGTGCTGGCCGTCGTGAAATCGGCCACGGCCGTCTGGCCCGCCGTTCGGTTCAGGCCATGCTGCCTGCAGCTGACGTGTTCCCGTACACCATCCGTGTGGTTTCGGAAATCACCGAGTCCAACGGTTCCAGCTCCATGGCTTCGGTCTGCGGCGCCTCCCTGGCTCTGATGGACGCTGGTGTGCCGATGAAGGCCCCGGTTGCTGGTATCGCCATGGGCCTGGTCAAGGAAGGCGAGAAGTTCGCGGTCCTGACCGACATCCTGGGTGACGAAGACCACCTGGGCGACATGGACTTCAAGGTTGCTGGTACCGCCAAAGGTGTTACCGCGCTGCAGATGGACATCAAGATCAACGGCATCACCGAAGAGATCATGGAAATCGCCCTGGGCCAGGCCCTGGAAGCGCGCCTGAACATCCTCGGCCAGATGAACCAGATCATTGGTGAGTCGCGTACCGAACTGTCGGCCAACGCGCCAACCATGATCGCGATGAAGATCGACACCGACAAGATCCGTGATGTCATCGGTAAAGGCGGCGCCACCATCCGCGCTATCTGCGAAGAAACCAAGGCCTCGATCGACATCGAAGACGATGGCTCGATCAAGATCTTCGGCGAAACCAAAGAAGCGGCGGACGCGGCCAAGCAGCGCATCCTGGGCATCACCGCCGAGGCCGAGATCGGCAAGATCTACGTGGGCAAGGTCGAGCGTATCGTCGACTTCGGTGCCTTCGTGAACATCCTGCCGGGCAAGGACGGTCTGGTGCACATCTCCATGCTCAGCGATGCGCGCGTAGAGAAAGTCACCGACGTGCTGAAAGAAGGTCAGGAAGTCGAAGTGCTGGTACTGGACGTGGATAACCGCGGCCGTATCAAACTGTCGATCAAGGACGTTGCCGCTGCCAAGGCATCGGGCGTCTAAGCCTTTCCAAAAGGCTTGAAAGAAGGACCCTTCGGGGTCCTTTTTTTGTGCCTGCGGTTTTATGTGGCGGACTTGCATCTTGCATGCAGGAATTGGCCAGGGCGTGCAAAATGCACGATCAGCCATGCCTGACATTTTATTTAACTTGTTGTTTTTAAAGGTTTTTATTTCTTGGCAAAAGCTGGCACACGCCGTGCAACATCACTTCTACCTGCCGCCAGGAACCAAGGCGCAGACCTTTCGAAAAACAGGAGTGACTCACATGAAGAAGTTCGCCATTGCTGCCGCTACTGCTACCGCTCTGACCCTGACCATGGCTAACGCGGCATTTGCCCAACAGTCCACCCAGGCCCCGATGACGCTGGCGGCCGGTGAGGTGACCAAAGCCAAGGAAGCAACCTCCGATACCTGGATCACCACCAAGGTCAAAGCTGACCTGATGACCGAGAAAGGCGTGCCTGGCAGCGACATCAAAGTAGAAACCAACAAGGGTGTGGTCTCGTTGTCCTCCGACGTTGCCATCACCGATTCGCAGAAAGAGATGGCCATCGCCATTGCCAAGAAAATCAAAGGTGTTCAGGCCGTATCGGCTGATGGCCTGAAATCCGAATAAGGGATGTCCCGTCGGTCAAAAGGATTTGGCCACCTGTTCAAAGAAGCCCCGGCATTGGCCGGGGCTTTTTTATTAGGCGACCGGGTTGCGAGCCACCACATCGCTTTCGAAGCACTCCTGCTCGACGATCAGTGGTTCGACGAGAGGGCGGCTGTCGCGAAAGTGCGCAGTCTGGGTATGGGCTTCATAGGCTTCGTCGTCGCGGTAGATTTCGTAGAGGTAGATCAGGTCCGGGTCGAGGCGGTCCTGGCTTACGTCGAACACCAGGCAGCCGGGCTCGGTGGCGACCGAGGCTGCGGCATTGGCTGTGATAGCGCTGAGGAAGGCTTCGGCAGTACCGGGTTTCACACGGGTCTTGATGAATAGGCTGTACACAAGCGGGTCCTTTTGTTTTAAATTCTATATTGAATTGTATACAAAATAGGAGCCGCGCCAATGTCTGAATTACCTGCCCGCCCTGGTCGCCTGAACGGCCTGCGCCATATCGCCTTGCTGGTGCCCAACCTGGAGGAGTGCGAGCGCTTTTATGTGGAGGTGTTGGGCATGGAAGTGCTGCACCGCGCCAATGAAGACCTGGTGTACCTCACCTGTGGCAATGACAACTTGTCGCTTGGGCGTGGGGCAGGCGCTGCGAACGGTTTTCAGACGTTGGATCACTACGGTTTCATCGTTGATACCGTCGAGGAGCTGGAAGCCTGGTATCAGTATTTCAAGGCACATGGCGTGACCCTGCTGGATCGGCCATTCAACCATGGGGATGGCGCGCGTAGCTTCCACTTGCTTGACCCGGCGGGGAACAAGGTGCAACCGCTCTATCATCCGGCGGTGTCAGGGCAGCGCTTGGTCTGAGTGCGTGTGTGGCCTTATCGCCGGCAAGCCGGCTCCCACACAATTTGTAGGAGCCGGCTTGCCGGCGATAAGGCCCGGTCGGATCACTCCGCGTCGAGGTGCATCGGCGTCACCACGCGACCATCGCTCTCGGCCTGCCCCAAGGTGGTGTCGATGAAGTAGACCCGGTCGTCCTCAAGCTTGCCCTTGTCGACCAGGTAGTCTTTGATGCTGCTGGCCCGCTCCTGGCCAAGGGTGCGCAACAGTGCCGCGCTTTCGGCCCAGGACTTGATTACCGCCTCGCGCAGTTTCGCGCTGCGCTCGTCGCGGCCAAGTTGCTCCCATTCGGCCGGCGGCTGCTGCTTGAGCCGAGTGCGGTAGATGCCTTCGAGCATGGCGGGCTTGTCGCTGTCGTCGACCACCAACATCGAGGCGTTGGCCGGTACCTTGTCGCCACGGCGCTGGAGAATCTTGTACCAGGTAGCCTGGTACTCGCGCTCCAGGCGCTGTTCGGCAATCAGAGGGCCGTCGCTGCTCTGGGCGCTGGTGCCTTCGATCTCCAGGCGCAGCTCAGGGCGCTGTTTCAGCGCGGCTGACAGTTTGTCCAGCGCGGACTGCGCATCGCCGGTCAGCTCACTGGAGCCAGGCGCGAAGGCCACACTTCCAAGGTCTTCGGCGCCGCCACCTGAAATCAGCCCGCCAATGAACTTGAACGGTGCCTGGGCCGCGCGCAGCACCAGGTTGCGCAGTGTCTGCCAGACAATCGGCATGACGCTGAATTGCGGGTTGTTCAAGTCGCCGGAAACCGGCAGTTCGATGGAGATCTTGCCTTCGGTGTCCTTGAGCAGTGCTACGGCCAAGCGAATCGGCAGGTCCACCGCATCGGGGCTGTCGACTTTCTCACCCAGTTGCAGCTGTTCGACCACCACTTTGTTTTCGGCCTTCAGCTGGCCGTTGGTGATCAAGTAATGCAGGTCGAGGTTAAGCCGGCCTTTGCGAATGCGAAAACCCGCGAACTTGCCGGAGTAGGGCGTTAGCGTAGTCAGCTCGACCCGCTTGAAGCTGGTGGCGATGTCCAGGCTTGCCAACGGGTTGAAGGGGTTCAGCGCACCTTTGATGGTCACCGGCGCATAGCGGTCGACCTTGCCTTTGACATCGACCTTGGCAGGCGCAGGCTTGCGGTTGTCGATGGTGCCGATCTGGCCGTTGAGCTGCTGTACGGCAGTGGCGAAGTTGGGGGTGAGGGTTAGGTCGGCAAAGTTCGCCGAGCCATCGTTGATGTTGATCTGGCCAATGTGAATGCCCAATGGCTTTTCGCCGGTGCTAGCGGCCGGCTTGGCCTTGGCAGGTGCAGGTGTACCGGCAGGTTGTGGGATCAGCAGGTCATCGACGTTGGTGGTGCGGTCTTCGTTGATGATGAAGCGGGCATAGGGTTGCAGCAAGGTCACCTTGTCGATGGACAGGGCGTCGCCGTGCACATACGAAAGGCCATCCACATTCACCTGCTGCCATTTGACGAAGTCGCGGTTCTTGATGGTGTCCAGTGTATGCAGCTGGCTGACCTGTGCCTTGCCGGCCACGGTGAAGGCCAATGGCTCGGTGCTCTTGAGGTCGACCTTCAGGTCGCTGCCCAGCATGCCGCTGCGCAGTTCCAGGCGAATGAACGGGCTGATGTAGGCCTGGGCGACACGCAAGTCGATGTCACGGGTGCTGACATCGAGCTTGGCGTTAACGGGGGCCAGGTTGACCTGGCCTGCTGCCTGCAGCTTGCCCTGCTTGCCAACGCCGGTGTCGAGCTTCAGGGTGAAAGGCGACTGGTTGAGGCTGTCGAAACCTTGCATGTCCAGGTTCAGCGGGCCGACGTCCAAGGCCACGGGCTCCTGCCGGCTACGGTCGGCCAGGTGAACCATGTAGTTGCGCAGTTGCACATCCTTGAGCAGCACCTGCCAGGGCTTGGCAGGCTCCTTGGCGGCCTTCTCTTCAGGCGTGGGTTCGGCCGCAGCGGGCTCGGCCTTTTCCTTCGGCGTGGCCTTGGCCGGCTGGCTGGCGAACAGCTTCTGCCAGTCGAGCTGGCCGTCCTTCTCCAATGCCGCCCAGGTTTCGAGTTTTTCACTGCGGATCTTGCCGACGGTGACCAGCTGTTTGGCCAGGTCTACTGAGGTTTCGCTCACCTCCAGGCTGGCCAGGCGCGCCAGTTGTCGACCATCCGGTGCTTTGATGGCGAAGGGCGCGATGCGCACGGAGGCGTTGTCCAGCAACAGCTCCGTCTCTTTGGACAGGTTGAGTTTGTAGTGGGTGTCGAGGTTGATCACGCCGTCTTCCAGCACCAGTGGCACGGCATCGCGTACGTAGGGCCAGAACACCTTCATCTTGCCGTCTGTGACCTTCAGGGTGCCTTCGGAGGCAATCGGCGACAGGCTGAGCGTACCGCTCCAGTCGATGCGTCCGCCGTTGGGGCCGATGGCAACCAGGGTCATGTCGGCATTGTCGTCCGGCAGGGTGCTGAGATTCTTCAGCTCCAGGTTCATGTCGTCGTAGATGAACTCGATCGGCTCGCTCGGGCGCTGGTCGGCGAAATGCAGGTAGCCGCCGCTGAGTTTGATGCTGCCGATACGCAGCGGGAACGGGTCGCTTGGCGGCTCATCGGGTTTGGGCTCGCTGGCTGGCAACTTGAACAGCTGAGTCAGGTTGAGCACGCCGTCTTTGCCGAACACAACCTCGTTGCGTGGCTTGTCGAGTTCCACGGCTTGCAGGTGTACGGCACGGCTCCACAGGCTATCGAGTGCCAGGTCGGCATACAGGCGCTCGAAACCGACCTGCTCCTTTCCGGGCTCGCCGATCTGCAGGCCCCACAAGGTCAATTCGAGGCTGAAGGGGTTGAGCTCGATACGTTGCAGGTGAGCCGGCACCGTGGCGTATTGCGCCAGCTGCTGGTTGGCGATACGCAGTGCGACGCCGGGTAGGATGAGGAAGCCGAGCAGGCTGTAGAGGGCAACGAGGGCCAGCAAAGCGCCGAGGGCGCGAGTCAATCCTTTGTACATGTGTCGCTTCGTCTGTCTAAGCAGGAGTCGTTGGAGTATGGCACGTTAAATCGGTTCCGCAGGGGCGACCATTTGACCTCACTCAATACCCATGCGTCGCTTGGCCCGGTGGGCAGAGCCGTTTCGCATGGCCCAGCGCAACACCGGGGCCGTGCGTTCGAGCCCCAGGCGAATCAAGCGCCGCTGCAGCGGGCCCTGGTGCAGGTCAAGCATCTGCTGGGCCCAGTCTGGCAGCAGGTCGATACCCGCCTGCAGCATCAGCTTGCCGACAGGCTCGGCCAAGCGGCTAGGGGCAGGGGCCTTGAGCAGGATGTCGACCACTTCCAGGCTACGGGCATCACATTGCAGTTGTGGGCGCATGCGTTGCAGGTAGTCCTCGACCTGCTGGCGTGAGCGCGGCACGTTGCGGGCGCCGAGGCGTTCGGCGATCAGGGCGATCTCGTCGTAATAGGCATCTTGATCGGCAAGTGAAAGGCTTGAATTGCGGTAGCGCAGGTGGGCGGCAAGGAAACTGCTGACTTCAGCAACGTGCACCCAGGTCAGCAGGTCGGGGTCGCTGGCAGAATAGGGGCGGCCGTCGGGTGCGATGCCAGTGACTTTGAGGTGGATGGTTCGGACCTTCTCGATCAGCCATTCGGCGTCACGGGTGGAGCCGAAGGTGGTACCGGAGATGAACTGACTGGTGCGACGCAGCCGGCCGAGCAGGTCGTGGCGGAAGTTGGAGTGGTCCCACACACCTGCCAGGGCGAGCGGATGCAGCACTTGCAGCATCAGTGCGCTGATGCCGCCGACCAGCATGCTGGGAAAATCACCGTGCACCCGCCAGCTGATGCTTTGCGGGCCGAACAGGCCCGGGTCGCCCTTGGGCGACTCCAGGTCGAGCTTGCCCAGGGCAAGCCCGGTAAGGCTCATGACCTGGGTTTCGATGCGACGGCGTAGGGCTTCCATGGCGACCTTTCGTTCAAGGCGGCCATGAACCCAGGCCGCCAGCTATTGATTCAGGCGTTTATCGATCAACCCCTGGACCACGCTCGGGTCGGCCAGGGTCGAGGTATCGCCCAGATTATCCAGTTCATTGCAGGCGATTTTACGCAGTATACGCCGCATGATCTTGCCGGAGCGGGTCTTGGGCAGTGCGGGTGCCCACTGGATCAGCTCGGGTTTGGCGAAACTGCCGATTTCCTTGCTGACCAGGGCCAGCAGCTCGGCCTTGAGCGCATCGTCCGGGGTGACCCCGTTCATGGGGGTGACGAAGGCATAGACCCCTTGGCCCTTGAGGTCGTGCGGGTAGCCAACCACGGCTGCCTCGGCGACGCTGTCATGCAGTACCAGTGCGCTCTCCACTTCGGCGGTACCGATGCGGTGGCCGGACACATTGATCACATCGTCGATACGACCGGTAATCCAGTAGTCACCGTCGGCATCGCGCCGTGCGCCGTCGCCAGTGAAGTAGTAGCCCGGCATGGGCTTGAAGTAGGTGTCGACCATGCGTTGGTGGTCGCCGTAGACGCTGCGGATCTGCCCAGGCCAGCTGGCCTTGATGGCCAGTATGCCGGCCCCGGGGCCTTCGATGAGTTGGCCTTTGTCGTCGAGCAGCACTGGTTGTACACCGAACATCGGTTGGGTGGCGCAACCGGGCTTGAGCTTTTGCGTACCGGGCAGGGGAGTAATCATGATGCCGCCGGTTTCGGTCTGCCACCAGGTGTCGACGATAGGGCAGCGCTTCTGGCCGACCGCCTCGAAGTACCATTCCCAGGCTTCCGGGTTGATCGGCTCACCCACGCTACCCAGCAGCCGCAGGCTTTGGCGGGAGGTGCTCTGCAGCGGCCCGGCCCCTTCGCGCATCAGCGCCCGCAGGGCTGTTGGTGCGGTGTAGAAGATATTCACCTGGTGTTTATCCACAACCTGCCAGAAGCGCGAGGTGTCCGGGTAGTTCGGCACGCCCTCGAACATCAGTGAGATGGCGCCATTGGCCAGTGGGCCGTAGACGATGTAACTGTGGCCGGTGACCCAGCCGACGTCGGCAGTGCACCAGAACACTTCGCCATCGCGGTAATCGAACACCACCTTGAAGGTGAGGGTGGCCTGTAGCAGGTAGCCAGCGGTGGTGTGCAGCACACCCTTGGGTTTGCCAGTGCTGCCGGAGGTGTAGAGGATGAACAGCGGGTCTTCCGCCTCCATGGGCTCGGGCGGGCAGTCGTCGCCGGCTTTTTCCGCCACCTCGTGGTACCAGAGGTCGCGCCCGGCACTCCAGGCCACATCGCTGCCGGTGCGGCGCACGACGAACACGCTACTGACGTTCGGGCAACTGGCCAGCGCCTTGTCGACGTTCAGTTTCAGCGGGATTCGTTTGCCGCCGCGCACGCCCTCATCGGCGGTGATTACCGTACGGCAATCGGCATCGAGAATACGGTCGCGCAGGGCATCCGGGGAAAAGCCGCCAAAGACCACCGAGTGGATGGCGCCGATGCGGGTGCAGGCCAGCATGGCGTAAGCGGCTTCGGGGACCATCGGCATGTAGATGCACACCCGGTCGCCTTTCTTCACCCCGCGTGCTTTCAGGGCGTTGGCCAGGCGGCAGACCTGGCGATGGAGTTCGCGGTAGGAGATGGCCTTGGTGTCATTCGGGTCGTCGCCTTCCCACAGCAACGCAGTCTGTTCGCCGCGGTTGGCAAGGTGGCGGTCAATGCAGTTGTAGCTCACGTTCAACTGCGCGCCTTCGAACCAGCGGGCTTTGCCGGTGCTCAAGTCGCACTGCTGCACGCTCGACCAGGGTTTGATCCAGTCCAGGCGCTTGGCCTGCTCGGCCCAGAAGGTGTCGGGGTCTTCGACGGACTGGCGATAGAGGCGGCGGTAGTCGTCGGGGGAGATTTGGGCAGATTGGCTGACGGCCAGAGCCTGGGGGTAATCGCGGATATCGAACATGGCGGGTGGTCCTGCTCTTGTCGGGGCGATGGACTGCAACGGCTATTCGATAGGACAGTGTAGCTCTGTGAGGCGTTCAAGCCGTGTTGACCCCATCGCCGGCAAGCCGGCTCCCACAGGTTCCGTAGGAGTCGGCGTGCCAGCGATGGAATTTGTCAGATCAACCGCGGTGACGGCCGCGGAAGTAGTTGATCAGACCTTGGGTAGAGCCGTCTTCGGCGCTGTCTTCAAGGCTGCCGACCAGGCGCTGGTAGACACCTTTGCCCAGTTCCTTGCCCAGCTCCACGCCCCATTGGTCGAAGGCGTTGATACCCCAGATGACGCTTTGCACGAAGACCTTGTGCTCGTACATGGCCACCAGAGCGCCCAGGCGGCGCGGGCTGATACGCTCGACCACCAGGGTGTTGCTCGGGCGGTTGCCCGGGATCACCTTGTGCGGGGCAAGCTTCTCGATATCGGCTTCGTTCAGGCCCTTCTGGCGCAGCTCGGTTTCGGCCTCTTCCCGGGTTTTGCCCAGCATCAGTGCCTGGCTCTGCGACAGGCAGTTGGCGTACAGCCACTGGTGATGGTCGGCTACCGGGTTGAAGCTCACCACCGGCACGATGAAGTCTGCCGGAATCAGCTTGGTGCCCTGGTGCAGCAATTGGTGGTAGGCGTGCTGGCCGTTACAGCCGACGCCACCCCAGATCACCGGGCCGGTATCGGTCTTCACCGGGCTGCCATCCTGCAGCACGCTCTTGCCGTTGGATTCCATGTCCAACTGCTGCAGATGCTTGGTGATGTTGCGCAGGTAATGGTCGTACGGCAGGATCGCGTGGCTCGATGCGCCCCAGAAGTTGCCATACCAAACCCCCAGCAGGGCCAGCAGTACCGGCATGTTCTTGTCGAACGGCGCGGTCTGGAAATGCTGGTCCATGGTGTATGCACCCGACAGCAGTTCCTTGAAGTTGGCCGTACCGATGGCCAGGGCGATCGGCAGGCCGATGGCCGACCACAGTGAGTAACGCCCACCTACCCAGTCCCACATCGGGAAGATGTTCTCTTCGCGGATGCCGAAGGCCACGGCGGCGGCCTTGTTGCTGGAGACGGCGATGAAGTGGCGATACAGCTCGGCCTCGGAGCCGCCCTGGGCCAGGTACCAGGTACGGGCTGCCATGGCGTTCTTCAGCGTCTCGAGGGTGTTGAACGACTTCGACGAGACGATGAACAGGGTGGTCTCGGCGCGCAGGTTGGCCGACAACTCATGGAATTCACTGCCGTCGATGTTCGCCAGGTAGTGGCAGCGCACACCGCGCTGGGCATAGGGCAGCAGGGCTTCGGAGACCAGCTCCGGGCCGAGGAACGAGCCGCCGATGCCAATGTTCACCACGTCGGTGATTGGCTTTTCGCTGTAGCCGCGCCACAGGCCATCGTGAATACGGCCGACCAGTTCGGTGATCTGGTTCAGGACCTTGTGTACTTCCGGCATCACGTTGACGCCGTTGACGCTGAGCTTGTCGCCTACCGGGCGGCGCAGGGCGGTGTGCAGGACCGGGCGCCCTTCGGAGGCGTTGATGATCTCGCCGCTGAACATCGACTTGATCGCGTCCTGCAGGCTGACTTCGTTGGCCAGGCCCACCAGCAGGTCACGGGTCTGCTCGGTGATCAGGTTCTTTGAATAATCGAGGAACAGGCCGCAGCTGCTCAGGGAGAACTGGTCAAAGCGCTTGGCATCGCTGGCGAAGGCTTCGCGCATGCTGAAGCCTTGCATGGCGTCGCGGTGTTGCTGGAGTGCCTGCCAGGCGGGCAGGGCCGTAACATCGTGGGGAGTACGGTAATACGCCATTGCGGAGGGTTCCTTGGTGCGTGGTGTTGCCTTGGACAGGGCAATGATTGCCGGGTTCGGGCTGGCCATCATTATAGGCAAAGGGCTGGCGCTGGGAATGGGGGCGGGAGGGGGAATTTGGTGGGGGGCGCTTTGCGCCCCAATCGCTGGCAAGCCGGCTCCCACAGGGACCGCGACGACCTTGAGATCACCGCATTAACTGTGGGAGCCGGCTTGCCGGCGATGAGGCCGGTACAGGCAGCACAATGACCTTGTAGAAGCCGGCTTGTCGTGGCGACGAACCGCGGCGAATGGGCTGCAAAGCAGCCCAGGAGGGTTATGCGGTTTTTTCGTCCAGGTGAAGGTACAGGTTGTCGATCAACCGGGTGTTACCCAGGTAAGCCGCAGCCAGAATAACCAGGTCACGGTCACCGAAAGTTGCTGGCCGCAGGGTCACTGCGTGGCGCACTTCCAGGTAGTCCGGGCGCAAGCCGGCAGCGGTCAGCCGAGCTTTGCCGTCCTCGACCAGCGCAGGGAAGTCGACCTGGCCACGGACAATGCTTTCACTGATGTGTTTCAGGGTGCTGTACACCACCGGCGCGACAGAGCGCTGCTCAGGCGTCAGGTAACCATTGCGCGATGACAGTGCCAGCCCATCTTCGGCGCGTACGGTCGGCTCGCCGATGATTTGAATCGGCATGTTCAAGTCGCGCACCATGGCGCGGATCACAGCCAGTTGCTGGTAATCCTTTTCGCCGAATACGGCAAGGTCCGGCTGGACCATGTTGAACAGCTTGTTGACCACTGTCGCCACGCCCTCGAAGTGCCCCGGCCGGCTGGCGCCGCAAAGGCCTTCGGAGAGGTTCGGCACGCTGACGCGGGTTTGCACGCTCATGCCATCGGGGTACATTTCCTCGACCGTTGGGGCAAACAGCAGGTTACAGCCTGCCTCAAGCAGGCGCTCCTGGTCGGCGGCCAGGGTACGTGGGTACTTGTCGAGGTCTTCGTTGGCGCCAAACTGCAGCGGGTTGACAAAAATGCTGGCCACCACGAAGTCGGCGCGCTGGGCGGCCTTGACCACCAGTGCGGCATGGCCGCTGTGCAAGTTGCCCATGGTGGGCACGAAGCCGATGCGTTTGCCCTCGCCGCGAGCGCGCGCCACGGCGGCACGCAGTTCACGGACGGTCTTGACTGTATTCATGCGCTGAACCCGTGTTCGCTACCTGGGAAGCTGACCTCTTTGACTGCCTGTACATAGGCAGCGAGGGCGCTCTGGATATCTGGCTGGCCGGTCATGAAGTTCTTCACGAACTTCGGCACACGGCCGCTCAGGGACAGGCCGAGCATATCGTGCAAGACGAGGACCTGGCCGTCGGTAGCACTTCCCGCACCGATGCCGATTACCGGGATGCTGACTGCCTGGGTAATCTCTGCGGCCAACTCGCTTGGCACGCACTCCAGCAGCAACATGGCCGCACCGGCTTGCTCCAGGGCAATGGCGTCGGCACGCATCTGCCGCGCCTGGGCTTCCTGGCGGCCCTGCACTTTGTAACCGCCCAACACGTTGACGGTTTGCGGCGTCAGGCCCATGTGCGCGCACACCGGTACGCCGCGCTCGGCGAGCAAGCGAATGGTCTCGGCCAGCCAGGCCGCACCTTCAAGCTTGATCATATGAGCACCAGCGCGCATCAGCGTTGCGCAGTTGGCGAAGGCTTGCTCTGGCGTGGCGTGGGCCATGAACGGCAGGTCGGCCAGGATCAGGGCACCCTCGTTGCCGCGTTTGACGCAGGCGGTGTGATAAGCCATTTCGTCGGTGCTGACGGGCAGCGTGCTGTCATGGCCTTGCAGGACCATCCCCAGGGAGTCGCCCACCAGCAACACTTCTACGCCGGCCTGGCTGGCCACCTTGGCGAAGGTGGCGTCGTAGCAGGTCAGCATGGTGATTTTTTCACCCTTGGCCTTCAGGCCATGCAGGGTGGTCAGGGTTACTTCAGGCATTTAGGAAAATCCTCGTTCAGGCGCTTTGAAAAACGACTGCGACCAACACGTTGAGTCATCTTCCGGAGCGGCACATCATCGCTTGTGATGTTCGGGCACAGGTCCGTCCGGGCCTAGATACGGGTATGCGGCATTTTGGTGCCACACGGGACGCCTATAGTCGTGAGCGAGGTGGGGGAAGTCAATCACCCTGTTACCGCATTGTTACGATTAGGGTGTTACTGGCGTTACCTAGGTCTGGAACGCCCGGATTACAGGCGTTCCAGGCCGACGAACGGGCAGTCTTCGAGTAACTGCGAGAGGGCGCGGCCATCGGCCAGGCAGAAATCTGCCGGAACCAGCTCGGCCAGCGGGTACAGCACGAAGGGGCGCGCATGCATGTGGTAGTGCGGGACTTTGAGGCGTGGTACGTCGAGCACATGGTCGCCGAACAGCAGGATGTCGAGGTCAAGCGTACGCGGGCCCCAGCGTTCCTTGCGCACACGGCCCTGGCCATTTTCGATGGCCTGCAGGGCATCGAGCAGGGCCAGCGGTTCGAGCACCGTGTCGAGGGCGGCCACGGCGTTGGTGTAGCGCGGTTGGCCGGGCAGCAGCGACTCGCTGGTGTACAGGGCGGAGGCGGCGACAAGGCGCGAGCCTTCGACCTGGTCGAGCGACTGCAAGGCACTGCGCAGTTGCTCGGCAGGTTCGTCCAGGTTGCTACCCAGACCGATGTAGGCGCGGGCGTTCAATCGAACTCCTCGTCGCCGCTGCGCTTGCGCTTGCTGCCACTGCGTTTGCGCTTGCGTGGGCCGGCACCGGTACCTTCGTCGCGGCTGCCCAACTCGCGGATCATCTCGCGGCGCTCGCTGTCATTGGCGTCCTGGTAGTCGGTCCACCACTGGCCGAGGTCGTCGGTTTCCTCGCCTGCGCTTTCACGCAGCAGCAGGAAGTCGTAACCGGCACGGAAGCGCGGGTTGTCGAGCAGCACGTCGGCACGTTTGCCGCTGCGACGTGGCAGGCGTTCCTGCATGTCCCAGATTTCGCGGATCGGCAGCGTGAAGCGTTTCGGGATGGCAATGCGTGCGCACTGTTCGGCGATCAGGTCGTGGGCTGCACCGTTCATGGCCGGGATCGGCGGCACACCCTGGTTCTGCAGGTGCAGAACGCGGCTCGGCAGGGCCGGCCAGAGCAGGGCGGCGAACAGGAAGGCCGGTGTTACCGGCTTGCCTTGCTTGACTCGCAGGTCGGTGTTGTTCAGTGCCTGGCTGATCAGGGTGTGGGTGTAGGTCGGTCGCTCTTCCAGGGCATGGGCGCTGGCCGGGAACAACGGCTCGAACAGGTTCAGGTCGACCAGCATCTCGAAGGCGATGGCGCCCTGGCCGGACAGGAACAGCTTGAGGGTTTCCTCGAACAGGCGTGCTGGCGGAATGTCACGCAGCAGCGGGGCCAGTTCGCGAATCGGCTGGAAGGTGTGCTTCTCGATGCCAAAGTCGAGCTTGGCGGCGAAACGCACTGCGCGCAGCATGCGCACCGGGTCTTCCTGGTAGCGGTGGGTCGGGTCGCCGATCAAGCGCAACAAGCGGTTGCGGACGTCGTGCACACCGTTGGCGTAATCGAGGATGCGCTCACTGACCGGGTCGTAGTAAAGGGCATTGATGGTGAAGTCGCGACGTTGGGCGTCCTCTTCCAGCGTGCCGTACACGTTGTCGCGCAGGATGCGACCACTGGCATTGTGCGACGAACGGTGGCTGTCGCCCTGGTCGTCTTCGGAGTGAGGGGCGCGGAAGGTGGCGACTTCAATGATCTCGCGGCCGAAATGCACATGGACCAGCTTGAAGCGGCGGCCAATGATGCGCGCATTGCGAAACTCCGCGCGGACCTGTTCGGGCGTGGCGCTGGTGGCGACGTCGAAGTCCTTCGGCGTGATGCCCAGCATCAGGTCGCGGACACAGCCACCGACCAGGTATGCCTGGTAGCCCGCACTCTGCAAGCGCTCGACGATATTCACCGCATGGCGGCTGAACTGGTGGCGTTGCAGCGAATGTTGGCTCTTGTTGATCACCTCAGGCGTGGTGCGCCTGTGGTGCTGACCCGGTACGGGCGGGCGGAACGACTGGAACAGCTTCTTCAGCATGGGATGCACTGTTTGAAGGAATGTTCGGCCAAGAATAGGAGAATGGCCGCATGATGGGCGGGGATTCTAGCATTTACTCGGGGAATGGTGTAGGCGGTAGCAGGAAGCCTGCTGGAAGGGGAGAAACGACAAGGGGAGCCTAAGCTCCCCAAGAAGTCGTTGCGTGCTCTTATTGTTTTTCTGCTGGGCTTCTTGTTTTTGTTGAGCGCCCTGTCCACAAATCTCGAAGCTTGTGGACGACCCCCAATCCAGGGGTTAAGAGCAAACGGATTGCTTTGAACGCTGATGTCACGTTGATCAATCGATCCAACCAGTTCAGGCGCTGCTTTTTAGTGCAGTTTTTGTTGTTCTCTGCCTGGTCGTGGGGCAAGCCCCAAACACGCATCCTCTCCAAAAGAATCAGTTAGCTGCGCCTCCGCCGTCTTGTTTTTATTGTGCGTGAGCCGTTTCGTCTTGTTCTTATTCTGAGTTGCAGTGCTTGTTATTGTTCTTGTACCAAACATATAGCAGGTGCCGTGCCAACTTTTGGAAACTCAATGAAATCAAGGGTTTGGAGAGATTTGGCAGGAGCGTGCGGGCTGAAAATGTAGAAATTTCGTTACCGTACGCCTCGGGGACTGTTACGCCGGAGCAGCGTGGGTAACAGATTTTTGCGGGGACTGATGTGTTACCTGAGGTGTGCGGTGTTCTCTCAGGCCCCATCGCCGGCAAGCCGGCTCCTACAGGTAATGCGGTGATCCTGGGATCGCTGCGGTCCTTGTGGGAGCTGGCTTGCCGGCGATGAGGTATGGGGTCATTCGCTGGTGGCGTTGCTCTTGCGCCGCGGAATGCCCAGGCGCTGGCGGCGTTCCCACAGGCACTTGCGGCTCACGCCTAGCTTGCGGGCCAGCTCAGTTTCGGTCATGTGGTCCTGATGCTCGAGGACGAAGTGCTGGAAATAGTCCTCCAGTGACAGGTCCTCGGTGGGTTCATGGCTGGCGTTGTTGGCGCTGCTGCCGGCAATGAGCGGCGTGTCGTCAAGAATATCGTCGTCCAGGTCGCTCAACTCGATGTCGATTCCCAGCAGCTCGGCGGAAATTTCTGGGCTCTCGCTCAGAATCACTGCTCGCTCCACGGCGTTTTCCAGCTCGCGCACGTTACCTGGCCAGCTGTAGTGGCGGATCGCTTGCTCTGCTTCCGTCGAGAAACGCAGGTCGTCACGGCCGATGCGTGCGCTCTGGCGCGCCAGGAAGGCGTTGGCGATTTCGTTGACGTCACTGCCACGCTCGCGCAGGGCGGGTAGCTTCAGGGCTATGACGTGCAGGCGGTAATAAAGGTCTTCACGGAACTGCCCGGCCTTGGCCAGGTTTTTCAGGTCACGGTGGGTCGCCGCGATCAGGCGCACATCGACCTTCTGCGACTGCACCGAGCCGACCCGGCGAATTTCACCTTCCTGCAGCACGCGCAGCAGGCGTGCCTGAGCTTCCAGCGGCAATTCGCCGATTTCGTCGAGGAACAGGGTGCCGCCGTCGGCCGCTTCCACCAACCCCGCCCGGCCCGCGTTCGCACCGGTAAAGGCGCCTTTTTCGTGGCCGAACAGTTCGGACTCGATCAGGGTCTCGGGAATAGCCGCGCAGTTCACCGAAATCATCGGTGCCTTGGCCCGGCGCGACAGGTTGTGCAGGGCGCGAGCCACCAGCTCTTTACCTGTCCCCGACTCACCCTGAATGAGAACGTTGGAGTCGGTTGGCGCGACCTTGCGGATCTTGCTGTACATATCCTGCATCGGCGGGCAGGAACCGATAATGCCGATTTCACCATTCGCCGGTGCCACGCCGCCTTTGTCGGCCAGCGGTGCTTTGCCATTGGTGCGCGGTTCGGCGGTGACAGGGGCTGCGGCGGGTGCGTTCTGCCGGTCACGCAGAATGCGGGCTACGGCCTGGAGCATTTCGTCGTGGTCGAATGGCTTGGCGATGTAGTCCACCGCGCCCATTTTCATCGAGTCCACTGCCGAGCGCAGGCTGGCATAGCTGGTCATGATCAGCACGGGTGTGCCCTGGCCGAGCTTGATCAGCTCGGTGCCTGGCGCACCGGGCAGGCGCAGGTCGCTGACGATCAGGTCGAAGGTGGCAATGCTGAAGCGTTCCTGGGCTTCCTGCACCGAGCCGGCTTCGCTGACCTGGTACTGGTTGCGTTCGAGCAATCGACGCAGGGCCGAGCGGATGATGGTTTCGTCTTCGACGATCAGAATGTGCGGCATTGATTCAATTCTCTCGACGGTCTCGAATTTCAGGGGACGTCGCTACGACATGCCGGGGCAGGGTCACGCGGATCCGGGTGCCACGTTGCCGTTCGATGTCGGCCGGGCTGTCGATGGTGATTTGCCCATAATGCTCTTCCACGATGGAATAGACCAGAGCGAGCCCCAGTCCGGTTCCCTCGCCAGGGTCCTTGGTAGTGAAGAACGGTTCGAACAAGCGGTCCATGATGTTTTTCGGGATCCCGCTGCCTTCATCCTCGACGATCAGGTCGACGGTATGTTCGCTGACTTCGCTGCGCACACGCACTGCGCTTCCGGGTGGCGAGGCATCGCGGGCGTTGGACAGCAGATTGATCAGCACCTGGGCCAGGCGCTGCGGGTCGCCCTCTGCCCAGTGGTCCGGGTCGCAGAGGTTGAAGAACTGTACTTCGAAGTTGCGCCTGTTCAACGCCAGCAGACCAATGGCATCCTGGGCCACTTCAGCCAGGCACACCGGTTCTTCGCTGTTCTGGTGGCTGCCACCGGCGTGGGCGAAGCTCATCAGCGACTGGACGATGCGCGACACGCGTTTGGTCTGTTCGAGGATCTGGCTCGACAGCTCGATGATTTCGCCGTCACCTTCGCGCTCTTCGCGCAGATTCTGCGCCAGGCAAGCGATGCCGGTGATCGGGTTGCCGATTTCGTGGGCCACGCCAGCAGCCAGGCGGCCGATGCTGGCCAGTCGCTCGGAGTGCACCAGCTTGTCTTCCAGCGCCTGGGTCTCGGTGAGGTCCTCGACCAGCAGCACCAGGCCACTGTTACCTGGGGCCAGCGGCTCGTCGATGGCCGCCTTGTGCAGGTTCAGCCAGCGGGGTTGGCCGTCCAGAGCCAGGCGCTGCTTGTGCAGGTGTTCGTCGGGCACATTGATGAAGCCTTGCAGCAGGCCACGCCAGGGCTCGCCGATGGTGACCAGGCGCGAGCCCACCACATGCTTGGCGGCAATGCCGGTGAGCTCTTCCATGGCTTTGTTCCACATCAGGATTTCCTGGTCCTTGGCCAGCGAACAGACGCCCATGGGCAGCTCTTGCAGGGTCTGGCGGTGGTAACGACGCAGGGCATCGAGTTCGGCGGCCAGGCCGGTCAGGCGCGAGTGGTAGTCTTCCAGGCGGCTTTCGATGAAGTGGATGTCTTCGGTGACATAGTTCTCGTTGCCGGACTTGTAGGGCAGGAAGGTCTCGACCATGTCCTGGGCCACGCTGGGGCCCATCAAGCCCGACAGGTTCGCTTCGATGCGGTCACGCAGGCGGCGCAGGGCGTACGGGCGGCGCTCATCGAAAGGCAGGTAGAGATCGCGCAGAGCCTGCTCGACTTCCTTCTGCGCGGCTTTGGCGCCCAGGGGTTTGGCCAGCTGGGTGGCGAACTCCTGGGGCGAGGCAGCATGCAGTTCGCGGCGTTGCGGGCGGCGTACGTTGTCTACCGCGCAGGCTTCGGCGGCACTGGCTTCTTCGCTGCTGGCGTTGGTGAACAGCGAGATCAGGGTGAACAACAACACGTTGGCCGCCAGCGAGGCGATGGCCGCCATGTGCCAGCTGGTGTCGTCCAGCACGTAGATCATGTCCAGCAGCGGAATGTAGAAGCCCTGCAGGTTGCCCAGTAGCGGCAACAGCATTGTCACCATCCACACCAGGGTGCCCGCCAGCAGACCGGCGATGAAGCCGCGGCGATTGGCGGTCGGCCAGTACAGCACCGACAGCACGCCGGGCAGGAACTGCAAGGTGGCGACGAAGGCGACGATGCCGAGGTTGGCCAGGCTCTGGTGGTTGTTCTGGGTAAGGTAGAACATGAAGCCGGCGGTGATGATGGCCACGATGAGCGCACGACGGGTCCATTTCAACCAACGGTAGATATTGCCTTCGGCCGGTGGCTGGTAGAGCGGCAGCACCAGGTGATTGAGCGCCATGCCCGACAGTGCCAGGGTGGTGACGATGATCAGGCCGCTGGCGGCCGACAACCCGCCGACATAGGCCAGCAATGCCAGTGCCGGGTTGCCGGCGGCGATCCCCAGGCCCAGGGTGAAGTACTCAGGGTTGGTGCTGGCGCCCAGGCGCAAACCGGCCCAGAGCACCAGTGGCACCGCCAGGCTCATCAGCAGCAGGAACAGTGGCAGGCCCCAGCTGGCGCTGACCAGCGAGCGCGGGTTGAGGTTCTCGGTGAAGGCCATGTGGTACATGTGCGGCATGACGATGGCCGAGGCGAAGAACACCAGCAGCAGGGTGCGCCATGGCCCTTCCTGCAGCGGCGTATGCAGCGCCGCGAGGGCCGTCTGGTTCTGCAGCAGCCACACCTCGAGCTGGTGCGGGCCTCCGAACACGCCATACAGGGCGTACAAACCGATGCCGCCCAGAGCCAGCAGCTTGATCACCGATTCAAAGGCGATGGCGAACACCAGCCCTTCGTGTTTTTCCCGGGTGGCTATGTGGCGCGAGCCGAAGAAAATGGTGAACAGAATGATCAGCGCGCAGAAGGCGAATGCTACCCGTGCCTTGACCGGCTCTCCGGTGAGAATGCTGATCGAGTCTGCGACCGCCTGGATCTGCAGGGCCAGCAACGGCAATACACCGATCAGCATGATCACCGTGGTCAGTGCGCCGGCCCAGGTACTGCGGAAACGGAATGCCAGCAAGTCGGCCAGCGATGACAGCTGGTAGGTGCGGGTGATCTTTAGAATCGGGTAGAGCAGCACCGGTGCGAGCAGGAACGCGCCGGACACCCCCAGGTAACACGCCAGGAAGCCATAGCCGTACTGGTAAGCCAGGCCCACCGAGCCGTAGAAGGCCCAGGCGCTGGCGTATACGCCCAGCGACAGGGTGTAGGTCAGGGGGTGGCGGATGATGGAGCGGGGAATCAGCCCTCGCTCGCTGATCCAGGCCACGCCGAACAGCACCAGAAGGTACGCGGCGCTGATCAGGATCATCTGGGTCAGGCTAAAGCTCATCGGCATCTCGTTGGCTCTGCAGGATGAAGGTGACGACGATCAGGATCAGCCAGAGCAGGTAAGGGCGGTACCAGGCACCGGTCGGTTCGATCCACCAGTCCATGATGGCCGGGGAGAACAGGTAGATCCCCACGACCAGAAGCAGGACCAAACGATAGATGTACATGCTGGCCTCGATGGTTGGGCGCTGCGGGCTTGGACTTATTATTGGCGCAAATGGCTGGGGCGATGCTAGCGGTAGAAGGGGGTGTTCGCCAAGGGGTTGAATTTATTGGGCTTTTGATTTTTTGAGTTGTGGTGTTTTTTGCGGCCCTATCGCCGGCAAGCCGGCTCCCACATGGGCTGCGACGATCCTGAGATCACTGCAGCTCCTGTAGGAGCCGGCTTGCCGGCGATAGGTCCGCAACGGCCTCAGCGCAAATCAGCCTCTTGCACCGTGGTTCGCCGCGCAATCGCCTCCGGCTTCCATTGTTGCCGGGCCACCGCCAAAACCTCGGCCGGGCTTGCCCGCTCCAGCTCAGGGTCGGTTTGCTGCCCCAACGCCCGCAACGCCCTCAACAACAATGGCGTCGCCTGGTCCGCCTCGAGCGGCGGCGAGCGGTACGACTTGCCCAGCTTATGCCCGTCTGGCTGCACGATGAGCGGGATATGCAGGTAACGCGGTTGGGAAAACCCCAGCAACTCCTGCAGGTACAACTGGCGCGGTGTGTTGTCGAGCAGGTCGGCGCCCCGCACGATGTCGGTAACGCCCTGCCAGGCATCGTCCAGCACCACTGCCAGCTGATAGGCGTAAAGCCCATCGCGGCGCTGGATGACGAAGTCACCCACGTCACGACCCAGATGCTGCTGGAACTCACCTTGTACCCGGTCAGTGAAGCGGTAGATGAGCTCGGGCACCCGCAGCCGAATCGCCGCGCCCTCGCGCCCATGCCCTGCGTTACGGCACAAACCTGGGTAGATGCCGTTGTAGCTTTCCAGTTGCTTGCGTGAACAGGTGCAGGCGTAGGCCAGGCCCATGTTGAACAGGCGGTCGACCACGGCGGCGTAGGCATCATGGCGTTGGCTCTGGAACACCACCTCGCCATCCCATTCCAGCCCGTAGCGTTCCAACGTCTGCAGGATTGCGTCGCGGGCACCTGGCATTTCCCGGGGCGGGTCGGTGTCTTCCATGCGCAGCAGCCAGCGGCCATCGACGGCGCGGGCGTCGAGCCAGGAGGCGAGGGCGGCGACCAGCGAGCCAAAGTGCAGGAAGCCGCTGGGGGTGGGGGCGAAGCGTCCGATGTAGCGGGAGTCTTTCATGGGCCGTACAGGTCGTATAAATGAAAACGGGGCGCATGATGCGCCCCGTTCGGATGGGAAAAGAATCAGCCTTTGCCGACGGTCTTTTCCTTCTTCTCAGCGATTTCCTTGCAGTCGAAGCACAGGTCGGCGGTCGGACGGGCTTCCAAACGACGCAGGCCGATCTCGATGCCACAGGAGTCGCACCAGCCGTACTCGTCGTCTTTGATCTTGTCGAGGGTCTTGTCGATTTTCTTGATCAACTTGCGCTCGCGATCGCGGTTACGCAGCTCCAGGGCGAATTCTTCTTCCTGGCTGGCGCGGTCGGCCGGGTCGGGGAAGTTGGCTGCTTCGTCCTTCATGTGGTCCACGGTGCGATCCACACTGACCATCAGCTCGCCTTTCCAGGCATTGAGCAGCTTGGTGAAGTGCTTTTTCATGGGCTCGCCCATGTACGTTTCACCTTTGGTCTCTACGTAAGGCTCGACACCGTACATGGTCTGGACTTTTTGCTTTTCTACGGTGGACATGAATAGACCGCCTCTCACTCATCTGATCCAATGCGCAGGCTGCTCCATCTCCGGCACCCGCCGGCCCTGCGACTGCGAGCCGCCGAACTTACCAGATAGATCGGGGGTGCGCTACCCCGCCCGATCCTAGCGGTTGACAGCGGCGCAAGCCGTACGTTCGGTGCTGCACAGAGGTAGAATCCACAGTTTAGACCCAATTGAGAGAAGGTCATGGCCCTTACCCACAGTGCGCGCAGTCGCGCCATCGAACCCTTTCATGTCATGGCGTTGCTGGCGCGGGCCAACGAGTTGCAGGCCGCGGGGCACGATGTAATCCACCTGGAAATCGGTGAACCCGACTTCACCACCGCCGCGCCCATCGTCGCAGCCGGCCAGGCAGCGCTGGCA
The DNA here is from genome assembly GCF_034387475.1 of Pseudomonas sp. Teo4. Taxonomy (NCBI): domain Bacteria; kingdom Pseudomonadati; phylum Pseudomonadota; class Gammaproteobacteria; order Pseudomonadales; family Pseudomonadaceae; genus Pseudomonas; species Pseudomonas sp. Teo4. The sequence goes on from NZ_JAXCIL010000002.1 coordinate 1,955,142, forward strand.
GCTGGCCATACCCGTTACACCGCCGCCCGTGGCTTGCCTGAGTTGCGTGAGGCCATTGCCGGCTTTTACCACCAGCGCTACAGCGTCACGGTCGACCCGGAGCGCATCCTGATCACGCCAGGCGGTTCGGGCGCGCTGCTGCTGGCCAGCAGCCTGTTGGTGGACCCGGGCAAGCACTGGTTGTTGGCTGACCCTGGCTACCCCTGCAACCGCCACTTCCTGCGCCTGGTCGAGGGTGGTGCGCAACTGGTTCCGGTAGGGCCGGACGTCAATTACCAGCTGACTGCCGATCTAGTAGAGCGTTATTGGGACAAGGACACCGTCGGCGCCCTGGTCGCATCGCCGGCCAACCCGACCGGCACTGTGCTGAACCGTGACGAGCTGGCCAGCCTGTCCAAGGCCACCCGTGAGCACCATGGCCATCTGGTGGTGGACGAGATCTACCACGGCCTGACCTACGGCATGGACGCCCCTAGCGTGCTGGAAGTCGACGACGACGCGTTTGTCCTGAATAGTTTTTCCAAGTATTTCGGCATGACCGGATGGCGTCTGGGCTGGCTGGTTGCGCCGCCGAGTGCCGTGGCTGACCTGGAGAAACTGGCGCAGAACCTGTACATCAGTGCGCCAAGCATGGCCCAGCATGCTGCATTGGCGTGCTTCCAACCCGAGACACTGGCAATTCTCGAGGAGCGCCGCGCAGAGTTCGCCCGTCGCCGCGACTACCTGTTGCCGGCACTGCGCGAACTGGGCTTCCGGATTGCCGTTGAGCCGCAGGGTGCTTTCTATCTTTATGCCGATATCAGCGCTTTTGGCGGCGATGCCTTCGCCTTCTGCCGGCATTTCCTGGAGACCGAGCACCTGGCCTTTACCCCGGGCCTGGATTTTGGTCGCCACCTGGCCGGTCACCACGTGCGCTTCGCCTATACCCAGAGCCTGCCGCGTCTGGAAGAGGCGGTCCAGCGCATTGAGCGTGGCTTGCGGAGCTGGCAAGGCTGATGCGCTTTTCTCCTGCACTCGAACAAGGGCGCCTGCTGCGCCGCTACAAGCGTTTTCTGGCCGACATCGAACTGGCCAGCGGCGAGCAACTGACGATTCACTGCCCCAATACCGGCTCCATGCTCAATTGCATGCGTGAAGGCGGGCAGGTCTGGTTCAGCCGTTCCAACGACCCCAAGCGCAAGCTGCCCGGCACCTGGGAGATCAGTGAGACGCCCCAAGGGCGCCTGGCCTGCGTCAACACCGGTCGGGCCAATGCACTGGTTGAAGAAGCGTTGCGGGCGGGCGTAATCCATGAGTTGGCCGGCTTCACCGCACTCAAGCGCGAGGTGGCGTACGGCGAAGAGCGCAGCCGCGTGGATTTTCGCCTGGAGTTCGCCGATGGCCCGGCCTACGTCGAGGTCAAGAGTGTGACCCTGGGCTACCCGGACACCTCTGTCGCGGCCTTCCCCGATGCCGTGACCCAGCGTGGCGCCAAGCACCTGCGTGAGTTGGCTGCTCTGGCCCGGCAAGGGGTGAGGGCGGTGCAGCTGTACTGCGTCAACCTCTCTGGCGTGGAGGCTGTGCGCCCCGCCGAGGAAATCGATGTGGCCTACGCCAATGCCCTGCGTGCAGCCGTGGCCGATGGGGTCGAGGTGCTGGCCTACGGCGCCCGTCTGGACGCCGAACAGATCGTCATCGACCGCCCATTGCCGGTGCTGCTCAATCCGTAAGCCAGATGCCCTGGCTGTCTTCCTGGCAGCCCAGGCTCTCCAATGCCTCGCCCTCGCAGGGGCCGGCCACGCATTCGCCACTTTCGATCAGAAACAAGGCGCCGTGATGGGCGCAGTGGATCAGGCTGGCGCTGTCATCGAGAAAGCTGTCCTCTGCCCAGTTCAAGGGGATGCCGCGGTGCGGGCAGCGGTTACGGTACAGGTACACATGGCCCCGGCGGCGAACGCCGAACACTGCGGTGCCGTCTACGCTGAAGGCGCGGCTTTGGCCTTCGAGTAGCCCGTGAGAGGTACAAAGGAAGTGCATGGCAGGGTAGTTCCATGTAACAACGTCATGGCTTGACGCTTTAATGCGAATAATTATCAAATTGCCGGCACTCGCTGCGCCAGTCTGCCTATGGTGCGCAGTTCCGCCGCCCGCCACAAGGCGCGTGGCCCGCCTTCAGAAGGAATTCGATGATGCGCCGTTTCGCAGCCCTGATCGCCTTGTGCACAAACCTTGTGCTTTCAAGCCAGGCCCTGGCCACCGATTTGCCGCAGCGCTGGGTCAGCGCCGGGGGTTCCCTGAGTGAATGGATCAGTGTGCTGGGTGGCCAGCAGCGTCTGGTTGGTGTCGATACCACCAGTCAGCATCCCGAGTCGCTGAAAGCCTTGCCGAGCATCGGCTATCAGCGGCAACTGTCGGCCGAAGGCATCCTCAGCCTGCGTCCGGATGTGCTGGTCGGCACCGAAGAAATGGGGCCGCCGCCGGTGCTGGCGCAAATCCGCAAGGCAGGCGTACAGGTTGAACTGTTCTCCGGCAAGGCCGAACTGGCTGCCGTGGATGAAAACCTCAGGCACTTGGGCAAATTGCTCGGGGCACAGCAGAAGGCCTCTGAATTGACCGCAGACTATCACCAGCAGCTTGCAGCGCTGCAGGCGAAGGTCCAACAAGCCCAGGCCAGCCAAAAGGCGCCAGGCGTTTTGCTGTTGGTTGGCCATGCGGGCGCCAAGCCGCTGATTGCCGGGCAGGGCACCTCGGGTGACTGGGTGTTGCGCCAGGCCGGAGGGCGTAACCTTGCCGAGCATCAGGGTTACAAGAATTTTTCCGTCGAAGCATTGGCTGCATTGGACCCGGATGTCGTGGTGTTCTCCGACCGCGCCCTGAGTGGCGAACAGGCGTTGCAGGCCCTGCTCAAGGAAAACCCGGCGTTGGCCGCATCCCGGGCGGTACGTGACAAACGGCTGGTTTCGCTCGACCCGACCTTGTTGGTAGGGGGCCTGGGGCCGCGCCTGCCCGCCACTCTGCAGGACTTGGCGCAGGTGTTCTACCCCTTGGCCAAGGACAGCAAGGCCCAATGAAGCAGCGGACTCAGCCGCGCACGCTGTTCATCTGCCTGGGTGTGTTGTGCGTGCTGGCGATCTGGCTTTCGCTGGCCTTGGGGCCTGTCAGCCTGCCGCTGTTCGACACACTGCGCGCTGGCCTCAGGCTGATCGGGCTGCCCATCGCGGGGGAGGGACTGGAGCAGGCCGAAATGATCCTTGGCCAGATCCGCCTGCCACGTACCTTGCTTGGCCTTGCCGTGGGGGCAGTGCTGGCGCTGTCTGGCGTGGCCATGCAGGGCTTGTTTCGTAACCCGTTGGCCGACCCCGGGCTGGTGGGGGTGGCCAGCGGGGCGGCGGTTGGTGCAGCCGTTGCGATCGTAGGTGGGAACTGGCTGGGCGGCATGCCAGAGGCACTTGCACCTTATCTGCTGTCTGTCTGTGCCTTCGTTGGCGGGCTGGGAGTCACCGCGCTGGTGTACCGGCTCGGGCGGCGAGATGGCCAAACCAATGTTGCCACCATGCTATTGGCGGGCGTTGCCATGACCGCATTGGGTGGGGCGGCGGTGGGCCTGTTCAGCTACTTGGCCGATGACGCCACGTTGCGTGCGCTGACCTTCTGGAACCTGGGCAGCCTCAACGGGGCCGGCTATGAGCGGCTGTGGCCGCTGTTGCTGGTGGCGGCGGCTGTCGCGCTGTGGCTGCCGCGCCGGGCTCAGGCGTTGAATGCCTTGCTGCTGGGGGAGTCGGAGGCTCGGCATCTGGGCATCGAAGTAGAGCGGCTCAAGCGCGAGTTGGTGATCTGCACGGCGCTTGGGGTCGGCGCTGCGGTTGCAGCAGCTGGCCTGATCGGCTTCGTTGGCCTGGTGGTACCGCATTTGGTGCGGCAGCTGGCCGGGCCTGATCATCGTGTCTTGCTGCCCGCCTCGCTGTTGGCGGGTGCGGCACTGTTGCTGTTTGCTGACCTGGTCGCCCGCCTGGCATTGGCGCCTGCCGAACTGCCAATTGGTATTGTCACTGCGTTTATCGGTGCGCCGTTCTTTCTATTTCTACTGGTTCGGGGGCGCCACTGATGCTGGAAGTCGAAGGCGTGCATCTGCAGCGTGGGGCCAACGAAGTGTTACGCGATATTCACCTGAGCGTGATACCTGGCCAGGTGCTCGGTGTGCTTGGCCCGAACGGTGCTGGCAAAAGCAGCCTGCTGGGCGTGCTGTGCGGCGAGCTGGCGCCAAGCCAGGGGCGGGTGACACTACGGGGGCGGGCGCTAAGCGCGTGGGCGGGGCAGGAGCGGGCGCGGCGTCTGGCGGTGTTGCCTCAGGTGTCGGGCCTGGGTTTTGCCTTTCGCGTGGACGAGGTGGTTGGCATGGGGCGCTTGCCACACGCCAGCGGCCAGCAACGTGATCGGGAAATCGTCGAAGCGGCGTTGCGGGCGGCAGATGCCTGGCATCTGGTCGAGCGCAGTTACCTGGCGTTGTCCGGGGGCGAGCGTCAGCGGGTTCATCTAGCGCGAGTCTTGGCCCAGTTATGGCCAGGTGAAGCGGGAACCACGCTGCTGCTCGACGAGCCGACGTCGATGCTCGACCCACTGCACCAGCACACCACGCTGCAAGCGGTGCGCACATTCGCCGAGCGCGGCGCTGCGGTGCTGGTGATCCTGCATGACCTCAACCTGGCGGCGCGCTATTGTGATCGCATCCTGCTACTGGAGCAGGGCCGCTGCCATGCGCTTGCCGAGCCGCAAGCGGTGCTGACACCCGGTGCGCTCAAGGTGGTGTTCGGCATTGATGTACTCGTGCAGGAACACCCGGAACGGGGCCACCCGTTGATCATCACTCGCTAGGAGGCTCTGTGCATGCGTCATCCATGGCTGTCCGGTGTTTCGCTTTGTCTGATGCTGGCGTTGGGAGGGTGCCAGGCCAGCCTGCCAGCGCTACCCACCTGGCAGAGCAGTGAAGGGCGCGACAGTGCGCAGCTGGGGCAGATCCGCGACCTGGCCAGCGGCCAGTTGATCAGCCCCGAGCAACTGGTTCAGCGCCTGGCTGACGCACCGCGTGTGATCGTGGGCGAGAAGCACGACAACCCTGACCACCACGCCCTGCAGTTATGGCTGCTGCGCGCCGTCCAGACCCAGCGCCCCCAGGGCAGCCTGTTGCTGGAGATGCTGCAACCGGACCAGCAACCACGGGTTGATGCGGTGCAGCAGCAAGCGCAACTGCCTCAGGACCTGGCGAAAGCATTGGCCTGGGAAGATGGCTGGGACTGGGATTTGTACGGGCCAATCGTACGCGAGGCTTTGCAGGCGCATGTTCCCTTGCTGGCGGCCAACCTTTCGCCCGAGCAGATGCGCCAGGCCTACCGCCAACCGCAGCCATTGCCTGGCACGCGCTCCAACAGCCCGGCAGTGAAGGCTGCGCTGCTCGAGCAGGTGCGGGAAGGGCATTGTGGGCTGTTGCCGGAAAGCCAGCTGCCAGCGATGCTGGCTGTTCAGCAGCAGCGCGACCGTCGTATCGCCGAACGACTCAACGGTGCGCCGCAGCCTGCGATGTTGCTGACCGGTGCCTATCACGCACGCAAGGACCTGGGGGTGCCATTGCACCTGGCCGATCTGGGGGCGAGGGGGGAAACCAAGGTGTTGATCCTGGCTGAGGTGGGCGAGCCGCTGGCGGCCGGCATGGCCGACTACGTGTGGTACACCGCCGCGGTACCTGAGCAGGACTACTGCGCTACGTTGCGCCGGTAACGATGGGCGGTTGTGGTCTGGTGCGCAGGCAAAAAAAGACCCGGCAAATTGCCGGGTCAATAACCGTGATTAGCCTGATGAGGAGATAATCTGAGAGTCCGAACCAGGGGCTTTCAGTTTATCCAACCAGTCTCGCGACCAGTTGTGATAATCATAACGATTCTCATTTAACAGTCAATCCCCTTTGTGCGTTTATTTTGCATTTTTCTGCGCAGGGCATTTTGCATCCAGTTGTTGATTGAGCGCTTGCTTGCGCTCGGCCGGCAAATCGTTCCAATGCATGTCCAGGAGTGCGCCTTCAATGGCGTACAACAGCACCTTCGATGCCCGGAATCCTCGCGTTTTCACGGCCTGGTACGCACCCACCGCGCCAAGGCGGCGCAAGTCCGATGCACTGTGGATACCGGCCGCATGCAACCACTGCGCGGAGGTCTTGCCAAGATTCTTCAGATGCTGCAATTCATCGTTCATCGAGCCTCCTTGCGATGGCTGAACGGGTCTTGTGGGATAAATCGCGAGCAGGTCAGAAAGGAGTGTAGCGGGGGTTCGCAAATGCGCGGCCTTTTGCCATCGGGGCCGACGAGATGCCCGAAAGTTGGGGCTGTCGCCAGCCCCAGTGGTGATTCAGGCTTTCGGTCGATAGCGCATGCGCGTGCCGAACTTGGCTGACATGAGAATTTCGTCCGCGCTGAGTTCCGACGGAAAATACGTGCCAGAGATCTGGGCGTAGGCGATGCTCGCGCCTTCCAGACCGTTGTCGCGCAGGTCCAGCCCGCGCAGGTCGGCGGCGCGGAAGTAGGCGTCAGTGAAGTCGATGCCACGGGTGTCCAGCTCGCGCAGGTCCAAACCGCGGAAATCTCCGCCGCGAAAGTCGATCAGGCCCTCTGCGGGCTTCTCGCGGTTGAATGCGGCGATCTTTTCATCGCGGATCAGTGCATACAGGGCACTGTCCAGTTGGCGGGGCTGGTTCATGACGGCGCCTCCTTGTGGTTGTGATGATATTGTAATGCCATCACTTTGGAGGCGCCGAACTTCAGGCGCGAATTGTCGACTGCTTCACGCCTTGAAGGCTTACAGGCCTGGCAGGCGTTGGCGGATCTGGTCGATCACCTGGTCCATGCTGCTGGCGTCCTGGGTATCAACCCGGGTGCTCTGCACCAGCTCTTGAGAGTCCAGAGGCTCGCGGCTGGCCTGTTGCGCCTTGACCACTTCCAGGGTGGCGTCCGAAGGGTCGGTGTTTTCTGCCTGGCGCTGCTCCAGCCAGCTGGCGATGACGGCCTCAGGGGCGTGGCAGTCGAGGATCAGGAAGGGCACGCCGGTCTGGCTGGCGACCTCTGCTGCCGCCTGGCGCTGCTCGCGCTTGAGGTAGGTGGCATCGAGCACAACCGGGAAACCGGCGCGCAGGATGGTTGCCGCCAGTTCATGCAGGCGTTGGTAGGTTGCGACGCTGGCGTCCTGATCATAGATGCCGGAGTTCTGCTGCCCGGCATGGGCTGCCTGCTGCTCACCGAACAGGCGCTTGCGCTCTACGTCCGAGCGAACGCGGACTGCTCCCAGGGCTTCGACGAGGCGCATGGCGACATGGCTCTTGCCCACGGCCGAAACCCCATGGGTGATGGCCAGCAGGCGCGAGGGGATGGCGCTGTAGCTTTCCGCCAGGTTGGCGTAGTTGCGGTAAGTGCGCAGAGTGGTAGCGCGCTGAACGCCATCGGCATCGGGCGAAAGGCTGAACAAGGCGACCTTGGCCCGGACCAGTGCACGGTAGGCCTTGTAGAAGTTGAGCAGCTCAAGGCCTGCGTAATCGCCCGTCAGTTCCAGGTATTGGCTGATGAAGCGGCGCGACAGGCACTTGAGGCCGCGGTCTTCCAGGTCCATGGCCAGGAAGCCGACGTCGGCGTAGACGTCGGTCAGGCGGAATGGCTCGTTGAACTCGATGCAGTCGAAGATCACCACCTTGCCGTCGATCAGGGTGGCGTTGCCCAGGTGGATGTCGCCGTGGCATTCGCGGATGAAGCCATTGGCCTTGCGCTGCTGCAACAGGCCGTGCAGGCGCTCGAAGCTGCTGCGGGCCCAGGCCTGCAGGTTATCCAGTTGTTGCAGGTCGGCCTTGTCGGTGAGGAACGGGCGGATCTGCTCGAAGTTCTGCTCCACCGGGGCCATCACGCTTTCCGGGGTGCCCAGCGGGTGGTCGACCGGCACTTTCGGTGCCTGCAGGTGGAACTCGGCGATCTGCCGGGCCATCTGATCGATGTGGCTGGCATTGAGTTCGCCGTTTGCCTGCAGGGTGTTGAGCATCTGGCCTTGCGGGAACTGGCGCATTTTCAGGACGTATTCGATGGCCTGGCCATCGCCGCCGATTTGCGGCACCTCGGCTGTACCGGTGATCGGCAAGACCTCAAGGTAGAGACCATCGGTCAGGCGCTGGTTCAGGCGCAGTTCTTCGTTACAGAAATGCTGGCGCTGATCCAGGCTGGTGAAGTCGAGGAAGCCGAAGTTCATCGGTTTCTTGACCTTGTAGGCGTACTCGCCAGTGAGCAGAACCCAGGAGATATGCGTCTCGATGAGTTGGAAGCCATCCACCGCATGAGGGTAGAGGGCTGGGTTCTGCAAGGCGTTGATCAAGGCTTGGCTCACGAGAAATCCTTCCGGGGCAGGGAATTCGAATGCGCCATTATGGTCAATGGTGCCGTCCCTGCATACCGCCAGAGGGCGTCTGCCTAGCCTTAACAAAGTGCGTATAATCCGCCGCCATGACTCGAACTCGAAACCCCCGTACCCCCCAGAAACGCCCGAACAGCCGCTCCCGCGCCTGGCTGGGCTGGGCTTTGAAGCTCAGCCTGGTCGGCCTGGTGATCGTCGCCGGCTTCGCGGTTTACCTCGATGCCGTCGTCCAGGAGAAGTTCTCTGGCAAGCGCTGGACCATCCCGGCCAAGGTGTATGCCCGGCCGCTGGAGCTGTTCGTCGGCCAGAAACTGAGCAAGAACGACTTCCTCACCGAACTCGATGCGCTCGGCTACCGGCGTGAAAGTGCCGCCAATGGCCCAGGTGCGGCGGCGGTGAACGGTAACAACGTCGACCTCAATACCCGCGGCTTCCAGTTCTACGAGGGCATGGAACCGGCGCAGTTCGTACGCGTGCGTTTCTCCGGTGACTATGTAGCGGGGCTTTCCGGCGCCAATGGCGGCAAGCTCGATGTGGTGCGCCTTGAGCCGCTGATGATCGGCGGTATCTACCCGAAGAACCTCGAAGACCGCATTCTGATCAAGATCGATCAGGTGCCGCCGTACCTGCTAGAAACCCTGGTCGCCACGGAAGACCGCGATTTCTACAGTCACTTTGGTGTATCGCCCAAGTCCATCGCCCGGGCCATGTGGGTCAACACCGCAGCCGGCTCCATGCGCCAGGGCGGCAGCACCCTGACCCAGCAGTTGGTGAAGAACTTCTACCTCAGTAGCGAGCGCAGCCTCAGCCGTAAGCTGACCGAAGCGATGATGGCTGTGCTGCTGGAGCTGCATTACGACAAGCGCGAGATTCTCGAGGCGTACCTCAATGAGGTGTTTGTCGGCCAGGATGGCCAGCGCGCCGTGCATGGCTTCGGCTTGGCCAGCCAGTTCTTCTTCAGCCAGCCGCTGTCGGAGCTCAAGCTGCATCAAATCGCCTTGTTGGTGGGCATGGTCAAGGGCCCGTCCTACTACAACCCGCGTCGCTACCCCGAGCGTGCATTGGCCCGTCGCAACCTGGTCCTCGACTTGGTGGCCGAACAGGGCGTGGTGAGCAAGGAAGTCGCTGAAGCGGCGAAGAAGATGCCGCTGGGTGTGACCAAGCGTGGCAGCCTGGCCGACAGCTCGTTCCCGGCCTTCCTCGATCTGGTCAAACGCCAGCTCCGCCAGGATTACCGCGACGAAGACTTGACCGAAGAAGGCCTGCGCATCTTCACCAGCTTCGACCCGATCCTGCAAATGAAGGCCGAGACCGCGATGAGCGAGACCTTCAAGCGCCTGGCCGGGCGCAAGGGCGCTGACGAGGTGGAATCGGCCATGGTCGTGACCAACCCGGAAACCGGTGAGGTGCAGGCGCTGATCGGTAGCCGTCAGTCAGGCTTTGCGGGCTTCAACCGTGCCATAGATGCGGTGCGTCCGATTGGCTCGCTGGTCAAGCCGGCGGTATACCTGACTGCGCTGGAGCAACCGACCAAGTACACCCTGACCAGCCGGGTGCAGGACGAGCCGTTCTCGATCAAGGGTGCCGATGGCCAGGTCTGGCGACCGCAGAACTACGACCGTCGTCCCCACGGCACCATCTACCTGTACCAGGGGCTGGCCAACTCCTACAACCTGTCGACTGCCAAGATCGGCCTGGAAGTCGGGGTGCCGAACGTCATCAAGACCATCGGGCGGCTGGGCGTGAATGTCGACTGGCCTGCGTTCCCGTCGATGTTGCTGGGCGCAGGTGGCATGTCGCCGATGCAGGTGGCAACCATGTACCAGACCATCGCAAACGGTGGTTTCAATACCCCGATGCGCGGTATTCGCAGCGTGCTGACGGCCGAAGGCGAACCGCTCAAGCGCTACCCGTTCCAGATTCAGCAGACTTTCGACCCGGGTTCTATCTACCTGGTGCAGAACGCCATGCAGCGGGTGATGCGTGAAGGTACTGGCCGTTCGGTCTATAGCGTACTGCCAAGTTCATTGACCCTGGCCGGCAAGACCGGCACCAGTAACGACTCGCGCGACAGCTGGTTCTCGGGCTTCAGCCAGGACCTGCTGGCCGTGGTCTGGCTGGGCCGCGACGATAACGGCAAGACGCCGTTCACCGGCGCCACGGGTGCCCTGCAGGTCTGGACCAGCTTCATGCGCAAGGCCGACCCACTGCCGTTGGACATGCCGCAACCGGACAACGTGGTGCAGGCCTGGATCGACCCCTACAGCGGGCAAGGTTCTGACGGCAGCTGTCCGGGAGCCGTGCAGATGCCGTATATTCGCGGAAGCGAGCCGCCCGCAGGTGCGACCTGTGGTGGCGAGCAGGATCCGGTTGAGTCGGTCATGGACTGGGTCAAGGGCTGGATGAATTAAGCACTGGCTGCATTGATGAGGTGTGAAGTGAAAAAGTGGTGGTTTCCTGCCGTGACGGCACTGGTTGTGCTCCAGGGTTGCTCCAGCGTTCAGCGGGGCAATATCCCGGTCGTCGACTCGAGCACACGCGTGTCCAACAGTGAGCGCATCACTGCCAACCGTTCGGCGGTTGGCATGAGCGGTGGCACCTCGCAGGCGCAATCGTTGCCCGAAGACTCCGGTGTGACCGTGGTCATCCCGCAGGGTGCAGGTTCGTCGCCTATCCAGACTTTCCCGGCAGCGACCGGGGCGGCGCCAATCAGCACTTCCCCTATCAGTACCGGGCCGATCAGCACCGGGCCGATCAGCAGCGCGCCGATCGCGACCAACCCCAACCCGATTGCCGATGAGCCGTTCGACATCGCGTCGATGAACAGTACTTCCAGCGCTACCAGCGCCCCGACCGGTATCCCGCGCAGCAGTGCGGCGGGTGGCCTGTCGGCCGACGAGCAGCTCGACGGCCCGGTGCTGGCATTGCTCACTACCGCCCAGCAGCAGCAGGGCAGTGGCGACTTCAATGGCGCTGCCTCCAGCCTGGAGCGTGCCCAGCGCATTGCCCCGCGTGAGCCGCAGGTGCTGTTCCGTCTGGCCCAGGTGCGTCTGTCCCAGGGCGATGCCGCCCAAGCCGAGCAGCTGGCGCGTCGTGGCCTGAGCTACGCCAACGGTCGTCCGAGCCTGCAAGCCGAACTGTGGAACACCATCGCCCAAGCCCGTGAAAAGCAGGGCGACAGCGCTGGTGCGGCATTGGCGCGGCAAAAGGCACGGGTTAACGGGTGATGGTGGAACAACGGATTCTCGATATCGCCGACCACCTGCTGCTCATCGAGCGTGAGTTGCAGGTGCAGGGCTGGTGGAGCGACGAGCCGCCGAGCGATGAGGCATTGGCCAGCACCGTGCCGTTCGCGGTGGATACGCTGAGCTTCGAGCAGTGGCTGCAGTGGATCTTTCTGCCCCGCATGAAGATCATCATCGAACTTGGCCATCCGCTACCCAATGCCTCGAGCATCCTGGTAATGGCGGAAACCGTGTTCGTCGATCGCCCGGAGCAAAGTCGTGAGCTTCGGCGTCTGTTGGCAGCATTCGATCAATTGATCGCTCCTTCCGCCTGATTTCTTCTCTTTTTCCTTCAAGGGCCGCAGATTGTGGCCCTTTTTTGTGGAAATCTTATTTTTCCTGCTGCTGACACGGTTTTTCGTGGTGGCAGAAATTCATCTTGCGGAAAAATTGGCAATAATTTTTCTTGACTTGTGGGCGCCGAATCAGAAGAATCCAGATTCCGCTGTAGAGGGACTGCCAGAAGCAGACCCGCTAAGCAGATCATGAGGTGCACACCCGCACCGACCTGTTACACCCCGCAACGCGTTACCTCGCGCTGGGTGGGAAAACCCCGCAACACTCTGGGGCGCTCCCAATACTTGCTCAGTCAGTGCTGACGTTCGCTCATGCTCTGCTTGGCAGTAAACCTATTAAGACCCGTCCACTAGGGACGGTATTCTGGCGTTTTAGAGGTGAACAACGTGGAGCTTTTATCTGGCGCTGAAATGGTCGTCCGCTTCTTGCGTGACGAAGGCGTTAAGCACATCTACGGGTACCCTGGTGGTGCTCTCCTTCATGTTTACGATGCACTGTTCAAAGAACCGGAAGTCGAGCACATCCTGGTTCGTCACGAGCAGGCTGCTACCCATATGGCGGACGGCTACGCCCGCGCCACCGGCAAGGCCGGTGTGGTGCTGGTAACCTCCGGCCCGGGTGCGACCAATGCCATCACCGGCATTGCCACTGCCTATATGGATTCGATTCCGATGGTCATCCTGTCCGGTCAGGTGCCTAGCACCATGGTCGGTACCGATGCCTTCCAGGAAACCGACATGATCGGTATCTCGCGGCCGATCGTGAAGCACAGCTTCATGATCAAGAACGCTACCGAGATCCCCGAAGTTCTGAAAAAAGCCTTCTATCTGGCGCAATCCGGCCGTCCTGGCCCGGTCGTGGTCGACATTCCAAAAGATATGACCAACCCGGCCGAGAAGTTCGAATACGTCTACCCGAAAAAGGTCAAGCTGCGCTCCTACAGCCCGGCTGTACGTGGCCACTCCGGCCAGATCCGCAAGGCAGCCGAGATGATCCTCGCCGCCAAGCGCCCGATCGTGTACGCCGGCGGTGGTGTGATTCTCGGCGGTGGCTCCGAAGCCCTGACCGAAATCGCCAAGTCGCTGAACCTGCCGGTCACCAACACCCTGATGGGCCTCGGTGGCTTCCCAGGTACTGATCGTCAGTTCCTCGGCATGCTCGGCATGCACGGCAGCTTCACCGCCAACATGGCCATGCACAATGCCGACGTGATCCTTGCGGTTGGCGCACGCTTCGATGACCGTGTGGTCAACGGCCCGGCCAAGTTCTGCCCGAACGCCAAGATCATTCACATCGACATCGACCCTGCGTCGATTTCCAAGATGATCAAGGCCGACGTGCCGATCGTGGGGCCAGTCGACAGCGTGCTGAGCGAGATGCTCACCATCCTCAAGGAAATCGGCGAGCAGCCTGAAAAAGCCGCAATGGATGCCTGGTGGAAGCAGATCGACGAGTGGCGCGGTGACCGTGGCCTGTTCCCTTACGACAAGGGCGACGGCAGCGTCATCAAGCCACAAACCGTGATCGAGACCCTCTGCGAAGTGACCAATGGCGACGCCTTCGTCACCTCCGACGTGGGTCAGCACCAGATGTTCGCGGCGCAGTACTACCGCTTCAACAAGCCGAATCGTTGGATCAACTCCGGCGGCTTGGGCACCATGGGCTTCGGTTTCCCGGCGGCCATGGGCGTCAAGCTGAACTTCCCGGATCAGGACGTGGCCTGCGTCACTGGCGAAGGCAGTATCCAGATGAACATCCAGGAGCTGTCCACCTGCATGCAATATGGCCTGCCGGTGAAGATCGTCAACCTGAACAACGGGGTGTTGGGCATGGTTCGCCAGTGGCAGGACATGTCCTACAACGGTCGTCACTCGCATTCCTATGTCGAGTCGCTGCCTGACTTCATCAAGCTGGCCGAGGCCTATGGCCATGTGGGTATCCGCATCACCAGCCTGAAGGACCTCAAGCCGAAGCTGGAAGAGGCCTTTGCGATGAAGGACCGCCTGGTGTTCATCGACATCGCGGTTGACCGTACCGAGCACGTCTATCCAATGCAGATCAAGGATGGCTCGATGCGTGACATGTGGCTGAGCAAGACGGAGCGTACCTGATATGCGGCACATCATCTCCCTGCTGCTGGAAAACGAACCAGGTGCGTTGTCCCGCGTGGTCGGCCTGTTCTCCCAGCGCAACTACAACATTGAAAGCCTGACCGTGGCGCCGACCGAAGACCCGACCCTGTCGCGTCTGACGCTGACCACCGTTGGCCACGACGAAGTGATCGAACAGATCACCAAGAACCTGAACAAGCTGGTCGAAGTGGTAAAACTGGTCGACCTGTCGGAAAGTGCTCACATCGAGCGCGAACTGATGTTGGTCAAGGTCAAGGCCACCGGTGCCCAGCGCGCCGAGATCAAGCGCACCACGGACATCTTCCGTGGCCAGATCGTCGATGTCTCCGCCAGCGTGTACACCGTGCAACTGAGCGGCACCAGCGACAAACTGGACAGCTTCATCCAGGCGATCGGCACTGCATCGATTCTCGAAACCGTGCGCAGCGGCGTTACCGGCATTGCCCGTGGCGACAAAGTGCTCAGCATCTAAATTCAAAAATTAGCGATGGCTCCGCAGGGGCCGAGATATAACCAGGGGTATTTCCATGAAAGTTTTCTACGACAAAGACTGCGACCTTTCCATCATCCAAGGTAAGAAAGTCGCCATCATCGGTTACGGCTCCCAGGGCCACGCTCAGGCGTGCAACCTGAAGGACTCCGGTGTAGACGTTACCGTCGGTCTGCGTAAAGGCTCGGCTACCGTTGCCAAGGCAGAAGCCCACGGCCTGAAAGTTGCCGACGTTGCTACCGCCGTCGCTGCTGCCGACCTGGTCATGATCCTGACCCCGGACGAGTTCCAGGGCGCTCTGTACAAGAACGAAATCGAGCCGAACATCAAGAAGGGCGCCACCCTGGCCTTCTCCCACGGCTTCTCGATCCACTACAACCAAGTCGTTCCTCGCGCCGACCTGGACGTGATCATGATCGCGCCGAAGGCCCCGGGCCACACCGTTCGCTCCGAGTTCGTCAAAGGCGGCGGTATCCCTGACCTGATCGCTATCTACCAGGACGCCTCGGGCAACGCCAAGAACGTCGCTCTGTCCTACGCTTCGGGCGTTGGCGGCGGCCGTACCGGCATCATCGAAACCACCTTCAAGGACGAGACCGAAACCGACCTGTTCGGTGAGCAGGCTGTTCTGTGCGGCGGTACCGTCGAGTTGGTCAAAGCCGGTTTCGAAACCCTGGTCGAAGCTGGCTACGCGCCGGAAATGGCCTACTTCGAGTGCTTGCACGAGCTGAAGCTGATCGTTGACCTCATGTACGAAGGCGGTATCGCCAACATGAACTACTCGATCTCCAACAACGCCGAGTACGGTGAGTACGTCACCGGCCCAGAAGTCATCAACGAAGAATCCCGCAAGGCCATGCGCAACGCTCTGAAGCGCATCCAGGACGGCGAATACGCGAAGATGTTCATCTCCGAAGGCGCTACCAACTACCCATCGATGACCGCCAAGCGTCGTAACAACGCTGCCCACGGCATCGAAATCATCGGTGAGCAACTGCGCTCGATGATGCCTTGGATCTCGGCTAACAAGATCGTCGACAAGACCAAGAACTAAGTCTTATCGAAAGATGAAAAACGCGGCTTCGGCCGCGTTTTTTCGTTTGTGCAGCCAGCTTCTGGTATAAAGCAGACCAGTGGCTTGCTGTCAGAACCTGTTTTGCAGGCCCGTGTCGAACATTTTCCATCCTGTTGCAAGGTACCCTCCATGAGCGAACGTCCCGAAGAGCCGAACAAGCCCTCCGACGCCGAAAGCCTGCTACCTGTCGATGAGCACGTTGAAGAAGGGCATGACGCCGAAGGGCGCAAGGTGCGTCATCGCGGCATCTATCTGCTGCCCAACCTGTTTACCACTGCCAACCTGTTCGCCGGTTTCTATTCCATCATCAGCTCGATGAGCGCGCAGAGCGCCCTGAGTGCCGGTGACCCGCGTGAGGCGAGCAAGTACTTTGCCTTTGCCGCCATCGCCATCTTCGTTGCCATGGTGCTCGATGGCCTCGACGGCCGAGTGGCGCGCATGACCAATACCCAGAGTGCCTTCGGTGCCGAGTACGACTCGTTGTCGGACATGGTTGCCTTTGGCGTGGCACCAGCGCTGTTGGCGTTCGGCTGGGCACTGGGTGACATGGGCAAGGTCGGCTGGATGGTCGCCTTCATCTATGTGGCTGGCGCGGCACTTCGACTGGCGCGCTTCAATACCCAGGTCGGTACTGCCGACAAGCGCTACTTCATCGGCTTGGCCAGCCCAGCTGCCGCTGGTGTGGTCGCCGGTACTGTGTGGGCCTTCAGCGACTACGGTATCCAAGGCTCGAAGCTGTCATTCCTGGTGGCGCTGCTGGTGGCCGCCGCGGGCATGCTGATGGTCAGCAACATCAAGTACAACAGCTTCAAGGAGCTGGACCTCAAGGGGCGCGTGCCGTTCGTCGCGATCCTGGCGGTGGTGTTGGTGTTTGCCGTCGTGTTCAGCGACCCGCCACGCATCCTGCTGCTGATCTTCCTTGCCTATGCGGCTTCGGGACCCATCCAGTTCTTGCTGCGCCGTCGTAAATCCTGACCAGGATTTAATGATGGAATAACCCTCCGGCTCCATAGTCTTACTGGTACATCCGTTATCCAGTGCTGTGGAGCCGCCCATGCTCATCAAGCTTCCCAGGTCTTCCGAGTGCAAGGCGTCGGAGATCACCCCAGAAGGTATCTACCTTTCCCGTCGTACTCTGCTCGGGGGTTCCCTTGCAGGTCTTGCCCTGAGTGCGCTCCCGAGTGGAGCGGCGGCAATTGAAGTCTCCCGATACGCCGATGTGCAGGCCGGTGCTGCGCCAGCATGGTTCGCCGACAAGCTTGCAGCCACGCGCTGGCAGGCAGTTACGGTGAAGGATGAGGCGATCACGCCGTTCAAGGATGCCACCCATTACAACAACTTCTATGAGTTCGGGCCTGACAAAGGTGACCCGGCAGCCAACGGCGATAGCCTGAAGACCGAACCCTGGTCGGTGGTGGTCGATGGCGAGGTGGGCAAGCCGGGGCGCTATGCGCTGGAAGACTTCGTCAAACCCTATCAGCTTGAGGAACGTATCTACCGGCTGCGCTGCGTCGAGGCCTGGTCGATGGTCATTCCCTGGTTAGGCTTTCCTCTGGCGCAGGTGCTCAAGCAGGTCGAGCCGACTTCGAAGGCTCGCTATGTACGCTTCGAGACCTTGAAGGACCCAGAGCATATGCCGGGGCAGCGTTCGGGCTTCGCCTTGATCGACTGGCCCTACAGGGAAGGGCTACGCCTGGATGAAGCGATGCATCCGTTGGCTATCCTGGCGGTAGGCATGTATGGCCGGGAGCTGCCGAACCAGAATGGCGCGCCATTGCGGTTGGTGGTGCCGTGGAAGTATGGGTTCAAGAGCATCAAGTCGATCGTGCGCATCAGCCTGGTGGCGGAGCAGCCGCAGACCACGTGGGAAGGGCTGGCACCGGATGAGTATGGTTTCTATGCCAATGTGAATCCGACGGTCGACCATCCGCGCTGGAGTCAGGCGCGTGAGCGACGGCTGCCCAGCGGTTTGTTCAGTCCCAATGTGCGGGAGACACAGATGTTCAATGGCTATGCTGATGAGGTGGCGTCGCTGTATGCCGGACTCGATCTGCGGAAGAACTATTGATGCGTTATCCCTGGTTACGCCTTGCCATCTTTATCGTGGGGAGTCTGCTTCCGGCATGGTGGCTGTATGAGGCCGCGATGAACCTGCTGGGGCCGGACCCTGGCAAGATCATGATGGATCGCCTGGGGCTTGGGGCGCTGACTTTCTTGCTTGTTACCTTGAGCATGACCCCGCTGCAGAAGCTGACAGGCTGGTCCGGCTGGATTGTGGTGCGCCGGCAGCTTGGGCTGTGGTGCTTTGCTTATATAGTGCTGCATATCCTTTGCTATCTGTTCTTCATTTTGGGGCTCGATTGGGGGCAGTTTGCTGTCGAGCTGCGCAAGCGTCCTTACATTATTGTGGGCGCGCTCGGGTTTCTGGGGTTGCTGGCACTGGCGGTCACGTCCAATCGGTATAGCCAGCGTCGGCTGGGCGCGCGCTGGAAGAAGTTGCACAAGCTGGTGTATGTGATTCTTGGCTTGGGGTTGCTGCACTTTCTGTGGATTGTGCGCTCGGATTTGCGGGAGTGGGCGATCTATGCGGCGGTGGGTGGTTTGCTGATGGTGTTGCGGATTCCTGTTGTTGCGCGGGTGCTTCCTCGGGTTGTTCGCAGGGCGGGGAGGGTGGTTTGATTGTCGGGTGGGGCGCAGAAGGTGTTGTGGCGAGCACCTGGCAGCCATAACGCGGTGTGTTTTGCGGTTATTTCAATTTAATGAACATTAAGGCTTGACGGGCTTTCGAATCCCCTTATAATGCGCCCCACTTCCAGCGACAACGGAACGCAAAACTCCTTGAGATTCAACGAGTTAAGCGGTTCGGAAGATCCCGGAAGTGCTTCGATCTACTGATCGGCAGCGGTGAAAAAGGCAGTTGACAGCGAATTTAAACGCTGTATTATTCGCCTCCCGCTACGAGAGATCGCAGCGAGCCAAGTGTTTGAAGCTAAACGAGTTTCTCGCAAAAAAACTTCAAAATAAACACTTGACAGCAAATGAGGAAAGCGTAGAATGCGCGCCTCGGTTGAGACGAAACACTCTTAGCCAAACGCTCTTTAACAAATTGAATCAAGCAATTCGTGTGGGTGCTTGTGAGTACGGACTGATAGTCACAAAGATTATCAGCATCACAAGTGGCCATGCGAGAAATCACATAGTCATTTGAGATTGCTGAGCCAAGTTTAGGGTTTCTTAAAAACCCAAGCAGTATTGAACTGAAGAGTTTGATCATGGCTCAGATTGAACGCTGGCGGCAGGCCTAACACATGCAAGTCGAGCGGATGACGGGAGCTTGCTCCTTGATTCAGCGGCGGACGGGTGAGTAATGCCTAGGAATCTGCCTGGTAGTGGGGGACAACGTTTCGAAAGGAACGCTAATACCGCATACGTCCTACGGGAGAAAGCAGGGGACCTTCGGGCCTTGCGCTATCAGATGAGCCTAGGTCGGATTAGCTAGTTGGTGAGGTAATGGCTCACCAAGGCGACGATCCGTAACTGGTCTGAGAGGATGATCAGTCACACTGGAACTGAGACACGGTCCAGACTCCTACGGGAGGCAGCAGTGGGGAATATTGGACAATGGGCGAAAGCCTGATCCAGCCATGCCGCGTGTGTGAAGAAGGTCTTCGGATTGTAAAGCACTTTAAGTTGGGAGGAAGGGCAGTAAGTTAATACCTTGCTGTTTTGACGTTACCGACAGAATAAGCACCGGCTAACTCTGTGCCAGCAGCCGCGGTAATACAGAGGGTGCAAGCGTTAATCGGAATTACTGGGCGTAAAGCGCGCGTAGGTGGTTCGTTAAGTTGGATGTGAAAGCCCCGGGCTCAACCTGGGAACTGCATCCAAAACTGGCGAGCTAGAGTACGGTAGAGGGTGGTGGAATTTCCTGTGTAGCGGTGAAATGCGTAGATATAGGAAGGAACACCAGTGGCGAAGGCGACCACCTGGACTGATACTGACACTGAGGTGCGAAAGCGTGGGGAGCAAACAGGATTAGATACCCTGGTAGTCCACGCCGTAAACGATGTCAACTAGCCGTTGGAATCCTTGAGATTTTAGTGGCGCAGCTAACGCATTAAGTTGACCGCCTGGGGAGTACGGCCGCAAGGTTAAAACTCAAATGAATTGACGGGGGCCCGCACAAGCGGTGGAGCATGTGGTTTAATTCGAAGCAACGCGAAGAACCTTACCAGGCCTTGACATGCAGAGAACTTTCCAGAGATGGATTGGTGCCTTCGGGAACTCTGACACAGGTGCTGCATGGCTGTCGTCAGCTCGTGTCGTGAGATGTTGGGTTAAGTCCCGTAACGAGCGCAACCCTTGTCCTTAGTTACCAGCACGTTATGGTGGGCACTCTAAGGAGACTGCCGGTGACAAACCGGAGGAAGGTGGGGATGACGTCAAGTCATCATGGCCCTTACGGCCTGGGCTACACACGTGCTACAATGGTCGGTACAGAGGGTTGCCAAGCCGCGAGGTGGAGCTAATCTCACAAAACCGATCGTAGTCCGGATCGCAGTCTGCAACTCGACTGCGTGAAGTCGGAATCGCTAGTAATCGCGAATCAGAATGTCGCGGTGAATACGTTCCCGGGCCTTGTACACACCGCCCGTCACACCATGGGAGTGGGTTGCACCAGAAGTAGCTAGTCTAACCTTCGGGAGGACGGTTACCACGGTGTGATTCATGACTGGGGTGAAGTCGTAACAAGGTAGCCGTAGGGGAACCTGCGGCTGGATCACCTCCTTAATCGACGACATCAGCCTACTGATGAGCTCCCACACGAATTGCTTGATTCATTGTAGAAGACGATCAAGACCCTATATAGGTCTGTAGCTCAGTTGGTTAGAGCGCACCCCTGATAAGGGTGAGGTCGGCAGTTCAAATCTGCCCAGACCTACCAATATGCGGGGCCATAGCTCAGCTGGGAGAGCGCCTGCCTTGCACGCAGGAGGTCAGCGGTTCGATCCCGCTTGGCTCCACCACTTCGCTGTACCTTGATCAGAACTTAGAAATGAACATTCGTGAATGAATGTTGATTTCTGACTTTTGTCAGATCGTTCTTTAAAAATTCGGATATGTGATAGATATAGACTGATAACCACTTTCACTGGTGGATATCAGGCTAAGGTAAAATTTGTGAGTTCTGCTCTTAATTGAGCAACATGCGAATTTTCGGCGAATGTCGTCTTCACAGTATAACCAGATTGCTTGGGGTTATATGGTCAAGTGAAGAAGCGCATACGGTGGATGCCTTGGCAGTCAGAGGCGATGAAAGACGTGGTAGCCTGCGATAAGCTTTGGGGAGTCGGCAAACAGACTGTGATCCAGAGATCTCTGAATGGGGGAACCCAGCCAGCATAAGCTGGTTATCTTGTACTGAATACATAGGTGCAAGAGGCGAACCAGGGGAACTGAAACATCTAAGTACCCTGAGGAAAAGAAATCAACCGAGATTCCCTTAGTAGTGGCGAGCGAACGGGGACCAGCCCTTAAGTTGGTTTGAGATTAGTGGAACACTCTGGAAAGTGTGGCCATAGTGGGTGATAGCCCCGTACACGAAAATCTCTTATCAATGAAATCGAGTAGGACGGAGCACGAGAAACTTTGTCTGAACATGGGGGGACCATCCTCCAAGGCTAAATACTACTGACTGACCGATAGTGAACCAGTACCGTGAGGGAAAGGCGAAAAGAACCCCGGAGAGGGGAGTGAAATAGAACCTGAAACCGTATGCGTACAAGCAGTGGGAGCCTACTTTGTTAGGTGACTGCGTACCTTTTGTATAATGGGTCAGCGACTTATATTCAGTGGCGAGCTTAACCGAATAGGGGAGGCGTAGCGAAAGCGAGTCTTAATAGGGCGTTTAGTCGCTGGGTATAGACCCGAAACCGGGCGATCTATCCATGGGCAGGTTGAAGGTTAGGTAACACTGACTGGAGGACCGAACCGACTACCGTTGAAAAGTTAGCGGATGACCTGTGGATCGGAGTGAAAGGCTAATCAAGCTCGGAGATAGCTGGTTCTCCTCGAAAGCTATTTAGGTAGCGCCTCATGTATCACTGTAGGGGGTAGAGCACTGTTTCGGCTAGGGGGTCATCCCGACTTACCAAACCGATGCAAACTCCGAATACCTACAAGTGCCGAGCATGGGAGACACACGGCGGGTGCTAACGTCCGTCGTGAAAAGGGAAACAACCCAGACCGTCAGCTAAGGTCCCAAAGTCATGGTTAAGTGGGAAACGATGTGGGAAGGCTTAGACAGCTAGGAGGTTGGCTTAGAAGCAGCCATCCTTTAAAGAAAGCGTAATAGCTCACTAGTCGAGTCGGCCTGCGCGGAAGATGTAACGGGGCTCAAACCATGCACCGAAGCTACGGGTATCACCTTTGGTGATGCGGTAGAGGAGCGTTCTGTAAGCCTGTGAAGGTGAGTTGAGAAGCTTGCTGGAGGTATCAGAAGTGCGAATGCTGACATGAGTAACGACAATGGGAGTGAAAAACTCCCACGCCGAAAGACCAAGGTTTCCTGCGCAACGTTAATCGACGCAGGGTTAGTCGGTCCCTAAGGCGAGGCTGAAAAGCGTAGTCGATGGAAAACAGGTTAATATTCCTGTACTTCCAGTTATTGCGATGGAGGGACGGAGAAGGCTAGGCCAGCTTGGCGTTGGTTGTCCAAGTTTAAGGTGGTAGGCTGAGATCTTAGGCAAATCCGGGATTTCAAGGCCGAGAGCTGATGACGAGTTGCTATTAGGCGACGAAGTGGTTGATGCCATGCTTCCAAGAAAAGCTCCTAAGCTTCAGATAACTGGGAACCGTACCCCAAACCGACACAGGTGGTCGGGTAGAGAATACCAAGGCGCTTGAGAGAACTCGGGTGAAGGAACTAGGCAAAATGGCACCGTAACTTCGGGAGAAGGTGCGCCGGCGAGGGTTAAGGACTTGCTCCGTAAGCCCATGCCGGTCGAAGATACCAGGCCGCTGCGACTGTTTATTAAAAACACAGCACTCTGCAAACACGAAAGTGGACGTATAGGGTGTGACGCCTGCCCGGTGCCGGAAGGTTAATTGATGGGGTTAGCGCAAGCGAAGCTCTTGATCGAAGCCCCGGTAAACGGCGGCCGTAACTATAACGGTCCTAAGGTAGCGAAATTCCTTGTCGGGTAAGTTCCGACCTGCACGAATGGCGTAACGATGGCGGCGCTGTCTCCACCCGAGACTCAGTGAAATTGAAATCGCTGTGAAGATGCAGTGTATCCGCGGCTAGACGGAAAGACCCCGTGAACCTTTACTATAGCTTTGCACTGGACTTTGAATTTGCTTGTGTAGGATAGGTGGGAGGCTTTGAAGTGGGGACGCCAGTTCTCATGGAGCCATTCTTGAAATACCACCCTGGCAACTTTGAGGTTCTAACTCAGGTCCGTTATCCGGATCGAGGACAGTGTATGGTGGGTAGTTTGACTGGGGCGGTCTCCTCCCAAAGAGTAACGGAGGAGTACGAAGGTGCGCTCAGACCGGTCGGAAATCGGTCGTAGAGTATAAAGGCAAAAGCGCGCTTGACTGCGAGACAAACACGTCGAGCAGGTACGAAAGTAGGTCTTAGTGATCCGGTGGTTCTGTATGGAAGGGCCATCGCTCAACGGATAAAAGGTACTCCGGGGATAACAGGCTGATACCGCCCAAGAGTTCATATCGACGGCGGTGTTTGGCACCTCGATGTCGGCTCATCACATCCTGGGGCTGAAGCCGGTCCCAAGGGTATGGCTGTTCGCCATTTAAAGTGGTACGCGAGCTGGGTTTAGAACGTCGTGAGACAGTTCGGTCCCTATCTGCCGTGGACGTTTGAGATTTGAGAGGGGCTGCTCCTAGTACGAGAGGACCGGAGTGGACGAACCTCTGGTGTTCCGGTTGTCACGCCAGTGGCATTGCCGGGTAGCTATGTTCGGAAGAGATAACCGCTGAAAGCATCTAAGCGGGAAACTTGCCTCAAGATGAGATCTCACTGGGATCTTGAATCCCCTAAAGGGCCGTCGAAGACTACGACGTTGATAGGTTGGGTGTGTAAGCGCTGTGAGGCGTTGAGCTAACCAATACTAATTGCCCGTGAGGCTTGACCATATAACACCCAAGCAATTTGCTGACGCAGATTGCGGTGGTGAAGACGAAAGAACCGAAAATTCGCAACATCACAAATTCACATATCCGAATTCGCCAAGAGTGTTCCTAAGACATTCTGGCTACAGAATTTCTTGACGACCATAGAGCATTGGAACCACCTGATCCCATCCCGAACTCAGTAGTGAAACGATGCATCGCCGATGGTAGTGTGGGGTTTCCCCATGTGAGAGTAGGTCATCGTCAAGATTCATTTCGCAAAACCCCTATCTGCGTATGCAGGTAGGGGTTTTGTCTTTCTGGCGCACAAACATCTCCCTTATCTACGGCCATTACGCGTCCGACCGCGACACATTTCGGTATGTGCCCCGTGATATGGTTCCGCCCCAGAACAGATCAGCCACCAGAGAACGCTCAATGGCCAACAGCACCCCACTTCATCCAGGCTTCATGATCGTCCATGGCAATCGGTTGGACGACTTGCGCAGTTTGGTGGTGAGCTGGATGCGGCGCTACCCGCTGGCGCCACTGGAAAACGAGATCGCCCTCGTACAGAGCAACGGCATCGCACAGTGGCTCAAGCTGGCCCTGGCCGAGGACCCACAGGATGATGATCAGGGAGGCTGTGGTATCGCGGCCGCCATTGACGTTCAACTGCCAGGTAGTTTCATGTGGCAGTTGTACCGACGCGTACTGGGACGCGAGGAAATCCCCGAGGTGTCCCTGCTCGACAAGGCTCCTCTGACTTGGCGCCTGATGCGCCTGCTTCCCGCTTTGATCGAACGCCCGCACTTCGAACCGCTGCGGCGCTTCCTCACCGACGACAGCGATTTGCGCAAGCGCTACCAGCTGGCTGAACGCCTTGCCGACCTGTTTGACCAATACCAGGTCTACCGCGCCGACTGGCTGAAGGACTGGGCCGCCGGTGAACATGTGCTCAACAGTGCTCGGGGCGAACGCAAGCCGCTGGCCCCCGGCAATCGTTGGCAAGCCGAGTTGTGGCGGGCCTTGCTGGAAGATGTCGGCGAGCAAGGTATGGCCCAGAGCCGCGCCGGCGTGCACCAGCGTTTCATCGAGCGCATCAAGCAACTGGAGCAAGCCCCGGCAGGCTTGCCGTCGCGGGTGATCGTGTTCGGTATCTCGTCGTTGCCCGCCCAGGCACTCGAGGCATTGGCTGGCTTGGCTCGATTCAGCCAGGTCTTGCTGTGCGTGCACAACCCTTGCCGCCACCATTGGGCCGATATCGTCGCCGACAAGGACCTGCTGCGCCACCAGTACAAGCGTCAGCAGCGCAAGCAGGGCATGCCCCTGCAACTGGATGACGAATCGATGCATCAGCATGCCCACCCGTTGCTAGCCGCATGGGGCAAGCAAGGGCGTGATTACATCAACCTGCTCGACAGCTACGACGATCCAGGTAGCTACCAGGGCGTGTTCAGCGATGGCCGTATCGACCTGTTCAGCGACGGCGAGCCGACCACGCTGCTCAACCAGTTGCAGGACGATATTCTTGAGCTTCGCCCCCTGGCTGAAACCCGTGAACTATGGCCGCCGGTCGATACCAGCAAGGATCGCTCGGTGCGCTTTCACGTGGCCCATAGCCCGCAGCGTGAAGTCGAAATCCTCCACGATCAGTTGCTCGCCCGGTTCAGCGCCGACCCCACCCTGAGACCGCGTGACATCATCGTCATGCTCCCGGCAATCGACACTTACGCCCCGCATATCCGCGCCGTGTTCGGCCAACTGCAGCGTAACGATCCCCGCTACATTCCCTACACCCTGACCGACCAGGGCCAGCGTGGCCGCGACCCATTGCTGATTGCCCTCGAATACCTGCTCAAGCTCCCCGACAGCCGTTTCGCCGTCAGTGAAGTACTCGACCTGCTGGATGTCCCCGCCGTACGCGCCCGTTTTGGCATCCGTGAAAGTGACCTGCCTACGCTGCATCGCTGGATTGAAGGGGCCGGCATCCGCTGGGGGCTCAGTGCCCACCAACGGGCATCGCTCGGGCTGCCTGAAGGCCTTGAGCAGAACAGCTGGCGATTTGGTCTGCGGCGCATGCTGCTGGGCTATGCGGTCGGTGTGGGCGAAAGCTGTGATGGTATCGAGCCCTATGATGAAATCGGCGGCTTGGATGCGGCGTTGATCGGACCGTTGGTGGCGCTGCTGGACGCCTTGGATGTGGCCTGTGAAGCCCTGCGTCAGCCGGCCACCGCCACACAGTGGGGAGAGCGTCTGCATGCACTCTTGCAGGTGTTCTTCCTGCCCGAGGGTGATCACGATGAGTTCCTCCTGATGCAATTGCAGGAACTGCGCGATAGCTGGTTGGAAGTGTGCGAAACCGTGGGTTTGCAGGACTTGCTGCCACTTACCGTGGTGCGCGAGGCCTGGCTGTCCGGACTCGACCAGGGCAAGCTGTCCCAGCGTTTCCTCGCTGGCTCGGTGAACTTCTGCACCCTGATGCCGATGCGCGCCATTCCCTTCCGTGTGGTCTGCTTGCTGGGCATGAACGATGGTGATTACCCGCGAGCCCAGCCGCCGCTGGACTTCGACCTGATGGCCAGCGACTACCGCCCCGGCGACCGCTCGCGTCGCGAAGACGACCGCTATTTGTTGCTTGAAGCCCTGCTGTCGGCACGTGACCAACTGTATGTCAGCTGGGTTGGACGCAGCATTCGCGACAACAGCGAGCGGCCAGCCTCTGTGCTGATCGGCCAGTTGCGTGATCACCTGGCTGCCGGTTGGCGGCCGCTCGGTGCCCAGGACGGCGAACAGCAGGAGCCTGGCCAGCAACTGCTGCATGCCCTGACCCAGGAGCATCCGCTACAGCCCTTCAGCCCGCGTTATTTCCAGAAGGGCAGCGCATTGTTCAGCTACGCACACGAGTGGCAGGTACTGCACCAGGCAACTGAGCAGGTGTCGCACAGCGCGGGCCTGGCGCCCTACGTCAACGATGAAGCCCTGACCCTGATGCAACTGCAGGACTTTCTGCGTCACCCGGTCCGGCATTTCTTCAGTCAGCGGCTGAAAGTATTTTTCGAGGCGTTGGAAGCGCCAACCCCCGATGAGGAACCGTTCGTCCTCGATACCCTGCAGCGTTACGGCGCCAGCGAGAGCTTGCTGGGCGCCGCCTTGGCCGACCCCGACCATGCAGAGCAGGCCTTGCAGGCCCAGGCCCGCCGCCTGCAGGCCTGCGGGATGTTGCCTCTGGCGGGCTTCGGCGAGCTGCTTCAGGCCGAACTGGTCCAGCCCTTGCCCGACCTGCTGCAGCGTCACCGGCAATTGCTGCAACGTTGGCCAACCGTGGTCGAGGGTGCGCTGCCGATTCATTTCGAGCAGGGTAATCACCGCCTCGAGGGTTGGCTGGGGCGTGTCTACCAGGCGGATGACCAGAGTCTGCTGAGCGTCACCACGGTGCCCAATACCATCAGCGCCGGGCGCAACAACTTCAAATGGCACCGCCTCACGGCAAGCTGGGTGATGCATCTGGCGGCCTGCGCTGCGGGCTATCCGCTCAACAGCGCGGTGGTGGCCAGCGACTTGACCCTGCTGCTTCCCCCTCTGCCACAGGCGGATGCCGGCAAACTGCTCGGTCACCTGCTGGTGTCGCGCCAGGCCGCGATGAACGCACCGCTGCCGGTAGCGGCCAAGACAGCCTTTGCCTGGCTCGCCCAGGAAGACCCGGACAAAGCCCTGGCCGCCGCTGAGCGGGCCTATGAGGGCGATGGCCGAACCACCTTTGGCGAACGCAGCGAAAGTCTCGCCCTGTCCCGCCAGTTCCGCGACTTTGCCGCGCTCATGGCAGACGAAACCTTTGAAGGCTGGTGCCAGACCCTGTACCAACCGTTATTTACCGCACCCTGGCAAACCCTGGGTAACCCGGAGAGTGGCGTATGACCCAGGTTCGTCCACTGGCATTGAGTTTTCCCCTGCATGGCAGCCAACTGATCGAGGCCAGCGCCGGTACGGGCAAGACCTTCACCATTTCTGCGCTGTACCTGCGTCTGATCCTTGGCCATGGCGGCGAGCAAGGTTTCGGTCGTGAGCTGCTGCCGCCGCAGATTCTCGTGGTGACCTTCACCGATGCGGCCACCAAGGAGCTGCGCGAGCGCATCCGTGCCCGCCTGGCCGAAGCCGCACGTTTCTTCCGTGGCGAGTTGGCCGCCGCCGATCCGCTGTTGCAGCAGTTGCGTGGTGACTACCCCGAGCACGACTGGCCGCGCTGCGCCAGCCGCCTGGAAATTGCCGTGCAATGGATGGACGAAGCTGCGGTATCGACCATCCACGGCTGGTGCCAGCGCATGCTCCGTGAGCACGCATTCGACAGCGGCAGCCTGTTCACCCAAAGCCTGGAAACCGACCACAGCGACTTGCTGGGCCAGGTGATGCGCGATTACTGGCGGCGCTTCTGCTACGGCATGCAAGGCGAAGCCCTGGCCTGGGTGCGCAACCACTGGGGCAGCCCCGCCGCGTTGTTGCCCCGCATTCGTCCGCTGTTTGGTCGTGTTGCCGCAGATCAGGACCCACCTGAACCGCACGTGTTGATCGAGGCTGCGCTGCAGCAGCGAAACGAACAGCTGCATCTACTGAAGGCCCCTTGGGCACAATGGGCCGACGAGCTGCAGCAGATCTGCCAGGACGCAGTGACCGCCAAGCAGGTGGACGGCCGCAAACTGCAAGCGCGCTACTTTATTCCGTGGTTCGACAAACTGCGTGCCTGGGCGAGCGATGATCAGCTCGTGGAGCTTGACCTGGGTACTGGTTTCACCCGGCTGACCCCGGACGGCATGGCCGAAATCTGGAAAACCGGCGAGCCCCCTGAGCACCCCGGGCTCGATGCCATGCAGTCGCTGGAGCAGCAATTGCAGGCCTTGCCCAGCCCCGATGCGCGCTTGCTGGAACACGCCGCCGCCTGGGTTTCGGCGCGCTTTGAAGTGGAAAAGCGCCGACGTGCCGAGATGGGCTTCGACGACATGCTCGTGCGTTTGCAGCATGCGCTGACCAGTGAAGCCGGCGAGCGCTTGGCCGGACTGATTCGCGAGCAGTTTCCTGTGGCGCTGATCGACGAGTTCCAGGATACCGACCCGGTGCAGTACGGCATTTTCGAATCCATCTACCGGATTACCGAGAATCGTCCGGAAACCGGCCTGTTCATGATCGGTGACCCCAAGCAGGCGATTTACGCCTTCCGCGGCGCCGACATCCATACCTACCTGACCGCCCGACGTGCCACCGCTGGCCGCCTGCATAGCCTGGATACCAACTACCGGTCCAGCCAGGCGATGGTCGCCGCGGTCAACCAAGTGTTCCTCCAGGCAGAAAACCGGGTCGAAGGCCGAGGGGCGTTCCTGTTCCGCGAAGAGCATGACAACCCTTTACCCTTCATCGAGGTGAAGGCCAAAGGCCGAAGCGAACAGTTGCTGATCGACGGCCAGACCAGCACAGCCTTGCAATGCTGGCGGCTGGAAAGTGACGAGCCCATCTCCAGCACGCTTTATCGCCAACAGCTGGCGGCCAGCTGCGCCAGCCACATCGTGGCCTTGCTCAACGGCGGGCAGCAGGGCACCACCGGGTTCAGCAACGGCGAGGGCGAGCTGCGTCCTTGTCTGCCGTCGGATATCGCCATCCTGGTGCGCGACGGCAATGAAGCGCAGTTGATTCGCAGCGAACTGGCCGCACGCAGCGTGCGGAGCGTGTATCTGTCCGACAAGGACTCGGTGTTCGCCGCCCAGGAAGCCCACGACCTGCTGGCGTGGCTCAAGGCCTGCGCCGAGCCAGACTCTGAACGTCTGCTCAAGGCCGCCTTGGCCAGCCTGACCCTCGACCTGCCGCTGGCCAGGCTGGACCAGCTCAACCAGGACGAGCGGGTCTGGGAAGACTGGGTCATGCGTTTTCGTCATTACCGCGAACTCTGGCAGCGCCAGGGCGTGCTGCCGATGCTGCGCCATTTGCTGCATGAGTTCGAGTTGCCCCGCATCCTGATCGGCCGTACCGATGGCGAGCGTGTGCTGACCAACCTGTTGCACCTGGCCGAACTGTTGCAACAGGCCGCTGGCGAGCTGGATGGCGAGCAGGCACTGATCCGTCACCTCGCCGAGCACCTGAGCAGCTCGGGCCAGGCTGGCGAAGAGCAGATCCTGCGCCTGGAAAGCGATGAGCAACTGGTCAAGGTGGTGACGATCCACAAGTCCAAGGGCCTGGAGTATCCGCTGGTCTACCTGCCGTTCATCTGTACCAGCAAACCGGTGGACGGTTCCCGGCTGCCGCTGGCCTGGCATGACGGCCAGGGCAATGCCCACCTCACCCTTACGCCGACCGCAGAGCAGGTTGTGCTGGCCGACGACGAGCGCCTCGCCGAAGACCTGCGCCTGCTCTATGTTGCCCTCACGCGTGCCCAGCATGCCTGCTGGCTCGGGGTAGCCGACCTCAAGCGCGGCAACCAGAAAAGCTCGCAGCTGCACCGTTCGGCGCTGGGTTACTTGCTCGGCGCAGGGCTGGCGCTTCCGTCCTCGGGGCAGTTGGCGGACTGGTTGCAGGCATTGCAATCGGCTTGCGACCAAATCGCCTGCACCGGTCTTCCTGAAGCGAATGACGCAGCCTACAGCGCACCCCGCAGCGAGCGTGAGCTGCTGCCCGCGCGCAAGCCGCGCCGCACAGCTGCCGAGCACTGGTGGATCGCCTCCTACAGTGCACTGCGCGTTGGCGAACAGACCTTGGGAGCCGACAGTTCCCTGGCCCAGCAACTGCTCGATGACGAACTGGTCGATGCCCAACTGGTGCGTGAAGTGCCGGCCGAAGGTGGCGACATCCACCGCTTCCCCCGTGGGCCAAACCCCGGCACCTTCCTGCATGGTCTGCTCGAATGGGCCGGTCGCGAGGGCTTTGCCGAAGTCAGCGGCAACCCCAAGTTGCTCGAACGCACGGTTGGCCAGCGTTGCAATCGTCGGGACTGGACCGGTTGGATTCCGGCCCTGAGCCAATGGTTGCAGCAACTGTTGACCGAGCCGTTGCCAATCGACCGGGGCAACGCGACCCTGACGCTCGCCCAGCTACGCCACTATCAGATCGAAATGGAGTTCTGGTTCGCCAGCCACCAGGTCGACGCCGAGCAGCTTGACCGCCTGGTAGCGCGTCACACGCACCCCGGCGCGGGCCGCCCGGCGGCTCAGCCGACGCTGCTCAACGGCATGTTCAAAGGCTTCATCGACCTGGCCTTCGAACTCGACGGCCGTTACTACGTGGCGGACTACAAATCCAACTGGCTGGGCGCCGATACCCAGGCCTATGACGCCATGGCCATGGAAAAGGCGATTCTCGAGCATCGCTATGACCTGCAGTACGTGCTTTACCTGCTGGCCCTGCACCGCCAGTTGCGCGCACGTCTGCCTGATTACGATTACGACCGCCATGTCGGCGGCGCATTGTTCATTTTCCTGCGGGGGGCCAGCAGTGGCCACGGCGTGTACTTCGCCAAACCGCCCCGTGAGCTGATCGACGCGCTGGACGCCCTGTTCCGCGGCGCACACCAGCCTGAACAGCAGGACCTGTTTGCCGGAGTCGCGCCATGAGCCGAAGCCTTGACGACCTTTTGCCCACACCGCTGGACGCCGAGTATCTGCAGGCACTGGCACCGCAACGTGACAGCAAAGACCTGCTGGAACTGCTCGACCGCTGGGTAGAGCGGGGCTGGTTGCGTGCCCTGGACCGCGCTTTCGTTTCCTTCCTCGAAGAGCGTGCCCCCGGCAGTGATCCGTTGCTGCTGCTGGCAGCGGCGCTGGCCAGCCATCAGCTGGGTCACGGTCATGTCTGCCTGGACCTGCAGCAAACGCTGGCCGAACCAGACTTCGCCCTGTCGCTGCCGCCGGAAGGCGATGCCCTGGCCGGGCCGCTGATGCTGCCTTCGCAGCTGCTGGCCAAGCTGGACTTGTCCACCTGGCGCCAACGTATCGCCGCCAGCACGTTGGTCGCAGCCGGCGACAACCAGGCGCAGCGCTCGCGTCCGTTGGTACTCAGTGGCGAGCGCCTTTACCTGCGCCGCTACTGGAGCTACGAACGGCAGATCGACCAGACCTTGCGCCAACGCCTGAGTCAGGGCGAGGCCCCGCCTGGCGAATTGCCGGGCCGCCTGGCCCAGTTGTTCGACGGCGGCTCACCAGAAGGCCTGGTGGACTGGCAGAAACTCGCCTGTGCCTTGGCCACCCGTGCAGGTTTCAGCATCATCACTGGCGGCCCTGGTACCGGCAAGACCACCACAGTGGTGCGCCTGCTGGCGCTGCTGCAGGCTCCAGCGGTGGAGCAGGGCCGGCCACTGCGCATTCGCCTGGCCGCGCCGACCGGCAAAGCCGCCGCTCGCCTGACCGAGTCCATTGGCCAGCAGGTCGAGCGGCTGCAGGTCAGCGCCGAGGTGCGCGGGCAGATTCCCACTGAAGTCAGCACGGTGCATCGCCTGCTGGGCAGTCGCCCTGGGTCGCGGCATTTCCGTCACCATGCCGGTAATCCGTTGCCGTTGGACGTGCTGGTGGTCGATGAAGCCTCGATGATCGACCTGGAGATGATGGCCAACCTGCTCGATGCCCTACCGCCGCGGGCACGCCTGATTCTGCTGGGCGACAAGGATCAGCTGGCGTCGGTCGAGGCCGGTGCAGTGCTGGGAGACCTGTGCCGGGACGCGGAAGAGGGCTGCTATTCGCCTGAAACCCGCGCGTGGCTCGAACAAGTGGGCGGCCAGTCGCTGGCGGACAGCGGCCTCAAGGCCGGCGATGCGCAACGCAACCCGCTGGCCCAGCAGGTGGTGATGCTGCGGTTTTCGCGTCGTTTTGGCGAGGGCAGTGGCATCGGCCAACTGGCCCGCCTGGTCAACCGCCAGGAAGCGCAGGCCGCACGTGACCTGCTGACGATGCCACCTGCCGACGTGTTTGGCCTGGCCCTGCGCGGTGAGCAGGACCGCGCCTTCGACCGCTTCCTGCTCGATGGCCTCAACCGCGGGGCAGAAGGGCCGCAAGGCTATCGTCACTACCTGCGTGCCATCGGGCGCTTTCGTCCGGCGCCCGGTACCGCGTTCGACGACGCGCGCTGGCAGCAATGGGCAAGCAAGGTGCTGCAACATTTCGAGGACTTCCAGTTGCTGTGCGCGGTGCGTAAGGGGGCCTGGGGTGTGGAAGGGTTGAATGACCGGGTGACGCGCGTGCTGCACAACGCCGGGCTGATCAACAGCCAGCAGCCCTGGTACGAGGGGCGCCCCGTGCTGGTCACGCGCAACGACTACGGCCTGGGGCTGATGAACGGCGACATCGGCATTGCCCTGTTCCTGCCGGATGAGCAGGGCCAGGCATTGTTGCGTGTAGCCTTCCCGCGTAACGATGGCAGTGGCGGTGTGCGCTTCGTCCTGCCTAGCCGCCTGAACGAAGTGGAGACCGTGTACGCCATGACAGTGCACAAGTCCCAGGGGTCGGAGTTCAGCCATACCGCCCTGGTGCTGCCGGATGCACTCAACCCGGTGTTGACCAAAGAGCTGGTGTACACCGGTATCACCCGCGCCAAGCACTGCTTCAGCCTGGTCGAACCTCGCCAGGGCATTTTCGAAGAGGCTGTGTTGCGCAAGGTGCGGCGTATTTCGGGGCTGATGCTGGAGCAGGTCTAGCCGCCTGCCGGGCGGCGTTATGCTATCGTTGCGACATAATTTGAAAGGGTTGTGAGAGATTTTCCACATGACAGGGGCCGGGGGACGGTTGTCGGGCTGCGCGCTTTCGCTGCTTCTGGCTGCTCTGTTGCTATTGGCGGGCCCTGTGCGCGCCGATGCCACTGCAACGGCCGTACAGGCACAGGAACGGGCCAGGGCGGTGACCCAGGTGGTGCTGGGAATCTTCAGCTATGCCCGTTGGCCGGTTGCACCGGTGCCGTTGCGCCTGTGTCTGGTCGGGCCTACCGAATATGCTGACGACCTGATCAAAGGCAATGTGCAAAACACCGGCCAGCCGCTTCAGGTGCGCCGTCTGCTGGCTGATGATGTCCAGCTCGCCCAATCCTGCGATGCGCTGTACATCGGCAAGCTGGACCCCGGCCAGCGCGACCGCCTGTTCCAATCGGTCAGTGGTCATCCAGTGCTGAGCATCAGCGAGGCTGACGACCCCTGCACGGTCGGCAGCCTGTTTTGCCTGCGGGTCAGCGACCAGCAGGTCGCCTTCGATGTGAATCTCGACTCTGTGGCGCGTTCCGGCGTGCGCATTCATCCCAGCGTGCTGCAATTGTCGCGGCGCCGAGCGGTGCAGCCATGAAACCCGGCAAGCAGCGCAATGCCCGTCCGACCCTGCGCTCGGTGCTGGGCCGTGGCCACCTCAGCGTAGCGTTGCTGGCCGTGGGGCTGGCGGGTATTTCCCTGACCCTGCTCGGGGTGTTCGCCCTGCAGGCCTATGCCAACCACAACCTGCATCTGATTGCCCGCTCGATCAACTACACCGTCGAGGCCGCCGTGGTGTTCGACGACAGCGCCGCCGCCAGCGAGGCCTTGGCGCTGATCGCCAGCACCGAAGAGGTGGCAGACGCCAAGGTCTTCAACAACGACGGTGAGGAGCTGGCGCACTGGCAGCGTCAGGATGACAGCATGCTTGCGCACCTGGAAACCCAGGTGGCGACCGCCTTGCTGGACGAACCGATCAATCTGCCTATCGTGCACCAGCAACAGAAGGTCGGGCACATCGAACTGATTGGCCAGGGCCGCAGCCTGCTGTTGTTCCTGCTCAGCGGGTTGGGCGGCATCCTGTTCTGCACGCTGTTGAGTGCGGTGGTGGCCCTGTACCTGTCGCAACGTATGCTGGGCGACATTGTTCGTCCCCTGCGCGGCTTGGCCAGCGTGGCCCACGCCGCACGCCGTGAGCGCAGCTTCGACCGGCGCGTGCCGGAAGCGCCGATAGCCGAGCTCAACGAGCTGGGTAACGACTTCAATGCGCTGCTGGATGAGCTGGAGGTCTGGCACAGCCACCTGCAGAACGAGAACCAGACCCTGGCCCACCAGGCCAGCCACGACAGCCTCACCGGCCTGCCCAACCGCGCCTTCTTCGAAGGCCGCTTGAGCCGTACGCTGCGTAATGCGGCCCGGCAGGGCGATCACCTGGCGCTGCTATTCCTGGACAGCGACCATTTCAAGCAGATCAACGACAGCCTTGGCCATGCGGTGGGCGATGAAGTGTTGATCTGCGTTGCCGAGCGCGTCCGCGCCCAGTTGCGTGAGCACGATCTGGTGGCGCGCCTGGGTGGCGACGAATTCGCCGTGATCCTGACGCCGATGCAGTCGCGCGAAGACGCCGAGCGCATTGCCGAGAAGATTGTTGCCAGCATGAAGCTGCCCATGCAGCTGGACAGCGGCAGCAGCATCACCACCTCGCTGAGCGTCGGTATTGCCTATTACCCGCAGGATGGCGCTGACCCCGCCAGCCTCCTCAATGCCGCCGATGCGGCGATGTACCAGGCCAAGCGCAAGCGCCGTGGCCATTGGCAAGCGGCGCAGACGGAGTAGTCCGCCGTAGAGAAAAAGACAGGAGTTGAACCGTGATGCTGCGTTTTCGTTTCCCCATTCTGGCGTTGTTGCTCGCCCTGCTGGCGCTGGGTGGCTGCCAGAGCGCGCCACCCAAAGGGCTGAGCGCCGAACAGATTGCTGTGCTCAAGCGTGAAGGGTTTGCGCCGACGGAAGAAGGCTGGGCCTATGACCTGTCCGGCAAAGTGCTGTTCGGCAGTGACCTGGACAGCCTCAACGGCCAGAGCGAGGCGATTGTCGAGCGGATCGGCAAGGCGCTTTTAGGCGTGGGTATCCAGAATGTGCGGGTCGATGGCCATGCTGATGCTTCCGGCAAGGCCGCTTACAACCAGCAGCTTTCAGAGCGTCGCGCACAGAGTGTGGCCAAGGCACTGATTGGTGTCGGCATGCCAGCGCAGAACATTCGAACCCGAGGCCTGGGCAGCAGCCAGCCGGTGGCCGACAACCGCAGTAGCGCGGGGCGCACGGAGAACCGGCGGGTATCGATTGTGGTGGCGTCGTACTGAAGCGTCAGCATCATCAACACCACACCCGCCACGCTCTTGCGTTGCCTTTTCTGGCCCTATCGCCGGCAAGCCGGCTCCTACAGGAGCTGCAGTGATATTGAGAGCGGCGCGGTCCATGTGGGAGCCGGCTTGCCGGCGATGCAGGCAACGCGGTGCATTAGGACGGTAAGGACCGCGCAGCTTTCGCTTACGCCTGAACGAACCGCATCGCCCGCGTCTCACCCATCAACAACGGTGCATTCGCCTCGGTCACTTCACGGATGTAATCCCACAACAGGGTAATCCGCTTCAACTTGCGCAGATCCTCGCGGCAGTACATCCAGAACGACAAAGAGGGAAAGGGTTAACCCAGTGATTACAAGGGCTTAACCACCATGAACACCCTTCCACAGGAGCACCCTGTCACAAGTGCTGTCACAAACCGCACGCTTCCCTTGAGGCCAGTTTGCCGGTTGGCGAGTCCGTACCATTACCGACGACACGGTATCTACTACCTACGCCTTCGTGTGACTGGCAGCGTGAACAGGACGGTTTCTGTCTCTCTGAAGACCACTGATCGCAGATGGGCGATGCAGACATCTGGTCATCTCACGTCATCACTTCAGGCATTCCACTTGGATCATCCTGATGCCTCATGGTACGACCTACGGGAGCATTTGCTGGCGTTGGTGAGTAACACCGTTGTGTCTGCTGATGAAGGCCACCCATTACGCCATTGGGGGGATTTGTACCGGAACGTCACCGTTGCCCCAAGCCCAGTGGAAACATCGTACAGAGAGGTGATGAGCACAACGCCAGCAGAGTCACCGATGGCCTTTGATGCACTCGCTCGGTTGTACATGGCTGATCGTGCTGGAGAGCAGAAACCGTCAACCCTGAAGGAAACGACGTTGTGTCACAAGGTGATCAGTGAGCATCTGGAGGGATTGGACTTCAGGAACCACTCAAGAGAAGACCTTGTAGCGTTCAGGGGGCGATTAGCCCAAGGACGGATGCCCTCAACGGTAAACAAGTTGATTGTGAAGCTGTCAGCTGTGCTCGCATGGGCTGTCGAGAATGGGCACCTGAGCAAGACATACGACAAGAAGCTGAAACTTACAAAGGGGGTTGAATCGACCCGTAAGGCTTTCTCGCAGCATCAGGTGAGCAAGCTGATGGAATATGCGAGCAACCTTCCAGAGGCATCATGGAAGCGGTGGCTGCTCAGCCTAGGCATCATCACAGGTGGGCGGCTGAAGGAGATATGCCAGTTGACTACGGGTGACGTTGTAACCATGAAATCTGGCCTTGTTGCCATTCACATCAACGAGGCAGGTGAGGGTAAGTCCATCAAGAACAAACAGAGCGAGCGACTGGTGCCGCTTACTGACGGTGCGTACGGTTTCGACCTAGCAGCATTCTTAAGGTACGTCGATGTTATCCGCCGCAGTGGGAGCACATCGCTAGCGCAGGTTGGTTACAGGCCATCGGGTGAGTGGGTGAACCAGCAAGCTATACCTGCCGCTTTAGAGGATACATATGAACGTGGCTTAGTATTTCACTCATTGCGACATTCTCTAGCTTCATTGATGCAAGCGAAGGGGGTTCCTGTCACTCACGCTCAGGCTGTAATGGGTCATGCTTCAGGGACGATCACCTTTGACACCTATGGGTCTAGGGTTCCTGTAGAAGTGATTGAGAAGATGTTGAAGGTGGTGTTGTGCCCAAGCTGATCTGGAATACATATTGTTAAAAAATTGTTGGTGTAAAGTGCAAAAAAACACTTGCAACGTATGGACAAATGTGATTTGAAAATGTATAATGGTAACTATTGAGAAAGTAAAGTCTCACAAACTTTTGGGTTGACCATTTCCCTAGACTTCTCAATGGTCCTTAAGGTCGTATCCTCGACGTACCATGAGCAACTTAGTCCTGCCATTCCTTCTTGGCTATGTTGCTCCTACCACCTTGACCCTCTCTCATGGTGGTACATCTTATCCTTACCCTCTCGTTCACTTCATTGTGGCGAGAGTTTATTCTGTGCCTGTCAGAATATTCGTTCTGATAGAAACCATTACATCTAATATCTTGGAGGTTTAAATCTATGGAACACGCACGCCTGTGCCTGGCTTGCCACGCACCACTAACAAACAAGCGGTCTGACGCCAAAACATGCAGCGGGAAATGCAGGAGTAAGAAATTTAGGTCATTGAGGGAGCATTCAGTATTGATTTCCTTTCGCCTTCATACTTCTTTACATGCTGATTTGTTTCTAGCCGCCTACGCACGTAATCAAGCCGTCAATACATACATCACCAGACTAGTTGGCGACCATCTCGCTAACGCCCATTGAGAAGGAGGACAACATGACGAACAAAGATATCTACATTCAAATTAGACATTACAGCTCTCTTCGTGCAGCTGCTGCATGTACTGGCAATCGGTCAGAGCATCAACGGTGCAGTGATATTATAGAGCTACTGTCTGAGCACTTAGTAGGAGGTGCGCGGTAATGAATGAAAACCATGAAGACTACTACATGAGGGGCTTGAGGCGTGGGATTGAACGACTTGCCAAGCAACAAGCAAACACCGCTAGCAAGTCAGCCAGCATCGAGCCAGCGGTAACTAAACCGGTGTTAGCTAAGCCAGTGCTTACAGCACTCCAACCAGTTAAACTGCAGGCTACTAAGCTGGAAGCTATCAAGCCCGAATTCAATCTAGAGGCATACCGCCTAGACATAATTGCCAAAGCAATTGCTCACATTCTCAAACAACAGAAAGGAATCTAACAATGAAAGATAAGATTGTCATAAACGGAACTCCACCTGCCTGGGACCAAGCAGAGTATGCCCGTCGAGTAGAATCGTGGGTCCACGCGTATCGTCACACGGAAAAGTCCATGGAACTGGTCAGTGCAAGCCTAGGCCATGAGTTCCTTCAAGCTGTGATTGACAAGGCTAATCAGGGTTACACGATCACTCATACCAAGCGTCTGCAACATGGCGAGCTTTACCATTCGACCTACATGGTGAAACCTTTGGAGATGCAAGAACAGGACATTGAGGCTATCAAGGCCAAAGTGAAATCTGAGTACGTCGCATGGCTGGAAAGCGAACATGCACGCTATCAGAGCTTATTGCGTGAACAACTGGTTCAGGCACAAGAAGAAAAAGAGCGTAAGGCAGCAGAAGTAGCTAAGGCAAAGCAGCTGGCAGCCATCGAAAAAGAGGTTCAAGCTTGCTACAAGCCACTTGTCATTCCCGACTGATTATCCACATGAACTAGGTCAATAACAATGAAATTACAGGATGCTCCGCATTGTCTAACCGCAGTGCGGAGCTTTTTCATATCTGCAAGAAAGTGGCTTCACCCCGATAAACGTTGGTGATGATCGTGATGGTACTGAACACACCTGACGCTTTCGCCAAAAAACTTAGTAATTTCAACGGATAGGAACGTATTCAGGTAGGTTTTTACAGAATACTATGGGTAGCGTGACAGGAAGGCATCAACCGATTGATCCTGAGCGATTTAACTGCTCGGACATAAAAGGGTAGCGGGTAGGTCCTAGCATTGCTTAAATCGAAGCTGGCGAGCTTACAGAGGCTTGATGTGTAGTAGATGAGAATTGATTTTATCTAAATAAGAATTACTTGCATTTGAGTCCGCTTTCGTGTAGTTTACGCACCCTCAATCCAGTACGCCATTCTCCACACGACCCGCTTTCGTAAAACGAACTGCGCATCGTAGGGGCTTCGTCGTGTCCGCGATTTGAGCAGTTACGTCACTACACACATGGCACCACCCGAGAGGAATGCCTATGCAAAAGAACTGAAAAGGAGAATGAAGAATGCTTACTAATGAAGAACTATCAAAACTGAATGCTCGGTTTGAGAACAATGCAAACGCCCTAATCTCTGCGCGTCAAGCTGGCAGCATTAAGGCTGAGCGGTCAGCTACTGGTAGCGACTACGAAAAATTGGCAAACCCTTTTTCAGGGTACATTGTCTGTCCGATGTATCCAGTTGACAATGCATCCAAGGACTTCACTCTATATCCGAAGTGGTGTCTTGATGTTGTCGAGGGTGTTGCTAGATTGAACTGGTATCGCCCTGAAGGTGATCAGCGTCCATTGTCGGTTAAGAAGATTCTGCTGATACTGCAAACATGTAAGCAGATCGACAAATACACCATTGGTGAGATGTTTGGATTTGATTCTCGGCAAGCTGAGCGTTATGTTCAAGCCGTCCGCATCATCATTCCGCAACTTGAAAAGGTTGTACCTGATGGTTTGAAAGTGAAGATCAAAAGTTGCACGCCATTGTTTGAGAAGTCTTCACAGATTGTCGGAGTCGCGTCTAGTGTTGACCTGACTGACGATGTGCCAGATGTTCTTGATTGGAAACAACACAAGGCCGTGTGGCTTGACAAACTACATCGTGACTATGAAATTGTTTTTACCGAGTACAACACACGTGAATTCTATGAGGCTGACAGGCTGGAAATCCTATCAGAAGCTACCGTGCGTTACCCGGTGAGGGAGCCGGTTGTTGTTGAAGTGCTGAGGGTTGAGCATCCAATGCAAGCCAAAGCCCTTGAGCTGATCCGGGGCGGTCTGTCCGTGGCCAAGGTAGCACGGGAGACTGGCGTTCACAGGAACACCGTCAGCAAGTGGAAAAAGGCAGCTTGAGAAGTGCACACCTAAGTGCGTCGCATTATATTTAAGGGGAACCCGATCTAGGGGGAACCGAAAATATAACCGCTTTTCTTCTGTGGAGATTGTCCACAGAGCATGCTTTCTTCAGGGTGTCCACCCTGCATTGATACTCTGAGAAATTGGAAAGGAGAGGATGGGTAAACCATCCCGAACTAGCGATAATTATTCATAGCTTCGCTATGCATGTTGCTTTCCTGTACTGAGTACAGAAGACAGTTCAAGAGCTTGGTAGGCTGTCTGCCTCCCTATTGAAAAGCATTCGCCTTGCGGCTCACCTGCGGACACTGAATGTATGAGAGTGATAATGTTCTGATTGACAATCAGTGAGCGCCAAGGAAACCGTAGGTTGACGTTCTTGAGGATTCATCCTCGATAATCATTCTTCAGCGTCTACGCTGAATAGGGTAATCCTAAATCATTCGAAAGTGAGGGTAAGAGGAACGAACCCACAAACCCGTGTCATCATCCTCACCCTCGAACGGTGTGAACTGCCACCCCTTGCACGTGCAAGGAATTCGTCAGTAAGACGATGGGCGAATGTCCAGCATTGGTTGGAATGCAATGCGGAAAGTTTGGCGTTCACCAACCTCAATCCATGTAGCCACTTCTCTTTTGTATTGGCTGTTTCCTGAGCAAGGACCCACCCCTTGCGGGTCGGAGCCAACACCAACGAGTCTTCTACCGGGCTTTACATGGAAGGTTGCTTTCTCGTTGTTATCCAGCCTTGCCACCAGCTTTCCGTCGATGAAGACGCCAAAGAAGCAGTGACCGGCTTGTATCGCACTTTCACGTACCACAGTCACAGCTGCGTCCTTGCCGTGATCCTCGGTTTGCATTGTCAGCAAGCGATTGCCTGGAGCAGGTACAGCCTCACCAACCGTTGGTGGTGCAGCACAGCCACTCAACATTGCGATAGCTGCGGCGGTAATCAGTGGTCGCATTAGTTTCGTCCTTGTTATCGTGAAGGCACAAAGCTATCACTCCCCTACGGACGCTCCAAGCGCTTCTGCCCTACTCATGCGCTCTTGGTGTCAACAATCGCTCGGTTTACGACACCAGCGGGAAGGGTGTTCGATTGGTGTCATTAAATTATGGTTTGCATTTTATGATGCTATTGATATTATGACACCACCTTAAGCGACACCCTGACGGGCAACCAAGGATCATCATCATGTCTCGCACCTTCCTGTACTGCCGTGTTAGCACCTCGACCCAATTCACAGAGAATCAGGTACAGGAAGTGAAAGCCGCTGGTTTCAACGTACAGGCCAGCCGAGTTGTTGAAGAAACAATCTCAGGCAGTACTTGTGCAGCAGACCGACCCGGCTTTGCAAAGCTGCTGGATCGTATGGAAGGTGGCGACATTCTCATTGTTACCAAGCTTGACCGTCTAGGTCGCAATGCTATGGATGTACGCTCCACCATTGAGCGATTGGCAGAGACTAAGATTCGCGTGCATTGCCTAGCCCTTGGTGGCGTAGACCTCACCAGTCCAGCAGGAAAGATGACTATGCAAGTGCTGTGTGCAGTCGCTGAATTTGAGCGTGATCTGCTGATCGAGCGTACACAGTCAGGCTTGAAGCGTGCGAAGGCGGAGGGTCGAAAGTTGGGCCGACCAGAGGCAACAGGAACAACCAAGGATGTACAGACAGCCCGCTCTGAGGGTATGAGCCAATCGCAAGTGGCTGAACACCTGAACATCAGTCTCGCTACTGTCAAACGGCACTGGAACAAGGCCGCATAAAAGCTAGCCCCATATAGAGCCGCATCGGCTTACCCTGTGGGGTGGAATAGACATGCACTCAATCGCCTCGCTATGAGCTTCCTATAAGCTTGTGGTGGGGCGTTCTTGTTTGTATTGCCAGCAGTCACCACAGGATTCGACATTTCTTGTGTAGGGGGGGGTTCTGAAACAGTCGGGTGTTAAGACCGGTCGCTAACCCAAAGGGATTTTCCGTGATCAACATATCCCGGGCCGGTGTGAATTCAATCCCTGTTTT
The DNA here is from genome assembly GCF_034387475.1 of Pseudomonas sp. Teo4. Classification (NCBI taxonomy): domain Bacteria; kingdom Pseudomonadati; phylum Pseudomonadota; class Gammaproteobacteria; order Pseudomonadales; family Pseudomonadaceae; genus Pseudomonas; species Pseudomonas sp. Teo4. The sequence continues at coordinate 1,997,720 of NZ_JAXCIL010000002.1, forward strand.
CAGGGGGGGGGTGAAAACCACGGAGATTGCAATGACCTAGGACCACGTAAAGCATTTCTACGCTAAGCTGTCCTATCGTGCTTCAACGGAGTGTTGGTAGCAATATAAATGGAACGATAGCATCTGACGCATTTAGAGTTGTGTCTATGAGTCGATATAAATAAGCTCAGTCATTACCCAGTTAGGTCAAGGATATGAGGTATAGCAGTGGGAAATTATGCAAGCAAACTTACAGAAAGATGGAAGCACAGTCAGATACCTCAAGGATACTGCTTGATTTGTGGAGCTTATGGAAAACTGAGTTGGGATCATGTGCCCCCGCAAGGCAGCGTAACAATAACGAAAGTTGAACAGGTTCACTTGACTGAAATAATGGGGGTCAACCCAGTTCCTGTGAGGGGAATAAAATCAACGAACGGTAGTAAATTCAAAACCATTTGTAAAGATTGCAATAGCACGCACCTTGGTCGAAATGATGATGAGGTAGCGAAGGTTTATAGGAGTCTTACCAGCCTAGTAATGCACCATTTCACATACCTGAACAATCCATATAATCACGTAACGATACCGTTTGATGCAGTCAGATTCTGTCGGGCAATGATTGGTCATATTCTTTCTGCAACCACTGTCGAGGAGTGTAGGCAAGAGCCAGTAGAGTCACCTTACTTTACGCCGCTGCAAAAGTTTGTAATGGGCGACGATGCAGCCATTGATGATACGCATGATATCTACTGTTGGTTTTATCCCCATCGCCATCACTTGAGTGCAAAGATGTTTGCCTTTAAAAACAAAGGGAACACCTGCACAATTAGCGTTTTGTCTTTTTACCCACTGGCGTTCTCCGTGACTGAGAAAGGAAAAGGAATTTATCCATCAGGGGCTACTAAGGTTTTGCTTACTGACAAGCAAATGTTTGTAGACCTATCATCAGGAAATTTTCCGTATTCCGGCTTTCCTTTTACGGGTTTGACTGGTGATCAGATGATGCTTTTGTCGTCTGCTCAAGCGATTGTAAGCTATCCAATTAAATCTTAGCAGCAGCGTACGTAGAGCAAAAGAGTATCGTATCGTGTAGCACCATATCTCTACGTACTGAACTGGGACACAGGTTTTGAAATGCGGTGACTTTCCGCCCGAGGGTACGCAGAATGCAAATCCTCCCACTGAGGACTACACATGGACAAAGCCACCACCACCGCTGACGCACTTGAACTTCTTCATCTGAACCAGATAGCCATACGTGCGGCGATAGAGGAAGTCAGCACATGGATACGCCAACGCGGTTCGGTCAACGTTCACGAAAACGTGATGGGCACCCTGCAGACTCTCGACACAAATGCCGAAGCAATCACCCTAGCAGTTGAGCGGTTGCGGAATGAAAGCTTGTAGTAGCAGTTGACCCTCCAGCAAGGCATGGAAGGTCTTGCTGGAGTGCTCAGTCTTCGATGCTGTCGATTGCGAAGTTGATGAAGGCTGAACAGCAAATTAGCATGAATCGGGCATCAGCTTTGGTAGGCGGGGTGGTATTGTCCAATATTGCATGCCTAATGCCGCCGGCATCGCTGGTGTAACCGTAAAGTGTCATAAATGCTGACTTCAAACTTCCATGGAGGCCATGTTTTTCTTCCAATATTTTTAGCGCCTGACCAAGCGTTGCCTTGTCGTCTTGAACTACTTTTTTCGCGAGAGATTCTACAGCGCTTATGCTTTCTTTAATCGAATTTCGATAATCAGGACTTTCCCTGTCTGTTAGCAAGCTTAACGCTGTTTGGATATGGGTCCTTACGCCGGCGTAGCAATCCGAGTTGCGGATGGCTGACTCGATTTCTGATATCTCTTCACTGGAGGTTATAGGTGATAATTGCCCGGAAACAAAGCGATACGCAGAGTTTTCACGATCCAGTACTTTGTTGAATGCTAATATAAGCAGTTGTTGTTCTACTTCTTTTTCTGAGGATGATACAATGAACTCTACGAAGCTGTACTGGCGGTGCCATTCCATTTTAAAGAAGCTTTCGCGTACAGTTTTTTTAAAGTCTGTCCACTTATAAGGAATGGTGTCCAGAGGGGCTTTGTAAAATTCTGAGTATAATTGTGTGGCAAGCCAGCTTAAGTTTGATCCTGCAACTTTGTCCCAATCTTTTGGATGCCTAAATTTTGCGAATTTCAGCGAAACAACGACATTCCATAGGGAGTTTTTAAGATCACGATCAATACTGTCAACTTGAGCTACTTTAGTCGCTGGAGCCATTCCCATGCGCTGCGAGAAATCCATTGTCACCATTGCACCTCATTTCTACTAGTCGTAGCCAAACGGCGGCTTGATCCATGAGCGACATTGTACACGGTGGCTGATTGCCAGTGGCCACTGTCGGAGGTTGGGCGTAGTGCAGATATGTAGCAAGGAGCTATGGATGTGAGCTGTCACAAGAGGTGTCACAACCACTGTCACAAGGCGTTGCGACAACCCCTTGCCCTAGGTAGGATGAGCAACCCTTACTTTTTGTCGATCTACCCCTGGGCAAACCTCATTTCACGGCTATCCCCCATCAACAAAGGTGCATTGGCCTCGGTCACTTCACGTATGTAATCCCACAACAGGGTAATCCGCTTCAACTTGCGCAAATCCTCCCGGCAGTACATCCAGAACTGCCGTGTCACCTCGATCTCTTCTGGCAGCACCGTCACCAGCCGCGCATCTTGCGCAGCCAAGAAACACGGCAGAATCGCCAGCCCACGCCCTTGCAGTGCGGCGGTGAACTGGGCGATCACACTGGTGCTGCGCAGGTGCGCACTGGCATTGGGAATCAGGTTGGCCAGGTACAGCAGCTCCGAACTGAACGCCAAATCGTCCACATAGCTGATGAACGGATGGTCGACCAGATCGCTCACCTGGCGGATCGGCGCATGGCTGTCCAGGTATTCCTGGGTCGCATACAACCGCAGACGGTAGTCGCACAGCTTGCAGCACACATACGGCCCATGTTCAGGGCGTTCCAGGGCAATCACGATATCCGCTTCGCGCTTGGACAGGCTGATGAAGTGCGGCAACGGCAGGATATCCACCGAAATGGCTGGCCAGGCGTCGACGAAGTGGCTCAATTGAGGCGTGACGAAGAAACTGCCGAAGCCCTCGGTGCAGCCCATGCGCACATGCCCCGACAACGCCACACCCGAGCCAGACACCTGTTCGCAGGCCATGTGCAGGGTGCTTTCGATCGATTCGGCATAGCCCAGCAAGCGCTGGCCCTCGGCGGTGAGCACGAAGCCGTTGGTGCGCGACTTCTCGAACAACAAGGTGCCCAGTGCCCCTTCGAGCGAACTGATGCGCCGCGACACCGTGGTGTAGTCGACGCTCAGGCGCTTGGCGGCGCTGCTGGCCTTGCGGGTACGTGCCACTTCGAGGAAGAACTTGAGGTCGTCCCAGTTCAGCGCGCTCAATGAGGTGAGGTCTTTTTGCATGATGATCCGGTTTTTTTGTGCGTTCTTGTTGGATGTTTGCACATCTATACTCGAAAAAAGCCCCAAGACCCAAGCGCCACCTCGCGTTTGCCCCCGGCGCTGGCGATCTCGTCCTGACAATAATTCCAAGGAGAACGCAGATGAACGCACCGCAATCCCCCGACCAGACCAAGGTCGAGCAGGTCAAGCTGCTGATCGATGGCCAGTGGGTCGAATCGAAAACCACCGAATGGCGTGACATCGTCAACCCGGCCACCCAGCAGGTGCTGGCGCGGGTCCCGTTCGCCACCGTCGAAGAAGTCGATGCCGCCGTGGCCGCTGCCCAGCGCGCCTTCCCGAGCTGGCGCGATACCCCGATTGGCGCACGCATGCGCATCATGCTCAAGCTGCAGGCGTTGATCCGCGAGCACACCAAGCGCATCGCCCAGACCCTCAGCGCCGAGCAGGGCAAGACCCTGGCCGATGCCGAAGGCGATATCTTCCGTGGCCTTGAAGTGGTCGAACATGCAGCGTCGATTGGCACCCTGCAGATGGGCGAGTTCGCCGAGAACGTCGCCGGGGGCGTGGACACCTACACCCTGCGCCAGCCCATCGGTGTATGCGCTGGCATCACCCCATTCAACTTCCCGGCGATGATTCCGTTGTGGATGTTCCCCATGGCCATCGTCTGCGGTAACACCTTCGTCCTCAAGCCGTCCGAGCAGGACCCGCTGTCGACCATGATGCTGGTCGAGCTGGCGCTGGAAGCCGGTGTACCGGCGGGTGTGTTGAACGTGGTGCATGGCGGCAAGCAAGTGGTGGATGCGATCTGCACCCATCAGGACATCAAGGCCATTTCCTTCGTCGGCTCTACCGAAGTCGGTACCCACGTCTACAACCTGGGTAGCCAGCACGGCAAGCGCGTGCAGTCGATGATGGGCGCCAAGAACCATGCCGTGGTGCTGCCTGACGCCAACCGCACGCAAACCGTCAACGCCCTGGTTGGCGCCGCCTTTGGCGCGGCAGGCCAGCGCTGCATGGCCACCTCGGTGGCGGTACTGGTGGGCAAGGCCCGCGACTGGCTGCCGGACATCAAGGAGGCTGCGAGCAAGCTCAAGGTCAATGCCGGCTGTGAGCCAGGCACCGACGTTGGCCCGGTGGTGTCCAAGCGCGCCAAGGAACGTGTGCTGGGGCTGATTGAAAGCGGCATCCAGGAAGGTGCCAAGCTTGAACTGGACGGGCGCGATGTGAAGGTGCCAGGTTACGAGCAGGGCAACTTCGTTGGCCCGACCCTGTTCTCCGGGGTCAAGACCGACATGCAGGTCTACACCCAGGAAATCTTCGGCCCGGTGCTGGTGACCCTGGAAGTCGACACCCTCGACGAAGCCATCGCCCTGGTCAACGCCAACCCGTTCGGCAACGGCACCGGCCTGTTCACCCAGAGCGGCGCGGCGGCGCGCAAGTTCCAGAGCGAGATCGACATCGGCCAGGTTGGTATCAACATCCCGATTCCGGTGCCGGTGCCGTTCTTCAGCTTCACCGGTTCGCGCGGCTCGAAGCTGGGAGACCTTGGCCCATACGGCAAGCAAGTGGTGCAGTTCTACACTCAGACCAAGACCGTCACCGCCCGCTGGTTCGATGACGACAGCGTCAATGACGGTGTGAACACCACCATCAGCCTGCGCTAAGGAGTTCGTCATGCGTATCGCATTCATCGGTCTGGGCAACATGGGCGCCCCCATGGCCCGCAACCTGATCAAGGCCGGGCACCAGTTGAACCTGTTCGACCTGAACAAGACTGTGCTGGCCGAACTCGCCGAGCTGGGCGGGCAGGTCAGCGCCTCGCCCAAGGACGCGGCTGCCGACAGCGAGCTGGTGATTACCATGTTGCCGGCAGCGGCCCATGTGCGCGCCGTGTACCTCAATGAAGAAGATGGCGTGCTGGCGGGCATCCGTCCAGGTACGCCGACGGTGGATTGCAGCACCATCGACCCGCAGACTGCCCGCGATGTGTCCAAAGCCGCAGCGGCCAAGGGCGTGGATATGGGCGATGCACCGGTTTCCGGCGGCACCGGCGGCGCGGCGGCGGGCACGCTGACCTTCATGGTCGGCGCCAGTGCCGAGTTGTTCGCCACCCTCAAGCCGGTACTGGAACAGATGGGCCGCAACATCGTGCATTGCGGTGAGGTGGGGACCGGGCAGATCGCCAAGATCTGCAACAACCTGCTGCTGGGCATCTCGATGGTCGGCGTGTCCGAGGCCATGGCGCTGGGCAATGCGCTGGGCATCGACACCAAGGTGTTGGCCGGCATCATCAACAGCTCGACCGGGCGTTGCTGGAGCTCCGACACCTACAACCCTTGGCCGGGCATTATCGAAACCGCGCCGGCCTCACGGGGCTACACCGGAGGTTTTGGCGCCGAGCTGATGCTCAAGGACCTGGGCTTGGCCACTGAAGCTGCACGGCAGGCGCACCAACCGGTGATTCTTGGTGCGGTGGCCCAGCAGCTGTATCAGGCGATGAGCTTGCGTGGTGACGGCGGCAAGGACTTCTCGGCGATTGTCGAGGGGTATCGCAAGAAGGATTGACGAGCGAGGCTTGATCGCGGGGCAGGCGGCCTTCCCTTTGTAACTGCGCACCAAAGGGAAGGGTGCCTGTCTCGCGATTTTTTTCGTACTCGGCTTTTACCAGACGCAGAATGCCCCTGTGGGAGCGGGTTCACCCGCGAATGCGGTGGTGAACTCACCGACGCATTCGCGGGTAAACCCGCTCCCACAAGGGCGATGTTTGGCTTGAAGTCAGGCGAAGACGAAATACTTGCGCACGGTCTCGACCACTTCCCAAGTGCCCTTCATCCCCGGTTCGATCACGAACACATCACCCGCTTTCAGGTGCTTCGGCTCTTCACCTTCCGGGGTGATGATGCAGTAGCCATCGAGGAAGTGGCAGAACTCCCACTTCTCGTAATTCACCTCGAACTTGCCCGGCGTGCAGATCCAGGTGCCCATGATCTTGCTGCCGTCGGCCGACAGGTAGGCGTTGAGGTTGACGGTGTGCGGATCGCCGCCGATGCGCTTCCACTTGGTGGCGTCCACGACCGGCGTCGGGCAGGTTTCGCGCAGGACGGTGATGAAATCGGACATGGCACAACTCCTGGTGACTGGCTGAATGACTCGTCACCATAGGGCCATCGTCCGAGCCGCAGTTGCCTGGGCTCGACGTCCAGCTGTCTGACCGCGCTATGGCAGCGCATTTACCTCTACGGTCACATGGGCCAGTTCTTCATGGACGCCGAGGGCCTGGCGCACGCTATCGGCGCTCAGTTCCCCTTGGGTTGCGAGGCTGAGGATACAGGCGTACTGGTCTTTGCCCACGCGCCAGACGTGCAGGTCGGTGATGGTGGCAGGTGCAGGCAACTGAGCGACCACTTCACGAATTTCCTCGACCACCGGTGCGTCCATTTCGGCGTCCAGCAACACCCGGCCAGTATCGCGCAGCAGGCCGCGCGCCCACAGCGCCACCAGTACCGCACCTACCAGTCCCATCACCGGGTCGAGCCAGCTGGCGCCCCAGAACTTGCCTGCAAGCAGGGCGATGATGGCCAGTACCGAGGTGGCGGCGTCGGCGATGACGTGCAGGTAGGCCGAGCGCAGGTTCAGGTCGTGGTGGTGATGGCTGTGATCGTGGTGGTGGTCGTGGCCATGGCCATGATGATGGTCATGGTGATGGTCATCGCGCAGCAGCCAGGCGCAGACCAGGTTCACGGCCAGGCCCACGATGGCGATGAAAATTGCTTCGTCGTAGTGGATCGGCCCCGGTGTCAGCAGCCGTTCGATGGACTGGAAGGCCATCAGCCCGGCCACACCGAGCAGCAGCAGGGCGCTGGAATAACCACCAAGGATTTCGATCTTCCAGGTGCCGAAGGCGAAGCGCCGGTCTGCGGCATAGCGTCGCGCTGCGGCATACGCCAGCAATGACAAGCCGAGCGCCAGGGCATGGGAGCTCATGTGCCAGCCGTCGGCCAGCAGGGCCATGGAGTTGAAGAACCAGCCACCAGCGATTTCCGCCACCATCATCACGGCCGTCAGCCACACCGCCAGGCGAGTCTTGCGTTCGGCGCCGAGATTTCCGGTATGGAACTGGTGGGTGTGCTGCCAGCGGTCTGAGGTTTGCGTCGCCATGGTTTATCATGCTCCCGGAATGTCGAGAAATATACTATACCCCAGTATACCTATGATGGTGTGAAAGCGAATGGCACATACACTCAAGAGCAAGAAGCAGCTGCTGACTCGCGTGCGCAAGATCAAAGGCCAGGCTGCGGCCCTGGAGACTGCGCTCGAGCAGGAAAAGGACTGCCTGGCCATCCTCCAGCAGATTGCTGCCGTGCGCGGCGCGGTGAACGGGCTGATGGCCGAAATGATGGAGGGGCACATCCGTGAACACCTCGTGGCGGATGGCTTGAGCGCGGAGCAGCGACAGGAAGAGGCAGACAAGGTGGCGGCGTTGCTGCGTTCCTACCTTAAATGATGGGCGGCGGCACCGGCCAATCGCCGGCAAGCCGGCTCCCACATGGACCGCGCTGATCTTGAGATCACTGCACTGCCTGTGGGAGCAACTGTCTTGCTCAGTTTCTAAAAAGCTGCGCGATCCCTGTGGGAGCCGGCTTGCCGGCGATGAGGCCGGTACAGGCAGCACAAGGCGATCTTCCCACCGAGTGAGCGGCGGACAGTCTCCTGCATACCCCAGGGGGGTATCAGGCCCACCAGTAGCGCACGAAGTGGAAGAACACGGGGGCGGCAAAGCACACCGAATCCATCCGGTCGAGCATGCCGCCGTGGCCTTCGATCATGTGCCCCCAGTCCTTCACCCCGCGGTCGCGCTTGATCGCCGACATCACCAGCCCACCGAAAAAGCCCATGGCGTTGACCGTCAGCGCCATCAATGCGGCCTGCCAGAAGTTGAAGGGGGTGATCCAGCACAGCAGGGCGCCGACCAGAGTGGCCAAGGCGACACCGCCGGCCAAGCCTTCGACGGTCTTGGACGGTGACAGGTTGGGCGCCACCTTGTGCTTGCCGAACAGTTTGCCGCAGACGTACTGCAGCACGTCGCTGATCTGCACCACCAGAATCAGCCAGGCGATCAGCAACAGGTTGCGGCCTTCGTAACCGGGAATATCGAGGGTCAACAGGGCCGGCACCGAAGACAGGCAGTACACCGCGATCATCAAGCCCCACTGCACCTTCGAGGCCCGCTCCAGAAAACGCGTGGTGTCACCGCCGAAGCTGGCCAGAATCGGCAGCAGCAGGAACAGGTACACCGGAATGAAGATGCTGAACATCCCGTACCAATCCATGGCGATCAGCAGGTATTGCACCGGCAGCGCCACGTAGAAGGCGGCCACCAGCGCCGGGTAGTCGCTGCGTCGGGTCGGGGTGAGGGTCATGAACTCGCGCAGGGCGTAGAACGAAACACCGTAGAACAGCACGATCACGCCGTATTTGCCGAACACGAAGGCGATGCCGATCACCAGCACCATCACCCACCAGGCATTGATGCGGGCATTGAGGTTGTCGATCACCGCATGCGGGGCTGGGCCGGCGCGCCATTTGAGCAAGCGGCCGATCACGCTGGCGAGCAACAGCAGGGCGCCGATGCCGGCAAACAGAAGCAGGGTGTTGTCGTCCATGTCAGGCATCCTTTGGCGCCAGGTTCAGCAAGGCCTGGCTGGCCCGCTCGAGAAAGGCCTGCTTGCCTTCGTCGGCTTGCAGGTGAAGGGGCTCACCAAAACTCAAGGTGCACAACAGCGGCAACGGCAGGGCACGGCCTTTGGGCATTACGCGGTTGAGGTTGGCGATCCATACCGGCACCAGCTCCACGTCGGGATTGGTGGCGGCCAAATGGAACAATCCGCTTTTGAAGGGCATCAGCGGCTCATCGCCCAGATTGCGGGTGCCCTCTGGGAAGAAGATCAGCGAATCGCCCTGGGCCACGGCATCGAAGATCGGTTGCAACGGGCTGCCCTGGCCTTCGACCCGTTGCCGGTCGATCAGCACCCCGTTGAACACCTTGCGAATCAGAAAGTCGCGGACCCCAGGCTTTGCCCAGTAGTCGGCACCTGCCACGGGCCGAGTGCGACTGCGCAGTGGCGCGGGGAGCGAGGCCCAGATCAGTACGAAATCGCCATGGCTGCTGTGGTTGGCGAAATACAGGCGTTGCACCGGTTGTGGCGTGCAGCCGAGCCACAGGGCGCGGGCGCCGGTGATCAGGCGCGCTGCACTGGTGATGATGAAAGCGGTCAGGGCGGCAAGCATGGCGCGTGGTTATCCAATCAAAGGCATTGTCAGCAGGGTAGCCAACGTCAGCAGCACTTGCAGGCCCAGGCACAGGGCCTGACGCCGCAGCAGCGCCAGTGCGGCCTTGCTGCGGGCAGGCCAGTCACGGGTGTCCTGCGCCCCGGCCTTGAGGCGCAGGTCGAACAGGGCCTGGTCCAGGGCTTGTGTGTCCGCCGACAAGTCGGAACTGGAGTCGAGTCGGCTGAACAAGTCAGCGTCCAGGGCGACACGCATCGCCCAGTATTTGTGCAGCACACCAAGGGCCAGCAGCACAGCGCACAGCAAACTCGCCAAGGGCTGTAGCGATGCTCCCAGCAGCGGCGCCAGGCCGTAGGCCAAGGCCAGCAGGCTGATGCCGTCGGACAGGCGCTCCAACTGGGCGCCACGGCCAAGCAGACTGGCCACCACCATCATCTTCATGGCTGCGCGTCCAACTGTTGCAGCGCCAGGCGATGAGCAGGGGACAGGACCACGCCCTGGCGAACCTTGTGGATCAGAACCTGCGCCTGGGCGATGTCGCTGCAGCGGCCAGTCAACAGCAGCCAGGCGGCGACCGCGCTGGCGCTGCGCGAGTAGCCCAGCGCGCAGCAGACCAGTAGCGGGCCTTGCTGGCGCAACCGCTCGATGGCCACGGCGGCTTGCTGCAACAGTTGGCTTTGCGGGGCGACCAGATCGAGCGTCGGCAGCAACTGGTAATCGATGCCCTGGGTCGTCGAGCAGGGCAGTTCGGCACACAGATCGACGATGGCAACGAAGGTCGAGGCTTCGCCCCGCCCTGGAATGCGCCCTAGAAAAACGCCGTCACAGATTTCGTCGGCTTGGGGGTGACGCCATGTCCATAGCCGCGAATTGATCCACGCCCCAAGCGTGTATGGCGCAAGCAAGGCGCTGGCGGCAACCGAGAGTCGCCCGTCGCTTCCTTTCTGAAAACCTTGCGCGCCCAGCGCGCCGTAGTTCAGCGCCACTAGCAACAGCGCCAGGGCCGGCCATAACAGCCACAGTCCAGCGCCACCCACAAGCAGCGCCAGCGCTGCACACCCCAACGCCCCGGCCCCATAACGCAGTGCCAACCGCCAGCGATGCGGGTTTCGAGCGAGCTGGGCGTGCTGCCAGGGCAGGTGGCCTTCGGACGGCCACAGCCAGAGGCAGACGAACCCGGCCAATGCCCCGGTGGGCAGGTCGATGAAATGATGTTGCCAGGTGGTCAGCACGGACAGCCCGATCAGCGCCATCCAGCCATGCATTGCCCAGCGCCAGGGGTTCTGCTGCAGATGTCGGGCAAACAGGGTCCAGATAATCACCAGCAGGGCGATGTGCAGCGACGGGGCCTGGTTGAACGGTTTGTCGAAGCCCATCAGCACCTCGAACAGCCAGCCGAACAGTCCGCTCATTTCCGGCCGCTCGAAAGTGAAGCGCAGGGGCCAAAGCAGGAAGCAGCTGACGCTGATTACTTGCGCGGTGAGCAAGGCCAAGGCATGGCGGTCCATTTCCCGGCGCGTGCGTGGCAGCAGGAAGGACAGGCCGTAGAGCAGGTCGATCGACCAATACGGCAGGATGGTCCACGGCCAAAGCGGTATGTGCCGTTCCCAGGCGAACACCAGGCTGCCGACGTCGTCGCGGCCAGCGGTGTGGCTGTTGGCCAGGCCATAGCTCAGGAAGAAGAATGGCCCGAGTAGCAGCAGCCACAGCACGCCCCGGCGGATCAGCCCTGGTTCGCGCATCGGGTTCACTCACGCACCCGCTGCGCCAGGCTTACGCTGAAGATGCCCCATTCATCGATGCGTTGCGCCAGCTTGCGGAAACCAGCGGCCTCCACCAGTTGGTCCATCTCAACCTGGCTGCGTCGGCGCATCACCCAGGCCTCGCCGCCACGGTGGCTGGTGAGGGCGCGAGCGATCATCTCCAGCTGCGGGTGCCAGGGCTGGCCGGTGTAGACCAGATAGCCGCCGTCCTCCACGGCGTCGGCAAGCCCGGCCAGGGAATTTGCGACCTGCGTGTTGCTGGCGAACAGTTCATACAAGCCGGACACCACCGCCAGCGTCGGGCGTGGGTCCAGGACCGCCAGGCTTTGACGGTCGAATGCATCGCCCTGTACGAAGCGAGCGATTGCGGACAGGTTTTTTTCGGCAATCAGCGCGCTGCCTTGTTCTACGTTCAGCTCGCTGTAGTCGCGCAGCAAGATTGAATCTGGCTGCTGTTCCTGCGCCTGCAGGGCTTCGAGGATGTAGCGGCCATGGCCAGCGGCGATGTCGACGATATGCACAGGCCGTTGTTCTGTCCGCAGGTGCTGCATGGCCAGGCGCAGCAGTTCCTCGACATGCAGTTTGCGCTGGCGAATGCCACGCCAACCGATGGCGTTCAGGTAGTTCTGGTCGATCGAACGGCCCAGCCGGCCCTTGCCTGTGGGCTGATTGCGATAGACATAGTCGAGGGTGCTGCCGGAATCGAACCCGGTGTCGAAACCCAGCTTCACGCCCTCGGACAAGCCTTTACCCAAGCGCAACCCGGCGCGCGTGGCACGCCAGTAAAGGTCGCGAGGCGAATTGCGCGGCAGCGGGGCGGCCAGGCTTTCGGCCTCGGCGCAGCTGGCGCCGGTCTTGTCTGCATCGAGCAGGCAGGGGCGCGCTGCGGGTGCATCGAAGTTGTGTTCGACGAAACGCTCGATCCGCTTCAGCACATGGGCGCGGTCCCGCTCACCGAGGGTGTCGTGGAAAAAACCGGGAAGCACATGCATTTCCTTGCGCGCACTGCCCAGTCGCTCGAAGAAGCGTTCCTGAGGCTGGCGCTCGACCACCAGGTCGGCACCGGACACCAGCAGTTGGGTCGGTACCTGGATCGCCTGGGCATCGGCCACCACGCGGTCGGCCGCCTCGTAAAGGCCCAGCAGCATGGTCACCGAAATGGGGCGGCTGATCAGCGGGTCGGCGATGTACGACATGACCCGCTCCGGGTCGTGGGTCAGCAGGCGCGGTTTGACGTAGCTGTTGACGAAGAAGTTGCCGCGCAAGGCCTTGAGCAATTTCAGGCCGGGGCGGGCGAAGGGCACGTACAGCTTCACCTTGAAGGCCGGCGAGGCCAGCACCAGGCAACGTACCTTGGGTGCGTAGTCGTGGGCCCAGGTGGCGATCAACACCGCACCGACGCTTTGCGCCAGCACCACCATGTCGTGTTCGGCGATGCCGTGTTGCGCCTGGATGTGTTCGATGAAGGTCTGTACGTCGCGCACGCTGGTGGCGAACCCTGGGCTGTCGCCGCGTGCACCGGGCGACTGGCCGTGGCCACGGGCATCCCAGGCGAAGAAGTCGTAGCCCGGCATGTCCAGTTCATCGGCCAGGTGGGCCATGCGCCCGCCGTGCTCATGGCCACGGTGGAACATCACCACGGCCCGGCGCGGTTGATGTTCGTTGCGTGTGGCAGGCCAATGACGGTAATGCAGCTCGACACCGTCATGGGTGGAGAAGTGCAGCGATTGCGCTTGGCGCATGGCGAAGATCCTTGTCCGGCGACAATAGGCTCAGCGGGTTTCGGCCAGACCCTGGCGAACCCGGTTGTAGAGGGTATAGAGCGAGAGTGCGAGGATGACCAGCAGCAGGCCGTTGATCCAGTCAGCGCCGAGCACGTTGAACGCCACGCCAGCGCCCAGCACGCCGAAGGCGAAGGCCCGATCGCTCTTGCCCATCGGCCCGTCATAGCGCCGCGAGGCGCCTGCCAGCGGCCCCATGACCCCGGCGTACTCGCTGATGAGCGCGCTGATCACCACCAGTACTACCAGCGGTGGCGACACTCCGGGCAAGCATGCGAACGGCAGGTAGAGCGCGGTGTCGGCAATCACGTCGCACAACTCATTCAGGTAAGCGCCGAGTTTCGATTGCTGGCCGAACTCCCGGGCGAGCATGCCGTCGACGGCATTGAGCGCCATGCGCAGCAGCATCCAGACGGGGAGCAGGATGAACAGCCAGGCAATGTGGCTTAGCCATGTGAGCAGCAGGCCCAGTAATACGGACACCAGCGCTGCCGTGATTGTGACCTGGTTCGCGGTGACGCCTCGGTCGTGAAGGCGTTGCACTGAAGGGCGCAGTAAGGACTGGAAGCGGGGTTTTAGCTGGTAGATCGATAGCACGTGAGGCTCCCTTTCCGAGCGGTCTGTCGTTTGAGCAATGGTAGCCAAGGACCGGAAGGAGAGGTGTTGCGATCCTTGATAGCGAGTAGCCTGGGCTGACGCATTCGCGGGTAAACCCGCTCCCACAGGTGCTCTGCGCAATCCAGTTGTGGGAGCGGGTTTACCCGCGAATGCTGCCGCTACAGTCGCAGCTCAATGATCATGCGTTCACTAGCCGATCAACCAACCCCGCCGCATAGCCCGGTAACTCCGCGAAATCCCGCGCGCACAGCAGTAAACGGCGATTCGCCCAATTTTCCTGCAGTGCCATCCAATGCAGCGGCAACACACCCGCCCAGCGCTTCACCGAGGCCAGCGGCACCACGCCAACTCCGGCCCCTCCCGCGACCATGCGTATTACCCCGTCGAATCCTTCTGCCCGTACCCTTACAGACATCCGCCGCCCTTCGCGCAGGGCCTGTTCTTCGAGGTACAACGCCAGGGCACTGTTGGCCCCCAATCCGACATGACCATAGGCAAGGCTGTCGACGAAGTTCGGCGCAGGTTCCGCACTGAGCGGATGGCCCTGAGGTGTAACCAGCACTAGCGGGTCATCGCGAAACGCAAGTGTCTGCAAATGTTCACTGGCTACGGCGGTAGAGATGATGCCGAGGTCGGCCATCCCTTGGGTGATCGACTGGACGATGCGCAGGCTCGGCAGCTCCTGCACATCGATGCTGACACCCGGCTGCTCCGCCAGGTAGCCGGCCAGCAACTCCGGCAGGTACTCGGTCAGTGCCGCCGTGTTGCACAGCAGGCGCACCTGGCCCTGTTGCCCTTGGGCATATTGCGCCAGGTCGTACTGCAAGCGCTCGACTTGCTGCCCGATCAGCCGGGCATGCTGCAACAGCGCCTGCCCTGCGGGGGTCGCTTGCACGCCGCGCCGGTTGCGGGCCAGCAGCGGTATCCCAAGTGAGCTTTCCATCGCGCGAATACGCGCACTTGCGGCAGGCAGGGACAAATGGCTGCGTTGGGCGCCAGCGGTGATGCTGCCGCATTCCAGCACATGCTGGAACAGGCTCAGGTCGGTCAGGTCGAAATGCATGTGCCTCTTCCGTGGCAATAGTCAGGCTGAGTATATGGCAGATTTTAAAACTCACGGATGCTGGCCATCATGGGCCCATGAACACCCTCATCGCTTTCTATCAGAACATCGGCCCAGCTTTGTCATTGCTGGTTTTCTTGACCTTCCTGCTGGCGGGAGCGGTCAAGGGCGTCATCGGCCTTGGCCTGCCCACCATTGCCATGGGGCTGTTGGGCCTGGCTATGGCACCGGCGCAGGCTGCGGCGCTATTGATCGTGCCTTCAACGTTGACCAACCTGTGGCAACTGGCTGCTGGCGGGCACTTGCTGGCGTTGTTGCGCCGTCTTGGCCCGATGCTGGTGATGATCGTCCTTGGCACGCTTCTAGGTAGTGCCTGGTTGGGTATCAACAATGGTCCGTGGGCCGCTCAGGCGCTTGGCGCGGCGCTGCTTGCCTACTCGGTATATGGGTTGGTCGGA
This sequence comes from Pseudomonas sp. Teo4, assembly GCF_034387475.1. Taxonomy (NCBI): domain Bacteria; kingdom Pseudomonadati; phylum Pseudomonadota; class Gammaproteobacteria; order Pseudomonadales; family Pseudomonadaceae; genus Pseudomonas; species Pseudomonas sp. Teo4. The sequence continues at coordinate 2,013,156 of NZ_JAXCIL010000002.1, forward strand.
CGTGGTTTTCAGGTGCCGCCTGCTTGGGAAGTGTGGCTTGGGCCTGTGTGCGGGCTGGTGACAGGCGTAGTCACTGCGGCAACCGGGGTGTTCGTGATGCCGGCCGTACCCTTCCTGCAAAGTCTGGGGTTGAGCCGTGACGAAATGATCCAGGCCTTGGGCCTTTCGTTCACGGTGTCGACGCTGGCCTTGGCCGTTGGCCTGGCTGGGCAGGACGCCCTCGGCGGTCAAGCCTTGGGCGCGTCATTGCTGATGCTGGCGCCAGCGTTGCTGGGCATGCTGGCAGGCCAGTGGTTGCGCCAGCGCATCAGCGCGGCGCTGTTCAAGCGTTGCTTCTTCGTTGGCCTGGCCGTGCTGGGCGGCCACCTGTTGGTCAACGGTTAGCCGAAGAAGGGCTGAGCATCTCGATCAGTTGGATGTCGAATTCGCGCTCCAGATAGTCCATGCGTTTTTCAAAGAACTCGCGCATGTGTGGCAGAGCCGAGTGCACATCCAGGGCGGCCTTGCTGGCCCAGACTTCGTAAAACACGAACAGGCTCGGGTCTTCCTTGTCGCGCAGCATGTGGTATTCGATGCAGCCCGGCTCCTGGCGGCTTGGTTCTACATAGGCACGGAACAGGGCCTCGAAGGCTTCGGATTGTTCGGGACGGGTCTTGGCCTTGAGGATGAAGGCGTACTGCTCACTCATGGGATTTGCCTCTGGGGTTAAAGGACTGAAACGATTCTAAGGCAATAATTAACAAATCATTCGTGATTCTCAGGCAAAGGTATTTTGCCGCAGGGTCGCTTTTTCCTCGTTTGCCTGCTGCGTAATCTGCCGCCATCCCACTCGATCGGCAGGCGCAGCGCCTCGGATCGACACAGACACATTCGAGGCTACCCATGAAAAAGATCCTGTTGCTCAACGGCGGTAAGCAGTTCGCCCATTCCGACGGCCGTCTGAACCAGACCCTGCACGACGCGGCCATGGCCTATCTGGACCGTGCCGGTTTCGATGTCCAGGAGACGTTCATCGATGGTGGCTATGACATCGACCAGGAAGTGCAGAAGTACCTGTGGGCCGATGTGGTGATCTACCAGATGCCAGGTTGGTGGATGGGCGCGCCCTGGACTGTGAAGAAGTACATCGACGAAGTCTTCACCGCCGGCCACGGCAGCCTCTACGCCAACGACGGCCGTACCCGTTCCGATGCTTCGCAGAAGTACGGCAGTGGCGGCCTGGTGCAGGGCAAGCAGTACATGATTTCGGCAACCTGGAACGCCCCTCAGCAGGCCTTCGATGACCCGACCGACTTCTTCGAAGGCAAAGGTGTGGACGCGGTGTATTTCCCGTTCCACAAGGCCAATCAGTTCCTGGGCATGACTGGCTTGCCGACGTTCCTCGCAGTGGACGTGATGAAACGGCCTGACGTGCCGGCAGCGGTGGCAGCGTATGAGGCGCACCTGGGCCAGGTGTTCGGCAAGATGCAGTAAAAGACCACCAATTTCACTGGATTGTGCTGCAAACTGGACTGCCCTCGAGGGTTGGATTGGTGTCCAAATTCTTGGGGAAAGTCCAAACCGTGGGAGCTGGCGTCAGCCTGCGATCGAGGGCGTAAGCCCTCGCATAAGCCGATGTTGCCGCCTGCACAGCGCCAATGTACTGCTGCGAGGGCTTACGCCCTCGATCGCAGGCTGACGCCAGCTCCCACGGCTTGCGCAGTGCCCTGTGACCCGCTATCAATCACGTCACTCCTTGACACAGGCCCGACACGTGAAAACCCGATCCGAAGAACTCCAGGTTTTCGTCGCCGTCATCGACAGCGGCTCGATTTCCGCCGCTGCCGAGCAACTGGGCCAGACGCCCTCTGCCGTCAGCCGCACTTTGTCGCGGCTGGAGGCCAAGCTCGATACTACGCTGGTCAACCGTACTACCCGACGCATGGACCTGACCGAGGAAGGCCGCTTCTTCCTCGAGCGCTCGCGGCTCGTCCTCGAACAGATGGATGAAATGGAAGAGCGTCTGTCGATGAACCGCCAGACCCCTTCCGGCCGCCTGCGCATCAACGCCGCCGCACCGTTCATGCTGCATGCCATCCTGCCCTGGATCGGCGAGTTCCGGCGCCAGTACCCCGGCATCGAGCTGGAACTGAACACCGACGACCTGATCATCGACTTGCTGGAGCAAAGCACCGACGTGGCCATTCGCATCGGCGAGCTGGCCGATTCCAGCCTGCATGCGCGTTCGCTGGGTTGCAGCCCGGTGCAGATTCTGGCCAGCCCAGCCTATTTGGAGCAGTACGGCACGCCGCAAAGCGTGGAAGACCTCAACGACCACTGCCTGCTCGGCTTCAGCCAGCCAGAAGCACTCAACCAGTGGCCGCTGCGCCATGCCCACGGTGATCGCTGGGCCATCCGCCCGGCGCTAATCGCTTCCAGCGGCGAGACCCTGCGCCAGCTGGCCCTGGCGGGGGAGGGTATCGTCAGCCTGTCGCACTTCATGACCCACGAAGATATTCGCAGCGGCCGCCTGCAGGTGCTGCTGAGCGAGGCCAACAACGGCTACCGGCAACCGATCAACGCGGTGTACTACCGCAACACGCAACTGGCCCTGCGTATCCAGTGCTTCCTGGATTTCATCCAGAACAAGTTGGCGAAGTACGCCTGCTGAGTTGCCTGAGGGCGACAATTTCTGTTCAAGGGCGGCGAAAGCTCCTACGGTTGTTTGCACGGTCGGTAAGTTTCGGTATTACTGACTGATCAACAAAAACAACACCAAGGAAGTGTTATGCGTATCGTCCTGTTGAAGTCCATGGCTCTCGGAGCCGCGATTCTCAGCTGTTCTTCAGCCTACGCGGTGACCCTCGAGGGCGGCGCGGTGGCTGCGCCTGATCAATATGCTGCACAGGTGGCTGCCGATACTCTTAAAAAGGGTGGTAACGCAGTGGATGCCGCCGTGGCCACCGCCTTCACCTTGGCCGTGACTTACCCCGAGGCCGGTAACATTGGCGGTGGCGGTTTCATGACCCTGTTCGTCGACGGCAAGCCGTACTTCCTCGACTACCGCGAAGTGGCGCCCAAGGCCGCAACGCGCAACATGTACCTGGACGACAAGGGCGAGGTGATCGAGAACCTCAGCCTGGTCGGCGCCCGTGCCGCAGGCGTGCCGGGTACCGTGATGGGCTTGTGGGAGGCGCACCAGAAGTTCGGCAAGTTGCCCTGGAGCGAGCTGCTGACGCCCGCCATCGGCTATGCCAAGAATGGCTTCAAGGTCGCGAAGAAGCAGTACCAGTACCGTGACGACGCCCAAGGCCTGTTCAAGGCCGGCACCAACTTCAACGATTATTTTGCCAGCATGAAAATGGACGAGCTGTTCAAACAGCCGGAAATGGCCCAGACCCTCGAACGCATCGCCGACAAAGGTGCCAGCGAGTTCTACCAGGGCAAGACCGCTGACCTGCTGGTCGCGCAGATGCAGGCCGACAAAGGCCTCATCACCAAGGAAGACCTCAAGGACTACAAGGCCGTGTGGCGTCAGCCGATGGCACTCGACTGGCGGGGTAATGTGGTCTACACCGCGCCGCCGCCCAGTTCAGGTGGCGTCGCCCTGGCGCAGCTGCTGGGCATCAAGGCCAACCGCGAAGCCGACTTCAAGGGCGTGGCGCACAACTCGGCGCGCTACATCCACTTGCTGGCCGAGATCGAAAAGCGGGTGTTCGCGGACCGTGCCGACTATCTCGGTGACCCTGCCTTCACCAAGGTGCCGGTGGATCAGCTGATTGCCAAGGATTACCTGGCCAAGCGCGCCGCCCAGGTCAACCCGAATGCCATTTCCGATACCGATGGCGTAAAGCCGGGACTGGAATCGCACCAGACCACGCACTTCTCCATCGTCGACAAGCAGGGCAACGCGGTCAGCAACACCTACACCCTCAACCTCGATTACGGCAGTGGCGTGGTGGTCAAGGGCGCGGGCTTCCTGCTCAACGACGAGATGGACGACTTCAGTGCCAAACCCGGGGCGGCCAATGCCTTTGGTGTGGTGGGCGGCGCGGCCAATGCCATCGAGCCTGGCAAGCGCATGCTCTCGTCCATGAGCCCGAGCCTTATGACCCGTGATGGCAAGGTGGTACTGGTGATCGGCACACCGGGTGGTTCGCGGATCTTCACCTCGATCTTCCAGGTGATGAACAACCTGTACGACTACGGCATGCCGCTGGAGAAAGCGGTGGCGGCCCAGCGCGTGCACCATCAGTTGCTGCCCAAGGACACCATCTATTACGACAGCTATGCCCCGCTGAAAGGGCCGGTGGCGGATGAACTGAAGAAGATGGGCTATGTGTTGGAGGATCAGGGCTGGGAGATGGGCGACATCCAGGCGATTCGGGTGACCGGTGACAAACTGGAGACCGCTTCCGATCCGCGTGGGCGCGGGGTGGGGATTATCGTCAAATAGGTTGTGAACCTATCGCCGGCAAGCCGGCTCCCACAGGTAATGCGCTCATCTCAAGGTCGGCGCGGTCCATGTGGGAGCCGGCTCGCCGGCGATGGGCCGCGAAGCGGCCCCAGGGTCTGGAAATCAGACGCGGAACTGGCTCACCAGCATCTGCAACTGCCCACCCAAGCGCGCCAGCTCCACGCTGGACGCCGCGGTCTCGTCACTGGCCGCCGCAGTCTGCTCCGACACATCCCGCACATTCAAAATGCTGCGGCTGATTTCTTCAGCCACCGCGCTCTGCTGTTCGGCCGCCGCCGCAATCTGCTGGTTCATCGACTGGATGTTCGACACGGTGCTGGTGATGCTTTCCAGCGATGCACCGGCCTTGCGCGCCAGCTCGACGCTGCTGTCGGTGAGTGTGCGGCTGCCCTGCATGGCATTGGCCACCTGCTGGGTGCCGCTTTGCAGGCTGGCCACCAGCTCTTCGATCTCTTCGGTGGACTTCTGCGTGCGCTGTGCCAGCCCGCGTACCTCATCGGCAACCACTGCGAAACCACGACCGGCTTCACCAGCACGGGCGGCTTCGATCGCGGCGTTCAGCGCCAACAGGTTGGTCTGCTCGGCCACCGACTTGATCACGTCCATGACGCTGCCGATCTTCTGGCTTTCCTGCTGCAGCAGGTTCATGGCTGCAGTGGAGCGGTGCACTTCTTCGGCCAAGCGCTCGATCTGGCTGATCGCTTCACCCACCACGCGGTCACCCGCGCGGGCTTCGTCGTCGGCACCGGTGGCCGCGTGTGAGGCTTGTTCGGCGTTGCGTGCCACTTCCTGAACGGTGGCGGCCATTTCGTGCATGGCAGTGGCCACCTGGTCGGTTTCAACCTTCTGGCTATTGGCACCGGCGCTGGTCTGCTCGGTGACGGCCGACAACTCTTCGGCGGCGCTGGCGATCTGGGTAACGCCGTCGCGGATGCCGGTGATCAGTTCGCGCAGGGTGGTACCCATGCGGGCGATGCCCTGTTGCAGCACACCGATTTCGTCACGACGGGTCACCCGCAGGTCGTGGGTAAGGTCGCCGCCAGCGATTCGCTCCACGGCTTGCAGGGTTTCGCGCAGCGGGCGAGTGATCTGGCGGGTGATGATGACTGCCGCCAGCACGCCCACCAGCAGTGCCAGCAGTGTGGCGATGGTCTGCAGGCTGCGGGCCTGGGCGCTTTCCGCGTCACGGCGATCCAGCTGGATCTTGTACAGCGCATCGCTGCGTTTGACGATGTCGGCGCCTTGCACGGTCATTTCTGCTCGCGCAGTGGTGATTCCCGCGACGGCATCGCGGAATTGGCGTACGGCTTCACGGTAGGCCTGCACCGACTGCTCGAACTGTTGCAGACGATTGGCGTCGGCAGGCAGCTGGCGCTTGAGGGTATCGATTTCGACCAGCGCCGACTCGAGCTGGCGCAAGGCGGCTTGTTCGTTGGCGGCGGTGTTGTCGGCAATGTAACCGCGCACATCGATGCGCACTTGCAGCAATTGCTGGCGCGTCTTGCTGATCAGCTGGTATTGGGCCAGGCGTACGCTGTCGGACTCAGGGCGGGCCATGACGTCCTGGCTGAGGGCGTCCAAGGCCTCGTCAGCCTTGATGGCCGAGGCGTTCATGGCATCGCGGGCTGCCTGGGAGCTTTTGTAGCCGGCGCGCATCTTGTTCAGCGATACCTTGTACTCGCTGATGGTTTGCCCCAGTTCATTCAGCAGCTTGACGTTCTCAGGGCTCTTGAAGGTGTTAGCCAGGTGTTGCTGCTGTTTGCTGAAGGCGTCCAGCTTGGCCTGGGTGTTGGCTGCCGCTGCATCGTCGCCGTTGGCGATCATGTATTGCAGGCGCGCCACCCGCATGTCGGTCAGGTCTTTGTTGAGCTGACCGATGTCGCCCATCCAGTTGCTTCGGTCTATGAGGCTGCCGAGGCTGGTCCAGCCAGTCAGGGCCAGCAGGCCGGTCAGGATCAGGACCAGGCCGAAGCCCAGGCCCAGCTTGAGGTTTACGCTGATGTTGGCGAACCAGCTGTTCATGCACGCTCTCCAGAAAAATGATTTCGCTCACTTGATCATCGATCGCTAGGCGTTGTTCTTCTGGGTGCCTGCTGATTCGTGCAGCAGTTATCGGCAAAAAAATCGGAAGCTGAAACGCTTTTTCAGCAGATTTGTAACCTCATGAAAACGTTTGCGCTTTCAAAGGCCCATTCGCGGGTAAACCCGCTCCCACAGGATGAAGCGCTGTGCTTGTGGGAGCGGGTTTACCGGCGAATCTCAGAGACTCCGCGCGCTGAAGGTATCGCAGCTGTTCACATCCCCTTGCGCGAACCCGGCCTTGAACCAGCGCACCCGCTGTTGCGAGGTGCCATGGGTGAACGAATCGGGCACCACACGCCCTTGGCCCTGCTGCTGCAGACGGTCATCACCGATGGCATTGGCGGCATTCAGCGCTTCTTCGACGTCGCCCGGCTCCAGCCAGTTCAGGCGCTGCTGCGCCTGGAAGGCCCATACGCCGGCCAGGCAATCGGCCTGCAGCTCCTGACGCACCAGCAGGCCATTGTCGCCCTCCATGCGCTGGCCGTTGCGACGTGCGGCATCGACCTTGGCCGATACCCCAAGCAAGGTCTGCACGTGGTGGCCGATTTCATGAGCGATGACATAGGCCTGGGCAAAGTCGCCCGCAGCGGCAAAGCGGGTTTCCATTTCACGGAAGAACGACATGTCCAGGTACACCCGTTGGTCCGCCGGGCAATAGAACGGCCCGACCGCCGCCGAAGCAAAGCCACAGGCCGAGTTGACCTGGCCACTGAACAGCACCAGTTTGGGGTCGCGGTATTGCTTGCCTGCCTGGGAGAACAGGGCCTTCCAGGTGTCCTCGGTGTCGCCCAGGATCGAGGCGACGAATTCGGCCTGCTCGTCGTTGGCCGGCGGCGCCTTGCCGCCCGCGCCGCTGGGGGCCTGCTGTTGCTGCTGTTCCATCTGCCCGGTGAGCTGGCCGAGGATCTGCAGCGGGTCCTGCCCGGTGAGCCAGCCGATGCCGACGATCAGCAGGATCGCGCCCAGCCCCAGCCCCTTGCCGCCGCCAAAGCGCATGCCACCGCCGCCGCCACCTTCGCCCCGGGCATCGACCACATTGTCGCTGCGCCGGCCTTTTCGCCATTCCATGAGGTGCTCTCCAGAGCGTGAAACATGAAGACAAAGGTTAGTTCAGTGCAGCGGAACCTGTTAGCCCAAGGTGGTTATGCATAACTGTTTGGTTATGTATTTGGCGCGTGTTTTCAATATTAATCCCGCGCGACTTATCTGAAACTGCAAGTCCGCCTGCCACCTACAGGCGTTCTGATAATTCCAAGAGAGGAAACCGGCATGCCCGCCCAGGACAACAGCCGCTTCGTGATCCGTGATCGCAACTGGCACCCCAAGGCCCTCACGCCCGACTACAAGACGTCCATTGCCCGCTCGCCGCGCCAGGCACTGGTCAGCATCCCGCAGTCGATCAGCGAAACCACCGGCCCGGACTTTTCCCACCTGGGCTTCGGCGCCCACGACCATGACCTGCTGCTGAACTTCAACAACGGTGGCTTGCCGATCGGCGAGCGCATCATCGTTGCCGGCCGCGTCGTCGACCAGTACGGCAAGCCTGTGCCGAACACCCTGGTCGAGATCTGGCAAGCCAACGCCGGCGGCCGCTACCGGCACAAGAACGACCGTTACCTGGCGCCGCTGGACCCGAACTTCGGCGGTGTCGGCCGCTGCCTGACCGACCGTGACGGCTACTACAGCTTCCGTACCATCAAGCCAGGCCCATACCCATGGCGCAACGGCCCGAACGACTGGCGCCCGGCGCACATCCACGTCTCCGTCAGCGGCCCGTCGATTGCCACCAAGCTGATCACTCAGCTGTATTTCGAAGGTGATCCGTTGATCCCGATGTGCCCGATCGTCAAGTCGATCGCCAACCCAGAAGCCGTACAGCAGTTGATTGCCAAGCTCGACATGAGCAATGCCAACCCCATGGACTGCCTGGCGTACCGCTTCGACATCGTGCTGCGCGGCCAGCGCAAGACCCACTTCGAGAACTGCTGAGGACCCCGACATGCCTATCGAACTGCTGCCGGAAACCCCTTCGCAGACCGCCGGCCCCTACGTACACATCGGCCTGGCCCTGGAAGCGGCCGGCAACCCGACCCGAGACCAGGAAATCTGGAACCGTCTGGCCAAGCCGGACGCGCCGGGCGAGCACATTTTGTTGATCGGCCAGGTGTATGACGGCAACGGCCACCTGGTGCGTGATTCGTTCCTGGAAGTCTGGCAGGCGGATGCCAACGGCCAGTATCAGGATGCCTACAACCTGGAAAACGCCTTCAACAGCTTCGGCCGCACCGCTACCACGTTCGATGCGGGCGAGTGGACGCTGCAGACGGTCAAGCCAGGTGTGGTGAAAAACGCTGCGGGCGTGCCGATGGCGCCGCACATCAACATCAGCCTGTTTGCCCGAGGCATCAACATTCACCTGCACACGCGGCTGTATTTCGATGACGAGGCAGAGGCCAACGCCAAGTGCCCGGTGCTCAACCTGATCGAGCAGCCGCAGCGCCGTGAGACGCTGATTGCCAAGCGTTGCGAAGTGGATGGGAAGACGGCGTACCGTTTCGATATCCGTATTCAGGGGGAAGGGGAGACGGTCTTCTTCGACTTCTGAGTCTGTAAAAGAGCATCGCCGGCAAGCCGGCTCCCACAGAGAGCAATGCAATCCTCTGTGGGAGCCGGCTTGCCGGCGATTTAGCCTTTGAACTTAGCGCCGAACCAGCAGCACCCCACTCTCCATATGGTGGGTGTAGGGGAACTGGTCAAACAACGCGCAACGTTCGATACGGTGCGTGTCCTGCAATTGGGCAATGTTCGCCGCCAGTGTTTCCGGGTTGCACGAGATGTACAGAATCCGCTCGAAACGCCGGGTCAGCTCGCAGGTGTCCGGGTCCATGCCGGCCCGTGGCGGGTCGACGAACACCGTACCGAACTCGTAGCTCTTGAGGTCGATCCCTTCCAGCCGACGGAACGGGCGCACGTCATTCAGTGCCTGGGTCAGCTCTTCCGCCGACAGGCGCACCAGCCGCACGTTATCCACAGTGTTCTCGTCGAGGTTGCTCAGCGCGGCATTGACCGAGGTCTTGCTGATCTCGGTGGCCAGCACCTTGCGCACGCGGGTGGCCAGCGGCAGGGTGAAGTTGCCGTTGCCGCAATACAGCTCTAGCAGGTCGTCATCGCGCTCACCAATCGCTTCATAAGCCCAGCTCAGCATCTTCTGGTTCACCGCGCCGTTGGGCTGGGTGAACGCGCCTTCCGGCTGGCGATAGCTGAAGACGCGGCCAGCCACGTCGAGCTTTTCCACGGCATAGTCACGGCCGACCACCAGACGCTTGCCCTTGGAACGGCCGATGACGCTCACTTCCAGGTCGCTGGCCAGCTGGCGTGCAGCCACTTCCCAGGCTTCGTCCAGCGGGCGGTGATAGCACATCGTGACCATCGCATCGCCGGCCAGGGTGGTGAGGAACTCCACCTGGAACAGGCGATTGCCCAGCTCCTCGCTGGCCTGCCAGGCCGCTTTCAGGCGCGGCATCAGCGCATTGATGCGCTCGCTGGCGATGGGGAAATCGTCGATCAGAATCGCCTTGTGCTTCTCGCCGGGGGCGAACATCGCATAGTGGCGCTGGCCTTCTTCGCGCCACAGGCGGAACTCGGCGCGCAGGCGGTAGTGCTCGCGTGGCGAGTCGAAAACAGCCGGTTCCGGCGCACCGAAGGGCGCCAGCAGCTCACGCAGCCGGGCCACCTTGGCCTCCAGCTGGGTGGCGTAGGAGGAGGGGTCGAAGACAGCACTCATGCGTTGAACCAGCCCAACTTGATGACGAACAGAATGGAAAGGATCACCAGCGCCGGGTTCAGGTCGCGGTGGCGGCCGGAGATCAGCTTGACGGCGGTCCAGGCGATGAAGCCGAAGGCGATGCCGTTGGCGATCGAGTAGGTCAGCGGCATGGCCAGGGCGGTCACTACCACAGGGGCCGCTTCGGTGACGTCGTCCCAGTTTATTTCCGCCAGGCCCGAGGCCATCAGTACCGCGACGAACAGCAGCGCTGGGGCGGTGGCGAAGGCGGGCACGCTACCGGCCAGCGGGGCGAAGAACAGTGCCAGCAGGAACAGGATGGCGACCACGATGGCGGTCAGGCCGGTGCGGCCGCCGGCGCTCACGCCAGCCGCCGATTCGATGTAGCTGGTGGTGGTCGAGGTGCCCAGCAGCGAGCCGGCCATGGCGGCGGTACTGTCGGCGATCAGGGCACGGCCCATTTTCGGCATGTGGCCGTCCTTGCTCATCAGGCCGGCACGCTTGGCCACGCCGATGAGGGTGCCGGAGTTGTCGAACAGGTCGACGAACAGGAAGGCGAAGATCACGCTGACCAGGCCGATGTCCAGGGCGCCCTTGATGTCCAGCTGCAGGAAGGTTGGTGCCAGCGAAGGCGGCATCGAGACCACGCCACCGAACGGGGTGACGCCCATCAGGATCGAAGCCAGGGTGACCGCGAGGATGCCGATCAGCACCGCGCCACGCACTTTCAGCGACTCGAGGCCAACGATCAGGAAGAAGCCCAGGGTGGCGAGGATCGGGGCCGGTTGCTTGAGGTCGCCCAGGCCCACCAGGGTCGCCGGGTTATCGACGACGATGCCGGCATTGTGCAGGGCGATCAGTGCCAGGAACAGGCCGATGCCCGCAGCGATGGCCGAGCGCAGCGGCAGCGGGATGCTGTTCACGATCCACTCGCGGATGCGGAAGATCGACAGCAGGAAGAAGCACACCGCCGAGAGGAATACCGCGCCCAGCGCCACTTGCCAGGTATGGCCCATGTGCAGGACCACGGTGTAGGTGAAGAAGGCGTTCAGGCCCATGCCCGGCGCCAGGGCGATCGGGTAGTTGGCGATCAGGCCCATGGTCACCGAGCCGATGGCCGCGGCCAGGCAGGTGGCGACGAAGATCGCGCCTTTGTCCATGCCTGTTTCGCCGAGGATGCTCGGGTTGACGAACAGGATGTAGGCCATGGCCAGGAAGGTGGTGACGCCCGCGAGAATCTCGGTGCGCACATTGGTGTCGTGTGCTTTTAGTTGAAACAGCCTTTCCAGCATGCCCGCTCCCCAAGGCGCCCCCGGCGCCGTGAATGTATCGACCCCATCAGCAAAGCACAGGTCGTTGGCAACCGTGGTTTGTGTGGGGCGGAAAAAAGCCGCGCATCATACCAGCATGCTTGGCGGGGGCCTATGGCCGTTGGGGAATGGGGATCTGCTTTGCCTGTACCGGCCCTATCGCCGGCAAGCCGGCTCCCACATGGACCGCAACGCCCTCAAGATCACTGCAGTACCTGTGGGAGCCGGCTTGCCGGCGATAGGGCCAGAAAGATCAACCGTTATGCAGCCGATCCCGCTTGGCCAAGGTCGGGAACAGTTTTATCCACACCCCCGTCACCACCAGCGTGCCCACGCCGCCCAGCACCACGGCCGGCACCGTGCCGAACCAGTGCGCCGTCACCCCCGACTCGAACTCGCCAAGCTGGTTGGAAGCCCCGATGAACAAGCCGTTCACCGCGCTGACCCGCCCGCGCATTTCGTCCGGTGTCTCCAGCTGCACGAAAGCACCGCGGATGACCATGCTGATCATGTCTGCCGCGCCAAGCACCACCAGCACGGCCAGCGAGAACCAGAACGAGGTCGACAGGCCGAAGGCGATGGTCGCCACGCCAAACACCCCAACTGCGGTGAACATGGTCCGGCCCACCTTGCGTTCAACCGGGAAGCGCGCGAGCCACAGCGACATCAGCAGCGCCCCGACTGCGGGCGCCGAACGCAGCAGGCCAAGGCCCCAGGGGCCGGTGAGCAGGATGTCCTTGGCGAATACCGGCAACAGCGCGGTGGCGCCGCCCAGCAACACGGCGAACAGGTCGAGCGAAATCGCCCCGAGGATGTCCGGCCGGCTGCGGATGAAGCGAATGCCAGCCATCAGCGACTCCAGGCTGGCGCGGCCGCGCTGGGCCACCTGCTGGCGGGATTCCAGGCTCAGCATCAGCAGGCACGCCACGGCATACAGGGCCACGGTCGGGCCATACACCCAGATGCTGCCAAAGGCGTAGAGGAAACCGCCCACGGCCGGGGCGACGATGGTCGCCGCCTGGGTTGCCGAGGCCGACGCCGCCACCGCCCGTGGGAACAGCCCCGGTGGTACGACGTTGGGCAGCAGGGCCTGGGTTGCCGGCATCTCGAACGAGCGGGTCGCGCCCAGGAAGAAGGCCAACACGAAGATCAGCTCGCGGGTGACGTTGTCGGTCATGCTGCCCAAGGCCAGGGCCAGTGCGATCAGGCCCTGCAGGCTCTGGCACAAAGCGGCGACCTTGCGCCGGTCATAACGGTCGGCGACATGCCCGGTGTGCAGCATGAACAGCACGCGGGGGGCGAACTCCACCAGGCCGACCAGGCCCAGGTCGAGGACATTGCCAGTGAGTTGGTAGAGGTGCCAGCCGATGGCCACGGTGAGCATCTGGAAGCCGCTGGCGGTGAACACCCGGGCCAGCCAGAAGGCCATGAAGGGGCGGTGGTGGCGCAACAACTGCGGTGCGGAATCGGACATCGGAAACCTGTGGCCTCGGCGCAGTAGAGGGGTCGGCAGGGTATCATCTGTTTGTAACAAACGGTTACTGTTTGCCGAAATCGGCACTTTTCCACACTTGGGTAAAGAGGGTGGGGCAACCGGTCACGCGGCAATCAACCACACGGCCCGCCGGGCCATTCAGGACTATGCTTCCAGACAATTGTTGATCTGGGTCAATCGTTGCGGTTGCAACGATCAGGCAACGATTTTGGCCTCCGGGCCGGATTCCCTGCAGTCGAACAGAACAATTCCAACGCGCCGCACTCGACTACCGTGGGGGCAGTGGGCGACAGGGCCACGAACCCGTTCGCCGGATTATCTGAAGAGGAAGCACCATGTTCGGCTTAGAAGCCCTTGAGCTCGCCCGAATCCAGTTTGCCTTTACCGTGTCCTTTCACATTTTGTTCCCGGCCATCACCATCGGTCTGGCGAGCTACCTGGCGGTCCTCGAAGGCCTTTGGCTCAGGACCCACAACGATGTCTACCGTGACCTCTACCACTTCTGGTCGAAGATCTTTGCCGTCAACTTCGGCATGGGCGTGGTGTCCGGCCTGGTCATGGCTTACCAGTTCGGCACCAACTGGAGCCGATTCTCCGATTTCGCCGGAGCCGTCACCGGGCCTTTGCTGACTTATGAAGTGCTCACCGCCTTCTTCCTCGAGGCAGGCTTCCTTGGCGTCATGTTGTTTGGCTGGAACCGTGTCGGTCGCGGCCTGCACTTCTTCGCCACGGTCATGGTGGCACTCGGCACCCTGGTCTCGACCTTCTGGATCCTGGCGTCCAACAGCTGGATGCAGACACCCCAAGGCCACGAGATCATCGATGGCCGGGTGGTGCCGGTGGATTGGTTGGCAGTGATCTTCAACCCATCGTTCCCCTACCGCCTGATGCACATGGCCACCGCCGCCTTCGTCTCCACCGCGTTCTTCGTCGGTGCCTCGGCGGCCTGGCACCTGCTGCGTGGGCGGGACAACCCGGCGGTGCGCAAGATGTTGTCGATGGCCATGTGGATGGCCTTGATCGTGGCGCCGGTGCAAGCGGTGATCGGCGACTTCCACGGCCTCAACACCCTCAAGCACCAGCCGGTGAAGATCGCTGCAATCGAAGGCCACTGGGAGAATGTCCCGGGCGAGCCGACTCCGCTGATTTTGTTCGGCATTCCCGACATGAAGGCCGAGACCACCCATTTCAAGCTCGAGATCCCGGCGTTGGGCAGCCTGATCCTGACCCACAGCCTGGACAAGCAGGTCCCGGCGATGAAGGAGTTCCCGCCTGAAGACCGACCCAACTCGACCATCGTGTTCTGGTCGTTCCGGATCATGGTCGGTCTTGGCTTCCTGATGATCTTCGTCGGCCTGTGGAGCCTGTGGCTGCGCAAGCGGGGCACCTTGTACAGCAACAGGCCGTTCCTCTACCTGGCGTTGTGGATGGGCCCTTCCGGGCTGATCGCCCTGCTGGCGGGCTGGTTCACCACCGAGATCGGCCGTCAGCCATGGGTGGTGTATGGCTTGATGCGTACTTCCGAAGGGGTTTCCAACCACAGCTACGGCCAGCTCGGTTTCACTCTGGTGGCGTTCGTGGTGGTGTACTTCGCCCTGTTCGGCACCGGCCTTGGCTACATGATGCGCCTGGTTCGCAAAGGGCCGAAGACCGGCGAAGGCGAGGAGCACACCCCCGGTGGCCCTGGCCAGAAACGCACGCCGGCGCGGCCGCTGTCCGCCGCCGATGATGGCCATGAGGCCAAGCCCGTCAGCCTGAGCAAGGAGAACTGAGCCATGGGTATCGACCTTCCGCTGATCTGGGCCGTGATCATCATTTTCGGCGTCATGATGTACGTGGTGATGGATGGTTTCGACCTGGGAATCGGCATGCTCTTCCCCTTCGTGAAGGATGAGCGTGACCGCGACGTGATGATGAATACCGTTGCCCCCGTGTGGGACGGCAATGAAACCTGGCTGATTCTTGGCGGTGCCGGGCTGTTCGGCGCGTTTCCGATGGCCTATTCGGTGGTGCTCGAAGCGTTGTACCTGCCACTGATCCTCATGCTGATCGGCTTGATCTTCCGTGGCGTGGCATTCGAGTTCCGCTTCAAGGCCAAGGCTGACAAACGTCACATCTGGGACAAGGCCTTCATCTGGGGTTCGCTGGTTGCAACGTTCTTCCAGGGTGTTGCGCTGGGTGCGTTCATCGAGGGCTTCAAGGTCGTCGATCGCCATTTCGCGGGTGGAACCCTCGATTGGCTGACCCCATTCAGCCTCTACAGCGGCCTGGGGCTGATCGTCGCCTACACGCTGCTTGGGTGCACCTGGCTGATCATGAAAACCGAAGGGCCGCTGCAGCAACAGATGCATGACCTGGCCAAGCCTCTGGCGCTGGTACTGTTGGCGGTGATCGGCATCGTCAGCCTGTGGACGCCGATTGCCTACCCGCAGATTGCCGAGCGCTGGTTCAGCATGCCCAACCTGTTCTGGTTCATGCCAGTGCCGATCCTGGTACTGGTGACCTTCTACGGGTTGCTCAAGGCGGTGGCGCGTAATGCCCACTACACCCCGTTCCTGTTGACCCTGGTGCTGATTTTCCTCGGCTATAGCGGCTTGGGCATCAGCTTGTGGCCGAACATCATCCCACCGTCGATTTCGATCTGGGATGCCGCAGCACCGCCGCAGAGCCAGGGCTTCATGCTGGTGGGGACCTTGTTCATCCTGCCGTTCATCCTGGGGTATACCTTCTGGAGCTACTACGTGTTCCGCGGCAAGGTGACCCATGACGACGGCTATCACTAGGAGGGCCACATGATGACCGGTAAACATGGCCTGGAAGAGAAAAAGCCACTGTGGCAGCGGCTGGGTTGGCTGGTGCTGATCTGGGCGATGAGCGTCGCGGCGCTGGGCGTGGCGGCGTATGTGATGCGGCTGTTCATGGGCGCGGCCGGGCTCACTACCCACTGAACCTCACCGCTTTGCCAGTGCCTTGCACTGGATCGCCGGCAAGCCGGCTCCTACAGGTTCTGCAATGATCCCGAGATCGGTGCAAAACCTGTGGGAGCCGGCTTGCCGGCGATGAGGCCGGTCACCTCGGCGAGTTATTTACGGGCTTTGAGAATCACGAACTTCGGCGTCGCCGCCACTTGCTCCACGCCCCGGAACAAGCGCGCCAGCTTGCTGTGGTAACCCAGGTGACGGTTGCCGACTATATAAAGCGCGCCCCCCACCACCAGAGCTTCACGCGCCTGCTGGAACATGCGCCAGGCGAGGAAGTCGCCCACCACCTGTTGCTGATGGAACGGCGGGTTGCACAGCACCACGTCCAGCGATTGTTTTTCCTGTCCAGCCAGCCCATCACCCGGCATGACGTTCACGGCACGGTCGCCCAGCGCGGCCTGCCAGTTTTCCCGGGCAGACTGCACGGCCATGTACGATTCGTCGACCAGGGTGTAATGGGCATCCGGGTTGTCCAATGCACTGGCGATTGCCAACACGCCATTGCCGCAGCCCAGATCCGCCACCCGGGCCTGACCCAGATTGCGCGGAAGGTGCGGGAGGAAGGCGCGGGTGCCGATATCCAGGCCTTCGCGACAGAACACGTTGGCATGGTTGACCAGCTCCAGCGCTGGCGCCTCCAGGCGGTAGCGAGTGGGGTAGGGCGAGCGCGCGGCAGCTTTCTCGGTGACCGTGGCCGTCAGCAGGCGTGCTTTTTTCTGTGCCAGCGATGCCTGCACCGGGCCGATGTACTTCTCCATCAGGTCGCCTGCGGCCCGCGGCAGGTGCTTGATCATGGCGCCGGCAATCACCTGAGCCCCGGGTGCCAGGTGGCCTTGCAGGCGAATCAGCTGTTCTTCGAGCAGGGCCAGGGTCTTGGGCACACGTACCAGCACGCGGTCGAAAGGCCCTTGCCAGTGTTCGCTGGCGGGTACGAAGTGCACGCTGTCGTAAGCCTGGCCATTACGTGCAAGGTTCTTTTCCAGAGCCAGGCGGGCCAGGTGCGAGTCGCCGCTGCTGACAACCTGGCAGTGTCCGACCAGGCTGGCGGCCACGGCGCCGAAGCTGTCATTGAGCACCAGGACCCGGCAGCCTGCGTCGTTCGACTGGGCGTGCAAGTGCTCGAGCAGATACTCATCGGCGGCGTCGAAAGCCTGCAAGGGGTCGTTGGCCTGCTCCGGCTGGCGGATCAGGTCGAGTTCGGCAAAGGGGGTGGTCAACAGGGGCATGGCGTCTGGCTCGGGTACGAATCTGCCCGTCGCGGATCGCCTCGGGCTTTGCTGCGCGATTCTACAGGGCTTTGCCGAAGGTCGCAGGAAAGGCTGTCAGATCCACCCGCGAAGCGCGGCGATGGCGATGGCGCCGGCCTTGTTGGCGGCATTGGTCTTGGTGATCACGCTGCGGATATGGAAATTCACCGTGCTCTGCGACAGTGAAAGGATGCAGGCGACATCGGCGGCAGTCTTGCCGGCGGCCGACCACTTGAGCACCTCCAGCTCCCGCTCGCTCATCTTCGGTTGCGGTGGACACAACGCATTCAGGTGGTGCTCAGCGAGCACCGCATGCAAGGTTTGACACAGCCAAAGGACACTCGCGCCTTTTTCATAGAGTTCATGGATGCCAATCGGTTTCGAGTGCCTGGCAACGCTCAGCTGGCTTTCGTTGTGCTGCAGGTCATGCACCGATTGTGTCCAACCATGGCGCAAGCCGTGAAGGCAGGCAGCCTCACGAAACTGAGGGGCCTCACGATACAGCTCGTCAGTCCAGAGGACAGGCAAGTTCGAGTTGTGGCTCAGCGCTGTTATGGGGTCTTGCTTGTGGAAGTCATCGCACTGACAGCGTGCGATCCATTCATTCGGGTAGTTGCTATAGAGGTACAGCTTGGGCGTTTGTGTAGCGATCTGTATGCGAATCTTGAGGCCGACCGACTCCATGTCGAGGTCCTGCGCCAGATGCACTGCCAGATTGAACAGGCGAGAGGGATTGCGCTCGGTGGCCAGCTCATGAAGATGCTCAGGCTTCCAGTTAAGCATCGGTCGCACTCCCTAGGGGTGTAGAAGGATCCAATCCATTTGCGTACGGGAGGATTGTAGGAAAAGTCCGAGCGTCATGTTCGGATTTTTTTGTTATAGCGATCAGGTTTCTCTGCGAACTTGGCATGATCGTCTGGCTGAGGCCCTACAATCCAGCGGTTTTTATCCGGCCCGCTTTGCGCGACACTGGGCCCACGCCAACCATGGAGCCCGACATGACCGCCAGCGCCGACAAGTTCACCCGCCAGACCCTGCTCGATGTGCAGCCGCTGACCCCCAGCCTGTTCAGCTTGCGGGTGACGCGTGACCCAGGCTTTCGTTTTCGCTCCGGCCAGTTTGCACGGCTGGGCGTGACCAAGGCTGACGGCAGTGTGGTGTGGCGTGCCTACTCGATGGTCAGCGCACCCCATGACGAGTTTCTCGATTTTTTCTCGATCGTGGTGCCGGGCGGCGAGTTCACCAGGGAACTGAGCCGGCTGAAGGAGGGCGACTCGTTGTTGATCGATCGCCAGGCTTTCGGCTACCTCACACTGGACCGTTTCGTCGGTGGTCGCGACCTGTGGTTGTTGGCCACCGGCACTGGCATTGCGCCATTCATGTCGATCCTGCAGGACTTTGAAGCCTGGGAGCGTTTCGACAACATCAAGCTGGTGTATTCCGTGCGCGAGGCGAAGGAACTGGCTTATCTGGATGAAATCGCCGGGTTGGAGCAGCGTGACTACCTGGCCGAGCACGCCGGCAAGTTGCAGTTCATTCCGGTGGTGACCCGCGAACAGCACCCAGGCGCATTGAATGCGCGTATTACCACGCTGATCGAAAACGGCGAACTGGAGAAGGCTGCGGGGCTGGAGCTGTCTACCGAGCACTCGCGCATCATGCTGTGCGGCAACCCAGAGATGATCGACGAGACACGCAAGGTGCTCAAGGCGCGGGATCTGCAACTGAGCCTGAGCAAGCGCCCAGGCCAGGTTGCGGTGGAAAATTATTGGTGAGCGACAAGCCGTAAGCTTGCCGCTTGCCGCTGTTCAAGGCAACCGATTCTGGTTCTGCGACTTGAGCAGATCGCGAATCTCGGTCAGCAAAGTTTCCTCGGCGCTCGGCACTGGCGGCGCGGACGGCGCCACGGCTTCTTCACGCTTGAGGCGGTTGATCGCCTTCACGCCCATGAAGATGGCGAAGGCCACGATCACGAAGTCGATGACTGTCTGAATGAACTTGCCATAGGCCAGCACCACCGCCGGTACATCGCCCTCGGCGGCTTTCAGGGTGACAGCCAGGTCACTGAAGTCGACACCACCGATGATAAGGCCCAGTGGCGGCATGATCACATCGCCCACGAAGGACGAGACGATCTTGCCGAACGCGGCGCCGATGATGATACCTACCGCCATATCGACGACATTTCCCTTGACCGCGAAGGCCTTGAACTCACTGAGCATGCCCATGCTTGATTCCTTGTAACAAATGGTTAGGTAAACGCAGTGTAAGCCACTAAAACGCGTCATGCGTTGCATTCAGGCCTACTGACTTCGGCTGCGACGAATAGTTTTGTCGCATCCCAAGGCGTTCGAGGCACGTCCCGCTCGGCTATCATGGCGGTTTTTTCCAGGAGACCGAGTCCATGGCCAAGGCCAAGCGCTTGTATGGCTGCACCGAGTGCGGCGCGACCTTCCCCAAATGGGCCGGACAGTGCGGCGAATGTGGGGCCTGGAACACCTTGGTCGAAACCATGATCGAAAGCGGCGGTGCAGCCGCACCCAGCGGCCGCACGGGTTGGGCCGGGCAGCAGGCTCAAATCAAGACCCTGGCCGAAGTCAGCGTCGAGGAAATCCCGCGTTTTACCACCAGCAGCGCTGAGTTGGACCGCGTACTGGGTGGTGGCCTGGTGGACGGCTCCGTGGTGTTGATCGGCGGTGACCCGGGTATCGGCAAGTCGACCATTTTGCTGCAGACCCTGTGCAACATCGCAACCGGCATGCCTGCGCTGTACGTCACTGGCGAAGAGTCCCAGCAGCAGGTGGCCATGCGCTCACGCCGCCTGGGGTTGCCGCAGGACCAGTTGAAGGTGATGACCGAGACCTGCATCGAGACGATCATCGCCACCGCACGTGTGGAAAAACCTCGGGTGATGGTGATCGACTCGATCCAGACCATTTTCACCGAGCAATTGCAGTCGGCCCCCGGCGGCGTGGCTCAGGTGCGCGAGAGCGCGGCGCTGCTGGTGCGCTACGCCAAGCAGAGCGGCACGGCGATCTTCCTGGTCGGTCACGTCACCAAGGAAGGCTCGCTGGCCGGGCCGCGGGTGCTGGAACACATGGTCGACACCGTGCTGTATTTCGAAGGTGAGTCCGATGGCCGCTTGCGTTTGTTGCGAGCGGTGAAGAACCGTTTTGGCGCGGTCAACGAGCTGGGCGTGTTCGGCATGACCGACCGTGGTCTGAAGGAGGTCTCCAACCCCTCGGCGATTTTCCTCAACAGAGCCCAGGAAGAGGTGCCGGGCAGCGTGGTGATGGCCACCTGGGAAGGCACCCGGCCGATGCTGGTTGAGGTACAGGCGTTGGTCGATGACAGCCATCTGTCCAACCCGCGTCGAGTCACCCTGGGCCTGGATCAGAACCGCCTGGCGATGTTGCTGGCGGTGTTGCACCGTCACGGTGGTATTCCAACGCACGATCAGGATGTTTTCCTTAACGTCGTGGGTGGGGTCAAGGTGCTGGAGACGGCCTCTGACCTGGCCTTGCTGGCGGCAGTGATGTCCAGCTTGCGTAATCGCCCGCTGGCCCATGGCTTGCTGGTGTTTGGGGAAATCGGCCTGTCTGGCGAGGTGCGCCCGGTGCCCAGTGGCCAGGAGCGCCTGAAAGAGGCGGCCAAGCATGGCTTCAAGCGCGCCATCGTGCCCAAGGGCAATGCACCGAAGGAAGCGCCGGCGGGGTTGCAGATCATTGCGGTTACGCGCCTGGAGCAGGCGTTGGATGCATTGTTCGAGTGATGTTTAGCCTGTTCTGGCCTCTTCGCGGGTAAACCCGCTCCCACAGGATCACCAGCGTCCGGAAGACTGCTCGATCCCTGTGGGAGCGGGTTTACCCGCGAAGAGGACAGACCAGGCAAACGAAAAGGGGAGCCGACGATGCGCATCAGCTCCCCTCATTACCGCTCAGTCAGCGGTCAATGCTCTGCGACCGGCGTGCGCCTGGGTGCGGCATTGCCATGCTCATCCAGCTCCATCACCGGCACTTCGTTACCCTCGGCATCGAACAGCTTGCCATCCTTGAAGTAATCGCCATCACGCAGCGCCGAGATGTCCGAGTACTGGATGGTGCGCTCGTAGGCCGCAGCGAATACCGACTGCTGGTCCGAGTTGCCCGCCGTAAAATGGTTGAAGATCAGGTTCAGCAGAATGGCCATGATGGCGGCCGAGCTGATGCCGGAGTGGAAGATGGTCTCGAACCAGTTCGGGAAGTGGTGATAGAAGGTCGGTGCTGCGATCGGGATCATGCCGAAGCCCAGCGAGGCGGCGACGATGATCAGGTTCACGTTGTTCTTGTAGTTGACCTTCGACAGGGTACGGATACCACTGGCCGCCACGGTGCCGAACAACACGATACCCGCGCCACCCAGCACCGGCGTCGGTACTGCGGCAATCACCCGGCCCATGATCGGCAGCAGGCCGAGCACCACCAGGATCACACCACCGGTGGCCACGACATAACGGCTCTTGACCCCGGTAACGGCCACCAGGCCGACGTTCTGGGCGAAGGCACTCTGGGTGAACGAGCCAAAGATCGGCGCCAGGATGCTCGAAGCCATGTCGGCACGCAGGCCATTGCCCAGGCGCTTGGAGTCGACCTTGGTGTCGATGATCTCACCCACCGCGAGAATGTCGGCCGAGGTCTCCACCAGGGTCACCATGATCACGATGCACATCGACAGGATCGCGGCGATGTGGAATTCCGGCATGCCGAAATGGAAGGGCGTCGGGAAGGCGAACATCGGGCCTTGGGTGACCTTGCTGAAGTCGGTCATGCCCAGTCCCCAGGCGATCAGGGTGCCGATGACCATGGCCAGCAGGATCGACAGGCGCGAGATGGTCGCGCTGCCCAACTTGCTCAGCAGCAGGACGATGGCGAAGGTCAGCGCTGCCAGGCCGATGTTGGCCACGCTGCCGAACTCCGGCGAGGCGCTGTTGCCGCCCATCACCCAACGTGCCGCTACGGGCATCAGGGTCAGGCCGATGGTGGTGATGACGATGCCGGTGACCAGCGGTGGGAAGAACTTGGTGATGCGCGAGAACACTGGGGTGATCAGAAAGCCGATCAGCGACGCCGCCATGACCGCGCCCAGCACGCCCGGCAGGCCACCACCGCCTTCACTGCTGAGAATTGCCCCCATGGTGGCCACGCCCGCGAACGAGACCCCCTGAACCAAGGGCAGCTGACAACCGAAGAACGGCAAGCCCAGCGTTTGCAACAATGTGGCCAGGCCACCGGCGAACAGCGAGGCGGCGATCAGCATGCCGATTTCGGCACCATTCAGGCCTGCAGCCTGCCCAAGTATCAGGGGTACCGCGACGATCCCTCCATACATGGTCAGCACATGCTGCAGACCATAGGCCAGGTTGGCACCAAGACCGAGGTTTTCGTCCTCGGGGCGTTTGGCGGGAGACGTGCTAGGGGACGACGTAGTCATGGAGCAGGCTCTCTGTTTATTGTTGTGCGACTACTGTAGACATTTCCTACAAAGTATTGCCACAACAATTGTATACAATTTTTTGATTGGAGCAGAAACACAGGTGCCCGCAAGGGGCACATTCCGTGAATGCAGAATGCGTTCCAACTTGTGAAAAGCTGTGTCAGAGAGGTGTGTACAAAATGTCGGAAGCCCAGCTGAAAGCTGTCTGTGTAGACAAGAAACGCGAAGTGGGAACTACGATAGCTAGCTAAGAGATTTCATTATTCGATGAGTTCGCGCAGTTCACGCATCATTTCGGTGCTGTCGGCCACGTTGAGTTCCACAAGACGGTGCAGATGGGTCAGCGATTCAATATCGATATAGAGGCAGACGAAGCCGAGGCGGGTGGGTTCTTCGTGGCGTAGTTCCACCTGCATCTGCACAAGATTTTCCGGGTCGAGTTCGATGATTGCATCGAAATCCTGGGTCAGGTCGGCATCCCAGGGTTTGGGGCATTCGATCAGCAGGCCCTTGAGCGACAAATCGATCAGTTTTACCGGCCAACGGCGATCGCCCTGGCGCAGTTCGGTGGGGGCATCGAAGTCGATGCGCTGAAAGCGGCGGCGTTCGTCGTGTTCGCTCATGGTGAAAGCCCTCGAGGGTTCAACCTGACTATAGTTATTCCTGTAGAGAAATCAGCTGTCACAAACTGGCCGCAGAGGCTCTAGGCCAAAGCAGGTATGGCAATGCGCGATGACACGCCCTAGACTCGATGGGCGGTCTTTTCCAATCCACCAGCTGGAAGCAAACCATGAACAACAATAATAGCCTGCTACGCCACATTCCGTGGTTGGCGCTGGCAGTCATAGGCGCCTGCGCGCTGGGCGTGGTTGCCCTGCGTCGCGGCGAGGCGATCAACGCCTTGTGGATCGTGGTCGCGGCAGTGGCCATCTACCTGGTCGCCTATCGCTACTACAGCCTGTTCATCGCCACCAAGGTGATGCAACTCGACCCCCGGCGGGCCACCCCGGCGGTACTCAACAACGACGGCCTGGACTACGTCCCGACCAACAAGCACATTCTTTTCGGTCACCACTTCGCCGCCATCGCTGGTGCAGGCCCCTTGGTCGGCCCGGTTCTGGCTGCGCAAATGGGCTATTTGCCCGGCACGCTGTGGCTGATTGCCGGCGTGGTGCTGGCCGGTGCGGTGCAGGACTTCATGGTCCTGTTCCTGTCCACCCGCCGCAACGGTCGCTCGCTGGGCGACATGGTGCGCGAGGAGATGGGCCGCATTCCTGGGACCATCGCCCTGTTCGGTTGCTTCCTGATCATGATCATCATCCTCGCGGTGCTGGCGCTGATCGTGGTCAAGGCCCTGGCCGAAAGCCCATGGGGCATGTTCACGGTGATGGCGACCATCCCGATCGCGATGTTCATGGGCATCTACATGCGCTACATCCGCCCGGGCCACATCGGCGAGATCTCGGTCATCGGCGTAGTCCTGCTGCTGGCGTCGATCTGGCTGGGGGGCCAGATTGCCGCAGATCCGGTCTGGGGCCCGGCGTTCACCTTCACCGGCGTGCAGATCACCTGGATGCTGGTGGGCTATGGCTTCGTCGCGGCCGTGCTGCCTGTCTGGCTGGTGCTGGCACCGCGTGACTACCTGTCGACCTTCCTCAAGATCGGCACCATCGTCGGCCTGGCCATCGGTATCCTGATCATCGCGCCCGAGCTGAAAATGCCAGCGCTGACCCAGTTCACCGACGGTACCGGCCCTGTGTGGAAGGGCACCCTGTTCCCGTTCCTGTTCATCACCATCGCCTGTGGCGCGGTGTCCGGTTTCCACGCGCTGATCTCCTCGGGGACCACGCCCAAGCTGCTGGACAACGAAACCAACGCCCGTTACATCGGCTACGGCGGCATGCTGATGGAGTCGTTCGTCGCCATCATGGCCATGGTCGCCGCTTCGGTGATCGAGCCGGGTGTGTACTTCGCCATGAACAGCCCGGCCGCAGTGGTCGGTGCCGACGTCGCTACGGTGGCGCAAACGGTCAGCAGCTGGGGCTTCATGATTACCCCCGAGCAGCTGGAAGCCACTGCTCGTGACATTGGCGAACACACCGTCCTGGCCCGTGCCGGTGGTGCGCCGACCCTGGCGGTGGGTATTGCGCAGATCCTGCACCAGGTGCTGCCGGGTGAGAACACCATGGCCTTCTGGTACCACTTCGCGATCCTGTTCGAAGCGCTATTCATCCTCACCGCGGTGGACGCCGGTACCCGTGCTGGCCGCTTCATGCTGCAGGACCTGCTGGGCAGCTTCGTGCCAGCCCTGAAGCGCACCGAGTCGTGGACCGCCAACCTGATCGGCACCGCAGGCTGTGTGGCGCTGTGGGGTTACCTGCTGTACCAGGGCGTGATCGACCCGCTGGGTGGCATCAACACCCTGTGGCCGCTGTTCGGCATCTCCAACCAGATGCTGGCCGGTATCGCCCTGATGCTGGGCACCGTGGTGCTGATCAAGATGAAGCGCCAGCGCTACGTCTGGGTCACCCTGCTGCCGGCTGTGTGGCTGCTGATCTGCACCACCACCGCAGGCCTGATCAAGCTGTTCGACCCGAACCCGGCAGTCGGCTTCCTGGCCCTGGCCAAGAAGTACAGCACTGCTCTGGACGCTGGCCAGGTACTGGCCCCGGCCAAGGACATCGGCCAGATGCAGCATGTGATCTTCAACGCCTACACCAACGCCGGCCTGACCGTGCTGTTCCTGCTGGTGGTGTTCAGCGTGCTGTTCTTCGCCATCAAGGTCGGCTTCGCCGCCCTGGGTCGCAAGGAACGCACCGACAAGGAAACCCCGTTCCAGGCTCTGCCTGACGCTTAACCCAAGAGGAATGCCGTGATGTTCAACGACCTGGGTCGACTGGGTAAGTACCTGGGGCAGGCAGCCCGCCTGATGGTCGGCATGCCCGACTACGACAACTATGTCGAGCACATGCAGACCAAGCACCCGGACAAGCCGGTGATGACGTACGAGGAGTTCTTCCGGGAACGCCAGGAGGCGCGTTACGGCGGCAAGTCCGGACCCAAGTGCTGTTGAACATCGACCTCTGCTAGCTTGTCCCGGCCTCATCGCCGGCAAGCTGGCTCCTACAGGATCTGCGCTGTACCTGTGGGAGCCGGCTTGCCGGCGATGAGGCCGCTGTTTTTTCCGCCAAGGAGATATTCCGCGTGCAAACGCCGATTCCCGTTACCGTGCTGACCGGCTTTCTCGGTGCCGGCAAGACCACCTTGCTCAAGTACATGCTAAAGGCCGAGCACGGCCTGAAGATTGCCGTGATCGAGAACGAATTCAGCGAGGCCGGCATCGACAGCCAGCTGCTGGGTGACGAACCCGTGCAGGTCATGACCTTGGCCAATGGCTGCGTGTGCTGCAGCATCCACGGTGACCTCACCCGCGCCCTGTACCTGTTGCTCGAACGCCTGGATGCCGGCGAAATCGCCTTCGACCGCCTGGTGATCGAGTGTACCGGCCTGGCCGACCCGGCCCCCGTGGCCCAGACCTTCTTCATCGACGAGGAACTGCGTGATCGCTACATCCTCGACGGCATCATCACCCTGGTCGACGCCGCCCACGCCGACGTGCACCTGACCCAGGCCATCGCCCAGGCACAGGTCGGTTTTGCCGACCGCCTGCTGCTGAGCAAGACCGACCTGGTCGAACCGGCGACAGTGGAGGCGCTGCGCGAGCGACTGGCGCGCATCAACGGCCGGGCATCCATCCGGGTGGTGGAGCATGGCCGCATCGACCTGGCCGAGCTGCTCGATGTGCGAGGCTTCAACCTCAACCCCGATCTTGGCGGCAGCCTGAAAGCAACCCTGCGCCCGGTGCTCAAACCCGCCACCCCGGACCGTATCTCGACCCTGGTGCTGCGCACCGAAACACCGCTGGACATCGACCGGCTCAGTGACTTCATGAACGCGTTGCTGGAAGACCACGGCAAGCAGTTGCTGCGCTACAAAGGCGTGCTGAACATCGCAGGTGAGTCGCGCCGCCTGGTGTTCCAGGGCGTACTCAAGCTCTATGGTTTCGACTGGGATGCCGAGTGGGCCGAGGGTGAAGCACGTGAGAGCGTGATGGTGTTCATTGCCGATGAGCTGCCGGAGGAGACGATTCGGGCAGGCTTCGAGGCGTTGAGCGCGCATTGACCCGAGGCGCCTGTGCATCGAACCACTGCGGCCACGAACTGTGATGGCGGCTTTGGACTTCGATGCACGGGATCAGCCGCTCGCTCAGCACCGCAGTTTGCGCCACGGCCTTGGCGGTGCGGTATTTCACGCTGTGGATGCACTCGCGGTCGCCGAATTCGCAGCGGTTGAGCGAGGTGCCGCCGCATGGGCCGTTGGCCAGCCCCTTGGGGCAGGTCTCCGGGCAGATGTAGAGCGTGTCTTCCAGGCGGCAGCGGCCGCAGGTGTCGCAGCCCAGCAGCGGGCGTTTGACGCTGCGCTCCAGGCGATGCAGCAGTTGTGCGCCTTTGGCACTTTGCCAAAGCGGCAGGCGGACGGCCCAGCCGAAGGCCTTGCTCAACAGGTTCTGGCGGTTGAACAGCAGCGCATGCATGCCATGCAGAAGGTGGTAGCGTGCCGTTTCGCGGCGTGAGGCAGTGATTCTCGACTCACCGAGGCGCCAGTTGCTTTCCGGGGGGTGGAAACTCACCGCTGGCAGGCCAGGCATCTGCCAGCTGGCGTTCCAGGCCGGCGTCCACTGTTCAAGCGAGTGAATGCACGCCTGCCAGTGATCGATGCGCTGCTCCAGTTCAAGCAACTGCTTGAGTTCATGAATGCCCGACAGGTGTACTCCGGCGTACCCCATCAACTTCACCCCGATGATCTGCAGGGCCAGGCGGTCGACGCTGCGTGCCTGGGCATAGGCTTTGGACACGGCCGTTTCGGCTTCGAGCATGGCGCGCATCGAGGGCGTGACGATAACCCCCGCCACATGGTCGAGCATCGTGGCACGCCCGTGGGTGAGGCTCATCAGGCAGGCCAGTAGTGGTTTTGGGGAGGCCTGACGGCTCATCCAGCGCACCGCTTCCTGGTGTTTGCTGGCATCGAAGCCAAGCTGCAAGGTGAGGAAGTCGGCCCCCGCAGCAAGTTTCTTCTCGGCCTTGAGGTATTGCGCGCCGCCTTCTTCCTCGCGGTATTTGAATGGGTTGAGGGCCGCACCGAGCAACCAGTGAGGGCAGGCCTGGCGGGCAATCTGCAAGGCGGCAACCGATTCCAGGTAGCGGACTGGGCGTTCGCCGGGCTGATGGCCTGGCAGGCGGTCGCCAGTGAGCAGCAGCAATTGATCGAGGCCGGCGGCGTCCATGCGTTGCAACTGGGCAAGCAGGTGGTGGCGTTCACGGTCCTTGCCGGAGAAGTGGGGCAGGGCAGGGACAGGCGTGCTGAAGCTGGACAAGGCATCCAGGGGCGAGAGGTCCAGCGGGCTGCCGACGCGGTCGCCAATCGCCACGGTCATGGGCCAGCCACACAGGTGCGCGCGGGCCATGATCGCTTCCATGGCAGCAAAGCGTTGCGCGGAGGGCTTGGGAACGAACTCCATGACGCAGACGAAGGTGTTTTCGCGCAGCGCCGTTTTCAGCAGGCTCATGGGGTCACCTGGTTGGGGCAGGGGCACATTGTGCGGCAGGCAGGGGGCAGGGCCATGTCTGAATGCGCAGGGAATTGTTTCGAACGAGACAAAGCCCGACACCGCCCGCGTAGCAGCCGGCTTGCCGGCGATGTGGCCAGTTCAAACAGCACAATTAGCCAATCATGAACAAATCTTGAGTTCATCTCAAATTTAATGAGTTTGTCTCAAGATAGCCCTTGCCTGAAAATTCCCTCATTCACTTATGCATTCTGAGGGACAAGACATGGCACTGGCACACAACCTGGGCTTCCCGCGTATCGGCCGCGATCGCGAACTGAAAAAAGCCCAGGAGGCCTTCTGGAAAGGCGAGCTGGACGAAACCGGCCTGCGCGCCGTAGGCCGTCAGCTGCGTGCCAGCCACTGGCAGCTGCAGAAGGATGCCGGCATCGACCTGCTGCCGGTCGGCGACTTCGCCTGGTACGACCAGGTCCTCACTCACTCGCTGACTTTCGGCGTGATTCCCGAGCGCTTCCGTGGGCACGGCGGTGCCAAGCCGACCCTGCAGACCCTGTTCGCCATGGCCCGAGGCGCCGTAGCGAGCGGCCACGGTGAAAGCTGCTGCGGCGGTGCCCACGCCCAGGAAATGACGAAGTGGTTCGACACCAACTACCACTATCTGGTCCCTGAATTCACTGTCGACCAACAGTTCGCCCTGAGCTGGGAGCAGTTGTTCGAAGAAGTCGAGGAGGCCAGGGCCTTGGGCCATGCGGTCAAGCCGGTGGTGATCGGCCCGCTGACCTATCTGTGGCTTGGCAAGACCAAGGGTATCGACTTCGACAAGCTGGACCTGCTCGACCGTCTGCTGCCGCTCTACGATGAAATCTTCAACCGTTTGGCCGCCCAAGGCGTGGAATGGGTGCAGATCGACGAGCCGATCCTGGTGCTGGACTTGCCACAGGAATGGAAGAACGCCTACGAGCGCGTCTACAACATCCTGCAACGCGCACCGTTGAAGAAACTGATCGCCACCTACTTCGGTGGGCTGGAAGAAAACCTTGGCCTGGCCGCCAACCTGCCGGTCGACGGCCTGCACATCGACCTGGTACGTGCGCCTGACCAATACCCGACCATCCTCGACCGCCTGCCCACCTACAAAGTCTTGTCGCTGGGGCTAGTGAACGGGCGCAATGTCTGGGCCTGCGATCTGGAAAAAGCCCTTGCTTTGCTGCAGCACGCCGCGGAACGCCTGGGCGATCGCCTGTGGGTTGCGCCATCCTGCTCGCTGCTGCACAGCCCGGTCGACCTGGCCCGTGAAGACAAGCTCGATGCCGAGCTCAAGAGCTGGTTGGCCTTCGCCGTGCAGAAGTGCCAGGAAGTGGCCGTGCTGACCAAGGCGGTCAACGAGCCAACGGCCGCGGACGTGGTTGCTGCCCTGGAGCGCAGCCGCGCAATCCAGGCCGGCCGCGCTGCTTCGCCGCGCATCCACAAACCAGCGGTGCAGGCCCGTCTGGCGGCTATCAAGCCTGCCGACAGTCAGCGTCAATCGGCCTTCGAGCAACGTATCGCCAAACAGCGTGCAGGCCTGGACCTGCCGGCCTACCCGACCACGACCATCGGTTCGTTCCCGCAGACATCGGCGATCCGTCTGGCCCGACAGTCATTCAAGCAGGGCAAGCTGACCGAGTCCGAGTACATCGAAGCGATGCAGAGCGAGATCCGTCATGCCGTGCAGATCCAGGAAAACCTGGGCCTGGATGTGTTGGTACACGGTGAGGCCGAGCGCAACGACATGGTCGAGTATTTCGCCGAGCAGTTGGACGGCTATGTGTTCACTCGCTTCGGCTGGGTACAGAGCTACGGTTCGCGCTGCGTGAAACCGGCCGTCATCTTCGGCGACCTGAGCCGCCCGAAGGCCATGACCGTGGGCTGGATCAAGTACGCCCAAGGCCTCACCGACAAGGTGATGAAGGGTATGTTGACTGGCCCGGTGACCATGCTGATGTGGTCCTTCCCCCGCGAAGACGTGAGCCGCGAAGTGCAGGCCCGCCAACTGGCCCTGGCCATTCGCGACGAGGTGGTCGACCTTGAGGCCGCCGGCATCAAGATCGTGCAGATCGACGAAGCGGCG
This sequence comes from Pseudomonas sp. Teo4, assembly GCF_034387475.1. Lineage (NCBI taxonomy): Bacteria > Pseudomonadati > Pseudomonadota > Gammaproteobacteria > Pseudomonadales > Pseudomonadaceae > Pseudomonas > Pseudomonas sp. Teo4. Next base: position 2,043,719 of record NZ_JAXCIL010000002.1, read on the forward strand.
TTCCGCGAAGGCTTGCCGCTACGTCGCAGTGCCTGGGCGGCTTACCTGGAGTGGGCGACCGAGGCTTTCCGCCTGTGCGCTTCGGGTGTGCGGGATGAGACCCAGATCCACACCCACATGTGCTACAGCGAGTTCAATGACGTGATCGAGTCGATCGCCGCCATGGACGCGGACGTGATCACCATCGAGACATCGCGTTCGGACATGGAGCTGCTGGAAGCCTTCGAGAAGTTCGATTACCCGAACGAAATCGGCCCAGGTGTGTATGACATCCACTCGCCGCGGGTGCCAAGCCGTGAAGAGATGGTCAAGTTGCTGCGCAAGGCGGCGCAGCGGATTCCGGCCGAACGGCTGTGGGTGAATCCGGACTGTGGGCTGAAGACCCGTGGCTGGCCGGAAACCGAAGCGGCGCTGGTGAATATGGTTGCTGCGGCGCAGGAGCTGCGCAGAACCCTGTAAATCGCGCCAGCCTCTTCGCGGGTAAACCCGCTCCCACAGGAACACCGCAGCTTTCAACAGCTGCGGCGCACCTGTGGGAGCGGGTTTACCCGCGAAAGGGACGGAATTGACCGAACCAGCCCTGAATCAGCGCTCGATTGCCAGGGCAACACCCTGCCCGCCACCAATGCACAAGGTAGCCAGCCCTTTCTTCGCATCGCGCTTGATCATCTCGTGCAGCAACGTCACCAGCACTCGGCAGCCCGACGCGCCAATCGGGTGGCCCAGGGCAATCGCCCCGCCATTGACGTTGACCTTTTCGGCATCCCACTCCAGCGCCTTGCCCACCGCCAATGCCTGTGCCGCGAACGCCTCGTTGGCCTCGATCAGGTCCAGATCGGCCAGCTGCCAGCCGGCCTTGTCCAGGCAACGCTGGGTGGCGGACACCGGGCCAATGCCCATGATCGCCGGGTCCACGCCCGCGCTGGCGTAGGCGGTGATCTTCGCCAGTACCGGCAGGCCCAGGGACTGGGCTTTGCTGGCGCTCATCAGCAGTACGGCGGCGGCGCCGTCATTGAGGCTGGAGGCGTTGCCGGCGGTCACGCTGCCGTCCTTCTTGAACGCAGGGCGCAACTTGGCCAGGGAGTCTGCGGTGGTGTCGGGACGTGGTTGCTCGTCACGGTCGAAGACCTTGGGGTCACCTTTTTTCTGCGGCAGCACGATCGGGGTGATCTCGTCCTGGAAGCGCCCAGACTCGATGGCGGCCACGGCCTTGCGCTGGGATTCGGCGGCGAAGGCGTCCTGCTGTTCACGGCTGAGGCCGTACTTGTCCACCAGGTTTTCGGCGGTGATGCCCATGTGGTAGTCGTTGAACGCATCCCACAGGCCATCGGTGATCATGCTGTCGATCAGCTGGCCATGGCCCATGCGCTGGCCGGTGCGGGCCGACGGCATGACATAGGGCGCCAGGCTCATGTTCTCCTGGCCGCCGGCAATCACCACTTCTGCATCGCCACAGCGAATCGCCTGGGCGGCCAGGTGCAGGGCCTTCAGGCCCGAGCCGCACACCTTGTTCAGGGTCAGCGCCGGCACGCTGTAGGGCAGGCCGGCCTTGATCGCAGCCTGACGGGCAGGGTTCTGGCCTGCGCCGGCCGTGAGCACCTGGCCGAGGATTACTTCGTCGACCTGGGCCGGGTCAAGCTGGGTTTGTGCCAGCAGCTGCTTGATCACGGCCGCGCCAAGGTCGACGGCGGACACGTTGGCCAAGGCGCCCTGGAAGCTGCCGATGGCGGTGCGGGTTGCGGCGACGATTACCACGTCGTTCATCTTGTTGTTCTCCGGGCAAGGGGGCGCCGGGCAGGCGCATTACCGCCAGCATCGGTGGGTTGGGTTCATTTGTTAAGTTTGTTTTTCTTTGGCATTCATATGAAAAACAAATGAGTGTTTGGCGTTGAGAATGGGCCTCATCACGTGGAACGGCAGGCTAAGCTTGTGAGGCTTGGCCACGCATCGTGCAGTATCACTCAACACACTGGAGCCCAATGCCATGCGTACCCTCGTCGTCCTCACCCTGCTAATCGGCAGCAGCAGTGCCTTCGCCGCCACCCAGTGCACCACCGCTGATCGCAGTACCTGGCAAGATCAGGAAAAGTTTCAGGCTCATTTGGACGAGCAGGGTTACACGATCAACAAGTTCAAGGTCACCAAAGGCAACTGCTACGAGATCTACGGCCTCGACAAGGACGGGCGCAAGGTCGAGATTTACTATGACCCGGTCTCGGGCAAGGCGGTGAAGACCGAGTACGAGGACAAGGAAGAGTCCAAGTCGAGCTACTGAGGTCTGCCTTCGCCAACGCGAGTTGGATCACACGGCGGGGCATTGATGGGTTACGCAGTGAATGCCCCCGCCACCCGCCGCAATCGCGTCGATGTCCAACTGCACGATGTCTCGCCGCGGATACAACTGCGCGAGCAATGCCCGCGCTTTCTCGTCCGCTTGTGAATCCCCGAATTGCGGGGCGATGACCGCGCCGTTGATCACGAAATAGTTGATATAGCCGGCCGCGAAGTCCGGGTTGCCCTTGCTGAATCTGTTGCGCCGGCCCTTCGTTGGCGGTGACACCACATGGACCTGCAACCGACGGCCTTCGGCATCGGTGGCTTGCTTGAGAATGCCCAGGTGTTTTCGAGTGACCTCGTAGTCGTAGGAGTCGGGGTCGTTGTCCAGGTTGGCAATCACCACGCCCGGTCGTACGAAGCGGGCATAGAAGTCCACATGCCCGTCAGTGATGTCCTCGCCCGCGATGCCCGGAAGCCAGATCACCGTGTTCAAGCCAAGGCGTTCCTTGAGTTCGGCCTCCACCTCGCTCTTGCTCCAGCCTTTGTTGCGGTTGGCGTTGACCCAGCTGCTCTCGGTCATGATGCCGGTACCGTGGCCGTCCACTTCGATCGCGCCGCCTTCACCCACCAGTTCGCTGCGTTGATACCGCGCGTTCGCCAGAGCGGCCACCCGCTTGGCCATCTGGGCATCGTTGCGGTGGCGTTGCTTGTTGCCCCAGCCATTGAAGTTGAAGTCCACCGCGGCCAGGGCGCCGTCATCGTCGACGACGAAGTTGGCGCCGATGTCGCGCATCCAGATATCGTCCAGCTCGCAGGTCACGAACTGGGTGTTGTGGTTGCCGCAGTGCCGCATGGCCAGCTCACGTTCGCTGGCACGGCAGAACACGGTGACAGGCTGGTAGCGGGCGATGGCCTGGGCGATTCGACCGAGAGCGGCCTGCACGTCGGTGGTGAAGTCCTCCCAGATTGCGTCCTGGGCGCCGAAGGCAATGAACGCACGCTGCTGCGGCTCGCCCTCGTCGGGCATGAACCAGCGCCCCGGCTCATTGGCCCTCGCCAGGCCCAGCGGTAGCCCGAAGCCGGCCCCAAGGCCTGCGGCCAATGACAGTTGCAGAAAGGTTCTACGGCTTGGCATGTCTCAGTCCTGTGCGGTCTTGAAGCGTGTCCACACCCGCATGCGCGCGCGCATGTCGGCCTGGGGGATATCCCGGCCCGGAATCAGCCGGGCATAGGTGGCTTCGTCGAGGTAGATGTCGGGGTTGTCGCGCATGTGCGGGTCCACCGCCAGGCGGGCTTTGGCACTGGCCGTCGGGTAGCCGGTGAAGTTGCTGATCGCGGCCATGTTTTCCGGGCGCATGACGAAGTTGATGAAACGATAGGCGTACTCGGGGTGCTTGGCATCGGCAGGTATGGCCATGGTGTCCATCCACACCGTGGTGCCCTGGCGGGGGACGCGGTACTGGAAGTCCAGGGCCTTGCCGGCGGCGCTGGCGGTGCGCTGGGCTTGAATCACGTCGCCGCTGTAACCCAGCGACAGGCACAGGTTCTCGTTCACCAGCTCGGTCACTGGCTGGGACTGGAACTTGCGGATGTAAGGCCGTACCGCCTTGAGCAGTTCGCTGGCTGCGGCCAGGTCTTCACGCTTGGCGCTGCGCGGCTCGCGGCCCAGGTAGTTGAGGACTACGGCCAGTACTTCGTCGGGCGAGTCGATGATCGAGATGCCGCAGTCGGCGAACTTGGCCGCCAGCTCGGGTTTGAACAGCAGGTCGAGGTTGTCCAGCTGGGCATCGGGCATGCGCTGGCGCACCTTGTCGGCGTTCGATGTCAGGCCGATGGTGCCCCAGGTGTAAGGCACCGTGGCCTGGCTGGCCTTGGGGTATTGCGCGTGAAGCTTGCGCAAGCCGGGTTCGACATCGTCGAGCGCTTCCAGGCGGCTGTGGTCCAGCGGTTGCAGGCTGCCGGCCCGCATCAACCGCTCGGCCACGGTGTCGCCGGGGAATACCAAGTCATAGCCGCTGCGCCCGGACATCAACTTGGCCTCGAGCACTTCGCTGCCGTCCATGACGTCGTAGATCACCTGAATGCCAGTCTCGGCGGTGAACTGTTTGAGCGTGTCTTCGGCGAAATAGTCGGCCCAGTTGTACAAGCGCAGGGTTGGCTGTTCTGCCTGGGCCTGGCTGGTGCCGATCGCCAGGGCCAGTGCAGCCAGAAGTGGCAGTTTCATGCTCGGGCCCTCGCGATGTGTGGGTGGCTGCCGTCCAGGGTGAGCAGCGGCGCGTACATTTCCGGGCGGCGGTCACGGTAGACGCCCCAGCTCAGGCGGTCCTCGCGCATGCGCGCAAGGTCCAGGTCGTGCAGCCAGATGCCTGTGCTGTTGCGGTCGGCTTCGGCAAGCAGGGCACCTTTGTGGTCGCAGATGAACGATGAACCGTAGAACTGCATGCTCAACGTTTCATCGCTGCCAGCGACTTCCTGGCCGACACGGTTGGCGGCGACCACGGGCAGCAGGTTGGCGGCGGCATGGCCGCGCATGGCGATCTGCCAGTGGTCGCGCGAGTCCAGTTCGGCGGCGCCGGGCTCGGAGCCGATGGCGGTGGGGAACAGCAGCACTTCAGCCCCCATCAGCGCCAGGCAGCGGGCGGTTTCGGGGAACCACTGGTCCCAGCAGATGCCGATGCCCAGGCGGCCGAAGGCGGTGTCCCAGACCTTGAAACCCGTGTCGCCGGGGCTGAAGTACTCTTTCTCCTGGTAGCCGATGGCGTTGGGGATGTGGGTCTTGCGGTACACGCCAAGCAGCTGGCCATCGGCATCTGCCACAGTCAGCGAGTTGAAGAAGGCATTGCCGGCCCGCTCGAACCAGCTCAGCGGCAGGACCACGCCCAGCTCCCTGGCAAGGGCCGCGAAGCGTTGCAGGATCGGGCTGTGCGGATAGGGCTCGGCAAGTGCCTGGTGCCGGTGGTCCTGCTCGATGCAGAAGTACGGCGTGGCGAACAACTCCTGCAACAGAATGACCTGTGCGCCTTGGGCGGCGGCCTGGCGCACCAGTTGCTCGGCGCGGTTCAGGTTGCCTGGCAGGTTCCAGTCACAGGGCATCTGGGTGGTGGCGATGCGCAGCAGGCTCATGGGCGTACCTCTGGCTGTTGCTGGGTGATGCAGTGGATGCCGCCACCGCCGTGGGCGATGTGGTCGATGCGCACCGGCACGATTTCCCGTCCGGGGAAGGCGTGGGCCAGTTGGTCTGCGGCGGCCTGATCGGCATCGATGCCGTAGGCCGGCATGATGATCGCGCCATTGGCGATGTAGAAGTTGGTGTAGGAGGCGCAGAACACTTCGGCATCCTGATCGACCGCGGCACTGGCTTCGTACAGGTCGAGCAGTTCGAAATGCCGGCCCTGTGCGTCGGTGGCCAGCTCCAGGGCGCGGCGGTTCTCTCGCACCACGTCGGCGTACACCGAACCTTGTTCATGAGTGGCGTCGACCAGCAGCACGCCGGGGCGGGCGAACGCACATACACCGTCGACATGGCCGTCGGTCATGTCTCCGGTGACGTACTGAGGGTCGCCCGGCAGCCAGATGGTCTTGCGAATGCCCAGGTGACGGGCGAAGCACTGCTCGAATTCGGCCTTGCTGATGCCTGGGTTGCGGTTGGGGTTGAGCAGCACCGATTCGGTGGTGATCAGCGTGCCTTCGCCGTCCACATGGATGGCGCCGCCTTCGTTGCACAAGGGCGTGCTGAACCCTTCGAGGCCCAGGTGATCGAGGATGCGTCGGCCGAGGCTGCGGTCGTGAGCATGGTGCGACTTGCCGCCCCAGGCGTTGAAACGCCAGCTCAGGCCCGCCAGGCCATGCTGCGGATGGCACACGAAACTTGGGCCGCTGTCGCGGCACCAGCTATCGTCCACCGCCAGTTCGATCAGTTCGATGTTGGCACCGCACAGGGCGCGAGCGCTGGCCAGTGCAGACGGGTCGACGACCATTTTCACCGGCTCGAAACGGGCGATGGCGGCAGCGACGCGGGCATAGTCACGCTGCACGTCGGCGAGCTGCACATGCCAGCCGCCTTCCCACAGTGCCTGATTGTGCGGCCAGATCATCCAGGTAGCAGCGTGGCGGGCCCATTCGGCGGGCATGCGCCAGCCGCTGTCGAGGGACAGGTCCATAGAGAACTCCGATTTATTAAGGATTTTTATCAACGAAGCCCGCCGTCGCGGGTGTTGGTGCCAATGCTATGGCTATGAATGCTGATCGACAAACGATAGATTTAGCGCACACCTGATTAGCAGGGCTTATCGATCATGCTCAAACACTGGCCACCCCTCAATGCGCTCAGAGGCTTCGAGGCCGCAGCGCGGCTTGGCAGTTTCCACAAGGCTGCCGAGGCCCTGAACCTCACTCAGTCGGCAATCAGCCAGCAGATTCGCAGCCTGGAAACCTACCTGGAGCAGCCGCTGTTCCACCGCAGTGGTCGCAGCGTGAGCCTGACCGATGCCGGGCATGACCTGCTCAGCACCACGCAGTCGCTGTTGCAGCACCTTGCCGTGGGCATTCGCCGCCTTGACCAGTACCGCAAGCCCAACCAGCTGGTGGTCAACACCAGCCCGGCCTTCGCCCGGCATTGGCTGTTGCCGCGTCTGGCCGATTTTCATCAGCGCTGCCCGGAGGTCGACCTGTGGTTGTTCACCAGTTTCGAAGTGCCGGACATGGCGACCGAGACCATCGACCTGGCTATTCGTGATGACCTCAGTGCCCAGGCCGAATGCAGCTTTACCGTGTTGCACAACGATCAGTTGTATCCGGCCTGCCACCCTTCGCTGCTGATGGCTTCCGGGCGCACGACCTTGCACGGCGAGCGGGAAATGGATTGGAGCCATTGGCAACTGGAAGGTGGCGAGGATGTCGGGCAGCAGGGCAAGGGGCTCAACTTCTCCGACCCCGGGTTGTTGCTGGATGCAGCGAGCGAGGGGCTGGGTATCGCCCTGGTCAGCCAGCTGCTGGCCCAGCGTGCAGTGGCGCAGGGCCACTTGCAGGCCTTGTCCGAGCAGCGTGTGCGCGGGCCAGCGTGGGCTTGCCTGGTGCACAGGGACAGTCAGGACGATCCGTTGGCGCGGCAGTTCCTGGAATGGCTGAAGGAGGCCTTGGCGCAGGACGCTCAGGTTTCGCATCACCCAATCACCCCGTAATATGTGTCGGATAACCTGCGGGGGTAGTCTCACCCTCTAGTTCAATCGGAATCGCCCGCAGCGGCGCTTCCCTGGCATAAACCTGACGAGGTACAGACATTGGCCATCATTCATCCTAAGGTCCGCGGTTTCATCTGCACCACGACTCACCCGAAGGGCTGCGAGCTCAACGTCCGTGACCAGATCGAAGCCACCCGCAAGCTGGGCGTGCGCGAGGATGGTCCGAAGAAGGTCCTGGTCATCGGTGCCTCCAGTGGCTACGGCCTGGCAGCGCGCATCACCGCGGCCTTCGGCTTCAAGGCCGACACCCTGGGCGTGTTCTTCGAAAAACCGGGTACCGAGACCAAGGCGGGCACCGCTGGCTGGTACAACGCCGCTGCGTTCGACAAGTTCGCCAAGGCCGAAGGCCTGTACAGCAAGTCGATCAACGGCGACGCGTTCTCGGACGAAGCCCGTGCCAAGGTTATCGGGCTGATCAAGAACGAAATGGGCGGCAAGGTCGACCTGGTGATCTACTCGCTGGCTTCGCCTGTGCGCAAACTGCCGCAGACCGGTGAGCTGATCCGTTCCTCGCTCAAGCCGATCGGCCAGCCGTACAAGTCGACCGCCATCGACACCAACAAGGACACCATCATCGAGGCCAGCATCGAGCCTGCCACCGAGCAGGAAATTGCCGACACCGTCACCGTCATGGGTGGTCAGGACTGGCAGCTGTGGATCGATGCCCTGGCTGGTGCCAACGTGCTGGCCGAAGGCGCGCGTACCGTGGCCTTCAGCTACATCGGCACCGAGATCACCTGGCCGATCTACTGGCACGGTGCCCTGGGCCAGGCCAAGCAGGACCTGGACGAAACCGCCCTGCGCCTGGACCAGAAACTGGCCAGCGAAATCAAGGGCGGCGCCAACGTGGCGGTGCTCAAGTCGGTGGTCACCCAGGCCAGCTCGGCCATTCCGGTGATGCCACTGTACCTGTCGATGGTGTTCAAGATCATGCAGGAGAAGGGCGTCCACGAAGGCACCCAGGACCAGCTCGACCGCATGTTCCGTGACCGCATGTACCGTGCCGACGGCGCCCCGGCGGCCGTCGACGAAAAGGCTCGCCTGCGTCTGGACGACTGGGAACTGCGTGACGACGTACAGGATGCCTGCAAGGCCCTGTGGCCGCAGGTGACCACCGAGAACCTGTTCGAAATCACCGACTATGCCGGTTACAAGAAACAGTTCCTCAACCTGTTCGGTTTCGAGCGTGCTGACGTCAACTACGACGAAGACGTGGCCACCGACGTGAAGTTCGACTGCATCGAGCTGTAATCACGTCCGGTCTGTACCGGCCTCTTCGCGGGTGAACCCGCTCCCACAGGAGCCGTGTGGGAGCGGGTTTACCCGCGAAGAGGCCGGTACAGACCACACATTTTTTGCTAGCGTTGGCGCACAACAACAGGAAGCGCGCCATGAGCAGCCTAACCCAGCCCGCCACTGCCTTTCGCCACACCGCCGCCGATGGCTACAGCCTCGGAGGTTTCCTCTGGCGCCACGCCAACCCCGACCCTCAGCGCCCCCTGGTGATCATCAACGCCGCCACATCGGTGCGTTGCCGTTACTACTCGCGTTTTGCCGACTACCTGTTCGCCAACGGCTGGGACGTGCTGACGTACGACTACCGTGGCATCGGCGAGTCGCGCCCGGCCTCGCTTCGGGGGTTCAAGGCGTCATGGAGCGACTGGGGGCAACTGGACTTCGAAGCCATGCTGGCTTATGCCGCACAGCAGTTCCCAGGGCAGCCCGTGGATGTGGTTGGGCATAGCTTTGGTGGCTGCGCGGTGGGGTTGGCGCCCTCGGCGGGGCGGGTGCGGCGGGTGGTGATGGTGGGGGCGCAATTTGCCTACTGGCGCGACTATGCGCGGGACCTGCGTTGGCGACTGGTGGGCAAGTGGCATGTGGTGATGCCGCTGCTGACGCGGTTGTTCGGTTACTTTCCCGGCAAGCGGCTGGGTTGGCTGGAGGATACGCCGGCGGGGGTGGTGCAGGATTGGACAGCCCGTACATCACGCTACGAGCACAGGCCTAGTGGAAGTCAGCTACAAGGTTTGCCATTTGCTCAGGTGCGAGCGGCGACACTGGCGATCAGCTTGACCGATGACCCATTTGGTACCGTGGCGGCGACAGAGCGTCTGCTGGGGTATCTGAAGCACACAGAGCGGTTGCACCTGCGGCTGGCGCCTGTGGATATCTCCGTCGATGAGATCGGCCATTTCGCGTTTTTCCATGACAGGTTTCGCGAGGGGCTGTGGCCTATTGCACTGGAGTGGTTGCAGCGGGGGGAGGTGTCAGCCAGCTGGAAGCATCGGATCGAGGGTTGATGTCGGCTGTACCGGCCACTTCTTGGCGGCCCGTCGTCACGATAAATCCGCTCCAACAGGGATTGCACCGCTCTGGAGGTTGAAGCAGCACCTGTGGGAGCGGGTTCACCCGCGAATGGGCCGCAAAGCGGCCCCACCCGACATCAAGCCAGGCGCGAAAGCGGCTGCTGGGCGAACTTCACGCCAGCCAGGCCGTGCTTGATCAGCGCACGGATATTGCCATGGTCACTGCCTTCTGGCGTTGCCAGCACGCTGCGGTAGTGCTCGCCGAACGCCAGCAGCGCTTCCTGATCGCTCAGGCCTTCCAGCAGTGCCAGGCCCAGGGTCTTGCACGAGCCTTCGTTCTGGCCGGCGGCGTTTTCCACGCCACCATTGTTGAAGGCTTGAGGCTGGTAGCTGTAGTTGGCGGCAATGAACGCCAGGGTATCGGCAAAGACGTGTTCGCCGCTGGCCAGGCTGGCGCGCAGGGTGTTCAGATCAGTCACGAGGTTTTCCTTTTTCAAACGCCGCTTGCTGCTCGGCGCTGGCTTCTTTCTGGTATTGGGCTTTCCACTCGGCGTAGGGCATGCCGTACACCGCTTCGCGGGCATCATCCATGCTCAGTTCGACCTGGCGCTCGTCGGCGGCCGCCTTGTACCACTTTGACAGGCAGTTGCGGCAGAAGCCGGAGAGGTTCATCAGGTCGATGTTCTGCACATCGGTGCGTTTCTGCAGGTGTTCGACCAGGCGCCGGAACGCGGCGGCCTCGAGTTCGAGTTGCTGTTGCGGGGTCATGGGCTTCTCTCAGGTCATGCGATTCTTAAGGTGGCGGCCACCGTTGATGACCACCTGGCTGCCGGTGCTGTACTGGCTGGCAAGCAGGTACTTGACCGTCTCGATCAGTGGGCCGGCGCCGGGTTCGAATTCCAGCAGGGCTTTTTTCAGCGTTTGCTGGCGGTACGCTTCATCGCCCCCTTCCTTGAGGATCAACAGGCCCGGCAGGATACCGTTGACATGCACCTTGGGTGCATATTTTTCCGCGAACGACAGCACCATGTTCTGCAACGCGGCTTTGGTGGCGGCGTAGCCGATGTGGCTCTTGCTGCCGCGTGATGAGGTTTCGTCGCAGATATGGATGATGTCGGCCTTGTCCACCTTGGCCAATAGGTCGCCCAGTGCCAGGTTGAGGTGGTAGGGCGCCTCGACGTGCAGGCGGAACATGGTCTCGAGGTTGTCGAGGCCGTCATCCAGCCACAGAGAGGCGTTGTGGATAACCGCGCGCAAGCCGTCGTAATGGCTGTGCAGGAAGTCGATCAGCGCCTGGCGGTCTGCCGCCAGGCAGAGGTCGGCCTTGAACTGAACGATATTCGGGTGCGCAGGTTGCGGCAGGATGCTGCGGCTGGCACTGACCACCGTATGGCCGGCCTGTGCCAGTTCGAGCGCCAGAGCCAGCCCGACACGCTGGCTGGCTCCGGTAACGAGGATTGGGCTGTTCATGTTCGGGGCGGTCAACTTGTCTGTTCTTTCGTTGCCGCCCAGCATACCCGAACTGTTTCGCTCTTGCGTGGCCGGCCCTCAACGGCTGCGCAGCGCTGTGCCAGTGTGCGGCGCGGCGTTCAGCCAATTCGCCAGCAGGCGAGTGGAGAGGGGAATGAAGACATACACCATCACAGGTGTCAGCATCAGCGTGCTGAGCATCACCCGGGGCACCAGGTCCAATGCCGCCAGCCAATGGCCGAACAACAGGTTGAACAGCAGCGAGACCGGGAAGAACGCCAGCCAGATGGCCACGGCTTGCTTCCAGCGCGGTGGTTTTTGCACCATAGCGGTGCAAAACCAATCATCAATGCCGGTTACGCGCCTCTCTTTGGGGCGTTCGAACAGGCCATTTCCGCGTTGCAGCCAGGCTCGGCGAGAAGCGGAATGTTCCCAGGCGTGCAGGGTTGGTTCGTCGCTGAAACGGAAAATGATCTGGAACTCGTCGCCATCACGGGGCGGTGCGAGGATGCCCGAGCCAAGATAGCCGGGAAAGTCTGTGGCCAGCTGCTCGCCTTCATGGAGCCAGGCCAGCAGGTCCTGGTAGCGGCCATGGGCGGCGCGGCGCGACACCATCAGGGTGACGGGTGGGGTAGACATCGTGTATCTCCTGACGACGGGGTTGGCGGGTAGCTGGCCCCTTGGCTGTGTCGCCCGGGGTGGTGGGCGACACAGACGTATATGCAAGAATCGGGCACGGATTATCGCGGCTGTTGCATGACAGGCAAGTGTCAGGCGGCGAATGGTCACTGACCGGTAATCTATTCTGTCGTAGTAGAATGCGCGTTCAATTCAAACGCACAGGGTGCTCAGTGCAGATGAACAAAACGGCAATGGATGCCGGCCTGGAACACCAGGACCTGTTTCCGATCCGCGAAGTTTCCCGCCTCACGGGGGTCAACCCGGTGACTCTGCGTGCCTGGGAGCGACGCTACGGGTTGATCCAGCCGACTCGCACCGACAGCGGCCACCGCCTGTATTCCCAAGCTGACATCGACGATATTCGCCTGATCCTGGGGTGGCTCGAACGTGGTGTCGCGGTGAGCAAGGTCGGTAGCATTCTTGCTCGCGGGCAGGCGGTTCTGCGTGAAGCCAGTCACCCGGCCACGGCGGACACCCAGGGGCAGTGGCAAAACCAGCTGCGCAAAGCGCTGCAATCCTTCGATGGCGTGAGCTTGGGGCGTGTGTTCGACCAAGTGTCGGCGAGCCATTGCCTGGACAAGGCATTCACCGAGATATTCATGCCCGTCTGGCATGACCTGGCGGCGGGCCATGGGGTGTTTGGCCAGACCAGCGAGTGGCTGTTTTTTGACCAGTTCTTGCGGGCACGCGTGCTGTCGCTGCTGCAGTTTTCCCGCAAGGCATGCCATCAGCGCGTGCTGATGGCGGCTCTGCCTGGGCCTTGCCACGAGTTGGAGCTGCTGGTGGCCGGCCTGCTGTTGAGCAGTGATGAGGTCGGCGTGACCTTGCTGGCGCCTGGGCAACCGCTTGAAGAGCTGACGCTGGTGTGCGAGCGGCTACGCCCCGATGCCTTGGTGCTGTTCTCCAATCACCAGTTGACGGTGGACCTTGGCAAACGTTTGTTACGCCTGGTGGTGGGGTTGGAGTGCCCGTTGCTGCTGGCAGGAGAAGCTGCGGAGCTGGCCCAGGACAGCCTGGCGGGAAGCCCGGTGGCTTGTCTGGGCGCTGAAGCGGGTTTGATGCGTCGGCGTTTGCGGCAGTTTCTAGCCGGTCAGCTCGACACCTGAGCGTGTAGTTCTGGGTGGGCCTGGCGATGAGCCTGAAGAATGTACTCGCGCAGGCGTTCGATTTCTTCGGTCGAGCTTTGGCTCAAGTCGTAGGCGGCCAGATCTGGACCAATGCGCCGGCCCAAGGTGCCGTGCAGTTCAATTGGGGTGATTCCGTCAGGCGCGAAGTGCAGGTCGAATTGCGCAGGTGCCTGCCGCAGTCCGCGTAGTTCCAGCAGTGCCCCCTTGAAGGAAATTTCGCGTACCCACAGTCCGCAGGCGTTGCCGTGTGCATCTTGCAGTGCGCTGGGCTGGTCCAACGACAGGCGCCAGGGGCGCAGCATCGGGCCGTCTTCGTAGATTTCCGGTGAACCCAGTTGCAAGTGCAGGGCGTGGAACTCGTCTTCGACCAGTTGCAGCGGGAAGCTGATCTGCTGGTTGTTGAATTGCGCCTGCAGCGTGACTTGCTCGTTGGCCACCAGGCGGGTGAGCAAGTGCTGGATGCGGCGGTCGCCATTGACCAGCAGGCTCGACATGGGGTCGGCCAGGTTCAACTGCGGCGTGTGCTGCATGCCCTGTATGAAATCCAACTCGTCCTGGGTCAGGAGCGCGTTTGCTTGCATGATCGAACTCGGAGGCGATTTCTTCAACGGCATGGACAATGCTTCAGGCGCTTGGTTCAGCTCGTTGGTCGGAATTCAGACGAGCGTTGAGTTCGGCCAGCTCGCGCTCCAGCTCCACCTGGCGGGTGACATCCTTCTGGATACCGATGAAATAAGTGCGTTTCTCGGCGTCGTTCTTCACGGGAGTGATCGACAGCTCGTTCCAGAAAGCGCTGCCATCCTTGCGGTAGTTGCGCAGCACCTCCCGGCAAGGACGGCCTTCGACCAGGGCTTTGCGGATTCGCGCACGGCCCAGCTGGTCGCGGTCGTCGGCCTGCAGGAAACGGCAATCCTGGTAGAGAATCTCGTCCCGGCTGTATCCGGTCAGGCGTTCGAATGCCGCGTTCACGTAGATCAGGATGGTGTCGTCGCCTTCCTGTTCGGCAACCACGATACCGTCGTTGGATGCATCGACCATCGATTGCAGCAATTGCGCGTTGATCATGTCCGGGCCATCAGGGAGAAAGAGGGGACTTTAGTAGAGACGGCCTTTTGCCAGCGCCGGATGTTAGTATCCTACGTTTTCACTCAGTTTCGGAATCCTCTCCCCGATGAAAGTCGCCATTATTTCCGGGTCGGTGTACGGTACCGCCGAAGAAGTTGCCCGTCATGCCGAATCCCTGCTCAAGGCCGCAGGTTTCGAAGCCTGGCACGCGGCGCGGGCTACCCTGCAGGACCTGCAGGGCTTCGCGCCAGAGGCCTTGCTGGCAGTGACCTCGACCACCGGCATGGGTGAGCTGCCAGACAACCTCATGCCGCTGTACAGCACCATCCGTGACACCTTGCCTGCTGCCTGGCGCGGCCTGCCGGGGGCGGTGATTGCCCTGGGCGACTCCAGCTACGGCGATACCTTCTGTGGTGGTGGCGAGCAGATGCGCGAGTTGTTTGCCGAACTGGGCGTGCGGGAAGTGCAGCCGATGCTGCGCCTGGACGCCAGCGAGACGGTAACCCCGGAGATCGATGCCGAGCCGTGGCTGGCTGAACTGGCGCAGTTGCTGAAGGCCTGACAAAGCACGGGATGCAATTGGCCTCATCGCCGGCAAGCCGGCTCCTACAGGTACAGCGGTGATCTCAAGGTTGGTGCAGTCCATGTGGGAGCCGGCTTGCCGGCGATGAGGCCGGTACAGACAACTCAAAGCTGCCCGTCCGGCTCCTGCCGCACCAACTGCAACCACGCTTGCGCCGCCCGCGACAGATACGCCCCACGTCGCCAGATAAACGCGATGTCCCAGCGCAGAAATGCCGGAGCCCGCAGCGCCAGGCGCACCACGCCAGGGCGCTCCAGCGCTTTTGCCACCACTCGGGGCAGCAACACCACGCCCTGGCCTGCTGCCACCAGCGCGACGAGAAAGTCGGCCTGACCACTACGCCCACCTTCCTTCGGCGTGAACCCCTCCTGCTGGCAAGCCTTCAGCAAACGATCGTTCAGCACGAAACTGCGTTGGTACAGCAGAAAAGGCGTGTCAGCCAGTTGCTTCAAGTCGACCAGGCCAAGGCCCGCCAACGGATGCCCAGCTGGCAGCAGTACATCCAGAGGCTCATTGCAGAATGGCTGGTGCTCAAAGGCCGGGTCACCAGGTGTCAGGCTGCCGCCGAGCTCCAGCTCACCGGTTCTTACCGCTTGCTCAATGCTGTGGCTACCGCCTTCGAGCAATTGGATCGAGATATTCGGGTGCCGCCGCCGGTACTCGGCAAACAGCCCTGCGAAAAGCGCATCGCTACCCAATAGCGGCAACCCCAGGCGCAATTCGCCGCGGCCCATCTGGCTGAGGTCGTCGAGTTCGCTGAGCAGCGCCTGACGTTGGCGCAACAAGGCTTCGCCACGCTCAAGGACGATACGCCCGGCAGCGGTCAAGTGCAGCTGCGAAGCCTGACGCTCCAGCAGCGGCTGGCCCACATCTTGCTCCAGTTGAGCCACCTGTTTGCTGACCGCTGACTGGCTGATGTGCAGGATGAGCGCCGCTTGGGTGAATCCCCCGCGGTTGACCACTTCGATGAAGCTGCGCAGTTGTTTGAATTCCATGACCTGAATTCCATTATGGAATGCTGATTAGTCTAACAATTCGCTTCTGGCCTAGGCAGGCAAAATTTAAAATGAGGGCCTGTCGAGGACTCGCCAATGAAACCCGCGTTGTTGAAGAAAATCCCGCGCCTGCTTGCCGAGCTTGCAGTGCTGTTGGCCTTGTTCCTGCTGGGAGGTCAACTTGCCGCCTGGCTGGGCTGGCCCATCCCTGGTGGAGTGATGGGCCTGGCGCTTTTGTTGTTGCTGTTTGCCAGCGGCGTAGTTAAACCAGGCACCTTGCAACTGGGCGCCGGCTGGCTGATGGCCGAGATGCTGCTGTTCTTCATCCCGGCGCTGATGAGCTTGCTCGACTACGGCGCCCTGGTGCGCAACGAGGGCTGGCGCATTCTGCTGGTGATCGCCGTGAGCACATTGATGGTAATGGTCGTCACCGCAGTGACCGTCGAACTGGTATGCCGCTGGAGGTTGCGCCATGAGTCTTGAGCCCATGCCGCTGTTCTGGCTGGCCCTGACCCTGGCCGCGTATCTGGGCAGCCGCTGGCTGTACCGGCGCAGTGGTCGCTACCTGCTGTCGCCCCTGATTCTGGTGCCGACGCTACTGCTGGCGGTGGCCGTACCGCTGCACACCGCGTATGCCGAGTACGCACGCAACACCCACTGGCTCATGAGTGTACTTGGCCCGGTGACCGTGGCCTTCGCGGTGCCGATCTGGCAGCAGCGGGCCATGTTGGCGCGGCATTGGCCTGCGCTGTTGATTGGCATGGTGGCCGGAAGTGCAGCGTCCATCGCCAGCTCCTGGGGGCTGGCCCACCTGCTGGCGCTGGACAACGCAATCAGCCTGTCGCTGGTGCCACGCTCGATCACTACACCCTTTGCCATGCCGCTGGCCCACGACCTTGGTGGCGTACCGGAGTTGACCGCAGTGTTCGTGATGTTCACCGGCGTGCTAGGGGCGATGTTCGGTGGCGTGCTGCTGCGTTGGTTGCCCCTTCGTACTCCGCTGGCCCGGGGCGCGTTGTTTGGTGTGGGTGCCCATGGTGCTGGCGTTAGTCGGGCACAGGAAGTGGGCCGCGAAGAAGGTTCCGTGGCCGGCCTGGTCATGGTCCTGACCGGCCTGCTGAACCTGTTTGCCGCGCCTCTGCTGGCCGTGCTGCTGTGACCGTTCGTGCCACTGACTCGCTGAGTCATCAAGCTGGCTGGCAACGCAAGTTTCTCCGCCTTGGCTGCTGACTAGACTGAGCCTCGACATAGAGAGCACATGTAAGTGCCGAGGTGACATGCAATGACCGCAGCCTTGCCCTATTCCACCAACACTTATCTTCCGGGACGACTCTGATGCCTTTGGCCGAGATTCCATTGTGCGTCTGGCGTACCCGGGGACAGAGTTTTTCATTCCGGGGCCAGAGCATCCGCTACTGGACCGCAGGGCAAGGAGAGCCCCTGCTACTTCTGCACGGATTTCCCACCGCAAGTTGGGATTGGCACTACCTGTGGGCGCCGCTGGCTCAGCGCTTCCGGGTCATTGCCTGCGACATGCTGGGCTTTGGCGATTCAGCCAAGCCGCTCAACCACACCTACAGCCTGATGGAGCAGGCCGATTTGCAACAGGCCTTGCTCGCCCATCTGCAGGTCGACCAGCCGGTGCACCTGCTGGCCCACGATTACGGCGGCAGTGTCGCCCAGGAGTTGCTGGCGCGGCACCATGAGCAGCGGGCGGAAATCGCCAGCTGCGTATTCCTCAACAGTGGGTTGTTCCCCGAGAGCTGCCAGGTGCTGCTGGTTCAGAAGCTGCTGCTCAGCCGGTTGGGCTGGCTGGTGGGGCGCTCGTTCGGGCGGGACGACCTGGTGCGTAACGTCACGCAGATCTACGGCCCCTGCACCCACCCCAGCGAAAGTGCGCTGGACGACTGCTGGAGCCTGATCGCAGCGAACCGGGGCACGCGCATTTTGCACAAGCTGGTGGGCTACCTGCCCGAACGCAGGGTGCATCGCGAACGCTGGGTCGGGGCGTTGCAGCGAGAGGGCGTGCCGCTGCGCTTCATCAACGGTGTGGTCGACCCGGTTTCGGGCAGCCGCATGGTCGAGCGCTACCGGCAGCTGGTGCCAGAGCCGGACACCGTGCAGCTGCAAGGCATTGGCCATTACCCGCATACCGAGGCGCCCGTGCAGGTGCTGCGTCATTACCTGTCGTTTCGCGAACAACCGCTTAGCTACCTCCCGTTGAAGGTCGCCTGGTCCTGACCAGGCGATCATGGCCCAGCGTTATCGTCTAGCATTCAGCCTCAGTGAGCTTGATTGTTCGCTATCCGAGGCTGGCGGACACTCGTTGCACCCAAACCTGACCAGGAGCCATGAACATGAGCGAGCCGGTGAGTCTGCAAGACCGAGTGGTGATCGTCACGGGGGCCGGTGGCGGCCTGGGCCGGGCCCATGCGCTGTTGTTCGCCGAGCGTGGCGCGAGGGTGGTGGTCAACGACCTGGGCGGTTCGACCCACGGTGAAGGCGCCAACGCGTCGGCGGCCGATCGCGTGGTGGCCGAAATCCGTGCCGCTGGCGGCACCGCAGTGGCCAACCATGACTCGGTCGGCGATGGAGCCCGCATCGTCGAACAAGCCATGGACAGCTTTGGCCGGGTCGATGTGCTGGTGAACAATGCCGGCATCCTGCGTGACAAGACTTTCCACAAGATGGAAGACAGCGATTGGCAGCAGGTCTACCAGGTGCATGTCGAAGGTGCCTACAAGGTGACCCATGCAGCCTGGCCGCACCTGCGCGCGCAAAATTGGGGGCGAGTGATCTTCACCGCCTCGACGTCCGGCATCTACGGCAACTTTGGCCAGGCCAACTATGGCATGGCCAAGCTTGGCCTCTACGGCCTGACCCGCACGCTGGCCATCGAAGGGCGCAAGAACGGCGTTCTGGTCAATGCCATCGCGCCAACCGGCGGTACCCGCATGACCGAAGGGTTGATCCCGCCACAGGTGTTCGACCGGCTCAAGCCTGAGCTGATCAGCCCGCTGGTGGTGTACCTGGGCAGCGAGCAGTGCGAGGACACGGGGCAACTGTTCGAAGTGGGCGGTGGATGGGTTGGCAAGGTGCGCTGGGAGCGCAGCCTTGGCGTGGGCTTCGATCCACGGCAAGGTTTCACACCGGAGCAGGTGGCACAGCACTGGGAAGAAATCGGCGATTTTGAAGGCGCTGTACATCCGCAGGACAGTTTGCAGGCATTGCAGCAGATGATGGCGAATCTGCAGAAATATCCGTTGAGCTGATGATTTCAAGCCGCAAAAAAAAAGGCCGCTGCAAAGGCAGCGGCCAATCGAGACGTATGATCAAGGAGCTTCAAAATCAACGTCGGTGAACCCTGTTCGGCGCGAAGGGCGGGGGGGGTAGTGCCCTTCGTGCCAGCCAGTGAGATAAGAATAAGCGCTTGATCCTGGGGGAAAAATAGCCCCTTGTGACATTCACCTTTACGTTTCGGGTAAAAGTGCCCTCAGCGCAGTTCCAGCCTCTTTTCGGGTCCGACGTTGTGCCTTGCAGGGTGCTCAACCCTTGGGCGAATAGCCCATCCGCCAACTGGCCTCCTGCGCCGCCGCCAACAGTTGCCGTGCAGCCGGGCCACATTCGTCGGCATGGAAAATCGAGGTTGGCCCTACCACTGTCATCACGGCGGCAATTTGGCCCATGGCATTGAACACCGGTGCCGACAGCGCATCTACGCCGGGCATCAGAAGGCCATGGACATGGTGCAGACCGCGCTTGCGGATACCGGCCAGCAAGGGTTCGTAGTCTGCGGATGTTTGCTCGAGCGCAGCCAGTTCGTGGTCACGCAACTCTCGCGTTTCGCGCTCGGGCAGGTAGGCCGCGAAAACCAGCCCGGTGGACGAACTCAGCAGTGGCAACACCGAACCGATCTGGGTCACAACCGTGACTGCACGTACCGCAGGTTCGATGCTCACCACGGTTGCCCCTTGGTTGCCCCACACCGCGATAAAGCAACTTTCGTTGAGCTCGTCGCGCAACTGCGACAGCGGCAAGGCTGAAATTTTCAGCACATCAATGCTGCCCAGCGCCGCCAACCCCACCCGCAATGCCTCACGCCCCAAACCATAGTGGTTGGTGGCCGCATCCTGCTCGGCAAAGCCACTTGCGATCAGCGCTTGCAGGTAGCGATGGACCTTGCTCGCGGGCATCTGCACGTGCTCTGCCAGACGCGACAACGACGTGGAAGGGGAGAGTTCGGCAAGGGCCTTGAGGATGTCGGTGCCGACTTCTGCCGAGCGGACCTTCTGCTTGCCGTTATCGGCGGTGGGGCTGGCTTTGGCCATGAAATGGGATTCCGGATTCTTCGAGTCGCGTCTTTATAGCTTGACGCCTATCGAGGAGCAAATTACGTTATACGTAATCTGATTACGATAAAAACAATGCAGACGCGCTGCCATCCCCCGCAGCCAGCTGCCAGCAACGGCTCCGTGCGAGCCCGGAGGCATCGATGACCAGTGACACGTCCACCGACCTTCAATACTTGAGCGGCTTCGGCAACGAATTCGCCAGTGAAGCGCTACCTGGCGCATTGCCGGTCGGGCAGAACTCGCCACAAAAAGCCCCATACGGGCTGTATGCCGAGCTGCTCTCCGGCACCGCGTTCACCATGACGCGCAGCGAGTTGCGTCGCACCTGGTTGTACCGTATTCGCCCGTCGGCGCTGCACCCGCGCTTCGAGCGCCTCGAGCGCCAGCCATTGAACGGCCCGCTGGGTGCAGTCACCCCCAATCGCCTGCGCTGGAGCCCGCAACCGATCCCCACCGAGGCGACCGACTTCATCGAAGGCTGGCTGCCGATGGTGGCCAACTCGGCGGCGGACAAACCTGCGGGAGTCAGCGTCTACATTTACCGCGCCAACCGCTCCATGGAGCGTGTGTTCTTCAACGCTGACGGCGAGCTGCTGCTGGTGCCAGAGCAAGGCCGTCTGCGTATCGCCACCGAGCTTGGGGTCATGGAAGTCGAGCCGCTGGAAATCGCGGTGATCCCGCGTGGCATGAAATTCCGCGTCGAGCTTCTCGACGGGCAGGCCCGTGGCTACCTGGCAGAAAACCATGGTGCGCCGCTACGCATCCCGGACCTGGGGCCAATTGGCAGCAACGGCCTGGCCAACCCACGAGATTTCCTCACCCCGGTCGCCCATTACGAAGAGGCCAGCGGGCCGGTGCAGCTGGTGCAGAAGTTCCTCGGTGAGCACTGGGCCTGCGAGCTGCAGCACTCGCCACTGGATGTGGTGGCCTGGCACGGCAGCAATGTGCCGTACAAGTATGACTTGCGCCGTTTCAACACCCTGGGCACGGTCAGCTTCGATCACCCGGACCCATCGATTTTCACTGTGCTGACATCACCCACCAGCGTTCACGGCCTGGCCAACATGGACTTCGTGATCTTCCCGCCGCGCTGGATGGTGGCCGAGAACACGTTCCGTCCGCCGTGGTTCCACCGCAACCTGATGAACGAATTCATGGGCCTGATCCATGGCGCCTACGACGCCAAGGCCGAAGGCTTCCTGCCGGGTGGCGCCTCGCTGCATGGCGTCATGAGCGCCCACGGGCCGGACGCCGAGACCTGCGAAAAAGCCATTGCCGCAGACCTGGCACCGCACAAGATCGACGACACCATGGCCTTCATGTTCGAGACTAGCCAGGTGCTGCGCCCGAGCCGCCATGCCCTCGAATGCCCGCAATTGCAGGCCGACTACGATAGTTGCTGGGCCACCTTGCCGAGCACCTTCAACCCGAACCGGAGATAACCGATGAACCAGACCGCCATTGCCCGCAGCTGGGTAGAGCACGCCAACGGGCATAGCGACTTCCCGTTGCAGAACCTGCCGCTGGGTATCTTCAGCCGCTCCGCTGAAGCGCCGCGATGCGGCGTCGCCATCGGTGATGCCATCCTCGACCTTGAGGCGGCATTGGCTGCCGGCCTGTTCGAAGGGCAGGCCAAGGCTGCGGTAGAGGCCACTCGCGGCGGGCAACTGAATGCCTTCTTCGCGCTGGGCCGCAGCGCCCGTGTCGCCCTGCGCGAGCGCTTGCTGGTGTTGCTGGGTGAGCACAGCGAGCACCAGACTGCCCTGAAGGCCGCGCTGTATTCCGCCAACGATTGCCAAATGCACATGCCGGCCAAAGTCGGCGACTACACCGATTTCTATGTCGGAATCGAGCACGCCAAGAACGTCGGCAAACTGTTCCGCCCCGACAACCCGTTGCTGCCTAACTACAAGCATGTGCCGATCGGTTATCACGGCCGCGCCTCGACCCTGCGCCCGTCGGGTACCGACGTGCGCCGCCCCAAGGGCCAGACGCTGCCAGCAGGGCAGACCGAGCCGACCTTTGGCCCGTGTGCGCGCCTGGACTATGAGCTGGAGCTGGGGATCTGGATTGGCCAGGGCAACGACATGGGCCAGGCGATTCCGGTAGGGGATGCCGCCGAGCACGTAGCGGGCTTCTGCCTGCTAAACGACTGGTCGGCGCGGGATATCCAGGCCTGGGAATACCAGCCGTTGGGCCCGTTCCTGTCCAAGAGCTTCATCACCAGCATCTCGCCCTGGGTGGTTACCGCTGAAGCCCTGGAGCCTTTCCGTTGCGCCCAGCCGGCACGTCCCGAGGGCGACCCACAACCGCTCTCGTACCTGCTGGACAAACGCGATCAAGCCGGCGGTGCACTGGACATCGAGCTGGAAGTGCTGCTGCTCACCGAGGGCCTGCGCGAACAGGGCCTGCCCGCCCACCGCCTGACCCTGAGCAACACTCGCAGCATGTACTGGACCGTGGCGCAGATGGTGGCTCACCACAGCGTCAATGGTTGCCAGTTGCAGTCGGGCGACCTGTTCGGTTCGGGGACGCTGTCGGGTGCCACGCCAGGTTCCTTCGGCAGCCTGCTGGAGATCACCGAAGGCGGCAAGCAGCCGGTAGCGCTGGCCAGCGGCGAAGTGCGCAAATTCCTCGAAGACGGCGACGAGATCATCCTGCGTGCCCGCTGCACGCGTGAGGGTTTCGCCAGCATCGGCTTCGGTGAATGCCGCGGCAAGATCGTCGCAGCCAACTGAGCGAGGCCAGGCACATGGAGCTGTATACCTACTACCGTTCCACCTCGTCCTATCGTGTGCGAATCGCCTTGGCGCTCAAGGGCCTGGACTACCAGGCCCTGCCGGTGAACCTGCTCAAGGGCGAGCAGCGCGGTGCGGACTATTCGGCCGTCAACCCGCAAGGCCGTGTACCGGCCCTGCGTACCGACGCCGGTGATGTGCTGGTGCAGTCACCGGCGATCATCGAGTACCTCGAAGAGGCTTATCCACAACCTGCGCTTCTGCCAGTCGGCGCCGAGGCCCGGGCCAAGGTACGGGGTGTGGCGGCAATCATCGGCTGCGATGTTCATCCGCTGCACAACGTCAGTGTGCTCAACCAGTTGCGACAGCTGGGCCATGACGAATCGCAGGTCAACCAATGGATTGGCCACTGGATCGGGCAGGGGCTGGCGGCAATCGAGCAATTGATCGGCGACGATGGCTTCTGCTTCGGCGCATCGCCAGGGGTGGCGGATGTTTACCTGATTCCTCAGCTGTACGCCGCCGAGCGATTCAATATCGACCTGAGCGGCTACCCACGCATCCGTCGTGTCGCTGCCCTGGCGCAGCAGCACCCTGCGTTCGCCAAGGCACACCCGTCGTGCCAGCCGGACACGCCGGCTCAGTGAATCGACCGGTTCACCGTCGGTAGTTGTCCGATTCGCTCGCTCAGCTTCAGGCGTTGAACCGGGTCGTCGGTCAGCAGCAAGGCATGCTCCAGGTCGAAGCGTTCAGCCTGTGGGCAATCCAGGTGCTGGTAGAGCGAGGCTCGGGCCGTGTAGTCACTGACTTGCACCGGCCCAAGTTGCATCACGCGCTCGGCATCGATCAGCGCCGCCAGGTGGTTGTCGTTGCTGATGTGCAACTGACGCAGGTTGCGTGAGAGGCGCTGGAGCATCTGCGTGGGGCTTACCGCCCGCAGGTGTTCAGCTGTCAGTGGCACATGCGGGCCGAACTGGCGCGCCAGCAGTTCACGACAGTCCGCAGGGTACAGACGGCGGCCGCCACAGGGGTCGAGCAGGTGATCGGCGCCGGGTACGCGCAGCAGGAAGTGTCCCGGGAAGCCTACGCCCTCCAGGGGAATGGACAGCCGCTGCGCCAGTTCCAGAGCCAGTATGGCAAGGGTCAGCGGTTGGCCACGGCGGCGCTGCAGGACCTTGTCCATCAGGGCCGCCTGCGGACGCAGCGGGTGGTATTCATCCTGCTGGAAGCCAAGCGAATTCAGCTGGCGCAACAGCGGCTGGGCCAGTTCACATAACGGCAACATCGGCAAGTTGGCGCTGATCTCACGTTGCAGGTTGTGCACCGTGGCAAGGCACGCGGCCAACTCGACATTTCGGTCGTGCTCGGCGGCGATCCATACGGCGGCTTCCAGCAGGGCGACCGGCTCGCGTTCCAGGCAGGTCAGGCAGGCTTGACGTGGGTTCATAGGGCTTCTCCACATACGCTTAACTATTAGCTTTGACGCCCTGGTTCGTCCAGTGGTCCGCCAAGAAGCCTTGTGTTGGCGGCCTGCCTATACTGGAGAGAGCACCTCTTGGGGGAGCCGGTCGATGTTCGCGCTGATGCAAAGCACCCGTACCCAGTCCATGCACATGTGGATCGACCCGACCACGGGTCTGAAGGCTGTGGTGGCGATCCACAGCGAACATCTGGGGCCGGCCATGGGTGGCTGTCGCTACTTGCCCTATGCCGATGATGAAAGCGCCATGACCGACGCCATTCGCCTGGCCCAGGGCATGAGCTACAAGGCGGCGCTGGCTGGTTTGAAGTTCGGCGGCGGCAAGGCTGTGATCATGCGCAACCCCCATGTGGAAAACCGTGCGGCGTTGTTCGAGGCCTTTGGCCGTTTTGTCGATACATTGCAAGGACGGTTCATCACTGCCGTGGACAGTGGCACCTCAACCCTGGACATGGACTGCATCGCCCAGAGTACGCCCCACGTCACCAGTACCACGGCGTCCGGCGACCCTTCACCGCATGCCGCCATGGGGGTCTTCGCCGGTATCCGCGCCACGTCCCAGGCCCGCCTGGGCAGCGGTAATCTGGAGGGCCTGCGGGTGGCGGTGCAGGGCCTGGGCAATGTTGGCTATGCCTTGGCCGAGCAACTGCACGCGGCGGGTGCGGAACTGCTGGTGAGTGACCTGGACCCCGGCCGTGTGCGCCTGGCGGTCGAGCAGTTCAATGCGCACCCGGTCACCAATGATGCCTTGATCAGCACACCTTGCGATATTTTCGCGCCTTGCGGTGTGGGGCCAGTGCTCAACGGCCAGAGCGTGATGCAACTACGCTGCGCGGCGGTGGCGGGGGCGGCGAACAACCAGCTCACCACGTTGCAGGTGGCCGATCAGCTGGAGTCGCGAGGGATTCTGTACGCGCCGGACTATGTGATCAACGCCGGCGGGTTGATCTATGTAGCCCTCAAGCACCGTGGCGAGGACCTGGGCACCATCACCGCGCACCTGGCGCGGATACCCACGCGGCTGACCGAGGTATTTGCCCACGCCCAGGCGGAGAAGCGTTCGCCAGCGCGGGTGGCGCAGATGCTGGCGGAGCGGTTGCTGTACGGTTGAGCCCCTGGAGGCTTTATTCAGCAGCACCACCTTCCAGCAACTCCGAGAGTGCATCCGGTTGGCTCTTGAACGCCCGGGCAAACACATCGCGGTTCTTCGCCATATAAATGCCAGCTTCTTCAACCTGCTGTTCGGTCAGCGAGGGCACTGCCTTCTGCAGCACTTCGGCCAGGCGCTCAGCCAGCTCGAGCATCTTGTCGTGACGATCTGCTTCGGCCTTATCCATGAACAAGCGCTCCGGGTCGCGGCTGCTGCGGTACACCACTTCGACGGCCATTCATCACCTCTGTGCCTTTCTGTTGGTTAATCATTACTGTGTTTATATACAGTAATGGCAATGCCCCTTCCAATGCAACTGCGCAGTGGCCATTTGCTGTAAATACTCTCGGCAAAAAGTGTAGCTCCAGGTGCCTTGCGGCAATCGGTCGCCTTCCAAGCTGGGGGCCTGGCCCTTTAACTGCATGGCACAAGCGTCACAGACGTGATGCATCATCCTTCATGTCGTATCGGGGAATGGAACAACGTGAACATCAAATGGGCTGAAAAACTGCGCAAGGGCCTGCACGGCTCGGCTGACTCGCTGGGCAATCTGTGCGTCGAGGCGTTCCACTACCTGGCACTGTTCGGCATCGGCGCCATCACAGCCTATGCGGCGGTGATGACCTTCCTGGACATGTTGGGCAAAGGCGGCATCAGCGTGGATGACATCCTGTTGCTGTTCATCTACCTGGAGCTTGGGGCGATGGTCGGGATCTACTTCAAGACCAACCACATGCCGATCCGCTTCTTGCTGTATGTGGCAATCACCGCGCTGACCCGCCTGCTGATCGGCGACGTGTCGCACCACAAGGCGCCGGATGAAGGGCTGCTGTACCTGTGCGGCGGTATTTTGCTGCTGGCCTTCTCGATTCTGGTGGTGCGCTATGCGTCTTACCGCTACCCATCGACCAAGGTGCTGGACGCTAACGGCAAAGAGATCGAAGAAGGCAAGTGAGGGGCTAGGTAGTTAACGCGGATGGCCCCGCCCCTGGTGGTTCAATCCCGTCCGGCGCCGCGCGATGTATCGCAACATCGGGTTCGCCAGCTGCGTCTGCCTGGATTCGAGAAAATGATCGGGGAAATGCTGCGGAAAGTGCGTTGACCGGTTGTCGCCCTGCCTTCAATTGGCCACGCCCAGCGCCTTGAAGTGATGGGGCTCGTGGCGTGAGTCGCGGGTCAGGGCGGCAAGTACCTGCAGCGGGTTTTGCCCCAGCTCGATGGCCAGGCCCAGGCGGATACTGTCGATGACCCGCTGCAAGCGCACCGGGTCGTTGCGCTGAGCCTGGCTGATCAGGCGTTTGGCGACCACGCCGGCGTCGTCGGAGAGCGTCAGCATGATGCTGCCGTCCAGGCGTTCGATGCTCAGGTTGACCCGGTACTCCGGGGCGAAGGCGGTGCTGATCTGCTCGAATGGGTTGTTCATGCTCAGGTTCTGCACTGAATGACTGCAGAAGTTGACCGGCAATCGCAGGCTTGGTTCAGCGGAAACGAAAACGCCCGGCGCAGGGCCGGGCGTTGCTGTGCTTTGGCGTTGATCAGGCTTCGGGATCACTCAGTTCCAATGCCCCGCGCTTGCTGCGCAACTTGCCGTAGAAATGTTCCAACGCATTGTTCAGTTTGCTGGCGGCGCCATCGACGGCCTGGTCCAGCGAAGTGGCGGTGTGCGTCACGGAAATCGGCTGATGGCCTTTCGGGCGAGCCTCCATCTGGCAGCGTTTGTCATGCGGTCCGGGCTTGGCGCCGTTCTCGTCGCGCAGGTGCACCTCGATGCGGGTGAGGTCGTCCTCGTAACGTTCAAGAGTGCTCTGCAGTGTGCTGCGGACCCACTCGTTGAGCCGGATGTTGCCTTCGATATGGTTGCTGCTGTTGACCTGGATTTGCATGATTCAATCCTTATTCAGCTTGCTCGCATGGAGGCGTGCCTAGGCCATTGAGGCCCCTGGAATTTCTTCGCCTCTTGACCCTAAGGTCAGGCAACGGCGCGACGATTACAACCCCTTTCTGAAAATAAATGTGTCTGTCGGGAGGGTTTTGCCGCCTGGGAGATCGAGCGCCGCCCGCGCGAACGCTTTGGCGCAGGGCTCGATATTGCGTCGTACCAACAAGGCGGTCGCGCGCGCCTCTCACAGGCATGACTGGCCCGAAACAAGCGTAGGAGCGAGCCTTGCTCGCGATGCGCCGCGCGGGCGGCGCTCGATCTAATAGGCGCAGTAAAGGTGGTGGCAAACACTGGGTGGCCTACTCCCCATCCCCCGACGTACACCTCGAGGTCATCATCTGTAAGACATTTCTGGTTTTCTCACGCCCGCGTACGGCTGCCACCTTCGATCCATGAGAAAGATTCAGGTGGTAGTTCCCTTTTTCAAGAAGCTGGAATGACACAATGAAGAAGCTCGTACCCGACCCAAATCATCGAGAGTGCTACCCGCTCTGGCGGTGGAGATCTATTTTAATGAACACTCTAAAGCTTGACGCCTTGAAGATAGACACGATGCACTCTGGAAGGGCCTGTCTGAATTTAACCTCATGCATAGACTGGGACGATTTCCCGGATTATGCGAGCGCAGTGGTTGACTTGCTGAATGGAAAAATCGAAACAAAGTCGGACTCAATTGATATAAGAATCTGGGAAATCATCATAGAAAGAGAGAAGTTTCATCTGACCTTTGATGACTTCCCAGTGATGGTTTCACTCGAGTCAATGACACCAAGAGGTGATTCATTGATTGCCGAATTCGAAAAAAAACTAGCTAAATAGCGTTATTAACAGAGCTCTATGAGCTAAATCACTCATCGGAGGGACTTTGTCGGCTTGTCCTGTGGGCGATGGTGCCTGCGAGATCGAGCGCCGCCCGCGCGGCGCATCGCGAGCAAGGCTCGCTCCTACGTTTGTTTACGGCCAATAATGCCTGTGGCAGACGCGCGCGACCGCCTTGTGTGTACGACTCGATATTGCGCCATGCGCCAAGGCGTTCGCGCGCAAATTCCACAGGCAAAACTGGCCCAAAACAAACGTAGGAGCGAGCCTTGCTCGCGATGCGCCGCGCGGGCGGCGCTCGATCTATGCAACACCCAAAAAATCAAACCGTACCCAACAACGGCCAGCAATCAGCTCAGAACTCCACCGACGTCTGCACATACAAGGTCCGCGGCTCACCCACATATTTGCCCTTGTTGTTGTCGTCGTAGGAGCGCGTGTAGTACTCGCGGTTGAACAGGTTCTTCACCCCCACCGCCACCTTCAGGTTCGACAACTGCGGCCCGAAGTCATAGCCGGCGCGGGTGCTGACCAGCATGTAGCCTGGAATACGCCCGGTGCTGCCATCGGCACTCTCGGCGCTGGTGTTGGCGTTGTCGGCGTACTGGCTGCTCTGGAAGCTGGCGTCGAGGTTCAACTGCCACGGCCCTTCGGTGTAGCCGACACCCACGGTGCCCTTGTGCCGCGACGAGAACGGTACCTGGTTACCCTTGTTCGGCCCGTCCTCACGAATGGTGGCATCGACGAAGGCGTAGTTGCCGTGCACATCGAAACCGGCCAGTGCCGGGCTCAGGCTATCCAGGGCATAGCGCACGCTGGTCTCGATACCCTGGTGACGGGTCTCGCCGCGGGCGATCACCGAGTCGTTGGTCTGGTTGCTTTCGTATTGGTTATCGAAGTTGATCAGGAATGCGCCGATCTCAGCCTGCAGGTCGCCATTGTCGTAGCGGGTACCGATCTCCCAGGTGCGTGCCTTCTCGGGTTTGACCTCGCCGCTGCTCACTCGGTTGGGCATCTGGCTGTACTGCACACTGCCGAACGAGCCCTCGGTGTTGGCGTACAGGTTCCAGTTGTCGGTCAGGTGATACATCACGTTCAGCGCCGGCAATGCGGTGTTGTAGTCGCCCTGGTAGCGCTGGCCGTTGAGCTTGTTGCTCTGCTCGGAGTCGATCATCTCGTAGCGAATGCCTGGCGTGATGGTCCAGCGGCCGATGTCGATGCGGTCATCGAGGTAGATGGCATGGGCTTCGGTGCTGCCACGGGTGTCGCGGTCATTGCGGCTTGCGGTGGTCGGCAGCGCGCCGTTGACCGGCTCGCGGAAGCGCAGTTCGTGGCCGGTTTCGTTGATATAGCGGTAGCCGATACCCAGTTCATGCCAGCTTTCGCCCCAGGCTACGCCCTGCGAAAAGCGCGTTTCGATGCCGCGCACCCAGTACTCGCGTGGCGACAGCGAGACGAAGCTGCCCTGGTCCAGATAGCCGCTGCGCAGGGTCTTGGTGAAGAAGCTGTTGACGCTGAACTGGCGGTCGTCCTGCTTGTAGTCGTAGCCGAAGTTGAACAGCGTGCGGCGGCCCCAGAACTTGTCTTTCAGGCGTGTCGACTGGTACGGGTCGTCGTCGAAGTCGGCGCTGCTCAGGCCGCCCGGCATTTCGGCTTCGCCCTCGTAGTACTGGGCCATGGCGTGCAGGCTGTTGGCCTCGTCCAGTTGCAGCTTGCCCTTGAGGATCAGGTCGTCGATCTGCGTGTCGCTGTGCTCGCGCCAGTCGCCGCCACGGGTGCCGGAGTACAGCAGGGCACCGCCCAGGCCGTTGTCGTTGGTGCCACCGACCAGCAGGTTGGCGCTGTTCTTGAAGCCGTCATGGCTGGACGAGGGGCTGATCTGGTTCTGCATGGCGGCCTTGAAGGTGGCCTCTTCGGGGATGGCGCGGGACACGAAGTTGACGATGCCACCGACGTTCTGCGGGCCGTAGCGCACGGCACCGCCACCGCGCACCACATCCACCGCGTCCATGTTGCCCATGCTGATGGGCGCCAGCGAAAGTTGCGGCTGGCCGTAAGGTGCAAAGGGCACCGGGATGCCGTCCATCAGCACGGTGGAGCGGGATGCCAGTCGCGGGTTGAGGCCGCGAATACCGAAGTTCAGCGCCAGGTCGTGGCTGCCGGTGCCGTTGTTTTCCGGGGCGTTGACACCTGGGATGCGGTTGAGCACTTCGCGGGCGGTGGTGGCGCCGTTGCGCTCGAATTCTTCGCGGCGCACCACGTCCCGGGCACCTGGGTGCTCGAAGACGTTGTCCTGTTGCGCCTCGCCCAGCCAGTCACCGACTACGGTCGATGCACCCAGCTCGACGGCGGCGCCGCTGCCGGTGGTGCCGACCGGTTGCAGGCTGAAGGCATTGTCAGCTTCCTTGCGGGCTTGCAGGCCACTGCCACCCAGCAGCGCATCCAGGCCTTGCTGCACATCGTATTGGCCATCCAGCCCTGGGCTCTGCAGGCCTTGGGTGATCTGCGAGCCGAATGAAATCAATGCACCACTTTCGCGGCCAAACTGGTTGAGTGCCTCTTCCAGCGAGCCTGGGGCGATATGGTAAGTGCGTGTTTCGGCGGCCTGGACGGCAGGCACGGCGAAGCTCAGGGTGCTGGCGAGCAGCAAGGCTTGGAACAGCGGGCTGGGGCGCAACGGCATCTGGAGGGTCCTGTGAGAAGGGGGTTCTGCCTTCTCTGTCACGCGAGAGGTGAAGAATGGCTCAGGTTAATCAGAAATTTTTTTGCGGCCTCAGCTGGCGGCCTCGACCTTCACCCAGTACCGCGTAAAGCGCCGCACCTTCACCGGCAACGCCACTTCCAGCATGTGCAGAATCTGCTCGCTGTCATCCAGTGGATACGAGCCGGAAATGCGCAGGTCGGCAATGCGATCACTGCAACTGAGTTGCCCATGGCGGTAGCGCGCCAACTCGGCAAGGAAGTCCGCCAGGCGCATCTGCGAAGCCACCAGCATGCCGTCGACCCAGGCACCGCTGTTGCGCTCCAGCGGCGCGATGCCCTGCCAGCCGGCTGCGGTGAAGCGGGCCTGCTGCCCGGCGAGTAGCGTCTGGCCCGAGAGGTTGGCCGCGCCGTCGAACACCGCAACCAGGCTGAAGCGATTGAACTGGCGCACGTTGTAGCGGCCACCATCCATCCGCAGTGTGCCTTCGCCCGTGCGCAGTACCAGCGGGCGCACATCCTTGGCCACCTCCAGCTGCAATTCGCCGTTCAGCAGGCGAATACGCCGTTGCTGCGGGTCGAAGCGGACATCGGCGGCGCTGTCGGTGTTGAGTTGCAACAGGCTACCGTCATCCAGCCGCATCCGCCGGCGCTGTCCCACCGGGCTGCGGTAGTCCGCCATCAGGCCGGGTAGCGGGTTGTGCTGTTGCAGGCCCAGGCCAGTGGCGCTGGCCACGCCAACCAGCAGCAGGGCCTTGAGTGCCCGGCGCCGGGCAGGGGAGGGCGGTGCCTGCAAGGTGGCATGCACCACAGGCGAGGCCACCCCACGCAAACGCTGGTTGACCTGCTGGATGTGCGCCCAGGCGCGCTGGTGTTCGCGGTCGGCCAGTAGCCAGCTTTGCAGTGCCTGCTGCTGGGCCTGGTCGAAGTCCTCGCCCTGGGACTCGATCAGCCAGTGCACGGCCTGTTCGGCCACTTGTGCGGAAAATGACGCGTTCACAGGGCGAAGTAGCAGCGCAGCGCTGCCTTGTTCAGGTAGCGCTTGACCGTGGCCAGCGAAATACCCAGTTCACGGGCGATCTCGGTCTGGCCAAGACCATCGACCTGAGCCAGCAGGAAGGTGCGCTTGACCAGTGCAGGCAGGCCATCGAGCAGGCGGTCGAGTTCCAGCAAGGTCTCGAAGATGATCGCTTTCTGTTCTTCGCTCGGCGCCACCGCTTCGGGCACCTGGGCCAGGGCTTCGAGATAGGCGCGCTCAAGCTCCTGGCGCCGGAAGTGATTGCACAACACCCGCTTGGCCACGGTGGTGAGGAACGCGCGTGGCTCGATCAGTTGCGGGGCCTCACGCGACTGCAGCAACCGCACGTAGGTGTCCTGGGCCAGGTCCGCAGCGCTGTGGGGGCAACCCAGGCGGCGCCGCAACCAGCCGGTCAGCCAGTTGTGATGGGCGTGGTAGAGGCCTTCGACCGTGGAAGAGAGGGCGCTGGACACCGTGGATACTCCGGCGCCGGGTAGCGCAACTGGTAGTAAGAATTGTTCGCATTGTAGTGAGGTGCGTTGGTCTCGGCAATCCTTCCCGGCAATAGTGCCGATGAATGCCACGTGTCCCCAGACTTTGCTTATGAGAATTGAAATCATTACTATTGCACCCCCGAATGCCCCCGGACCTCCGCCATGAAGCGCACTGCCGCCGGACTCCCCCTCAGCTACCGCCTGGCCGTGACCTCACGCAGCCTGGCCGCGCTGCTGGGCGGATACCTGCTGGCGTCCATGGCCAGTGTCTGCATTGGCTTGCTGGCCCCGTTGCCGAAGGTCGACGCGGTGCTGACTGGCATGATGCTGTCGTTCGTCTTCTACCTGCTGGCCTTCATCTGGTGCTTCGCCTGCCGCAGCGCCTGGCGCGCCTGGTTCGGTGTGCTGGTGCCAAGCCTGGTGCTGGGGTTGGTCAATGGGCTTTGCTACTGGATGAGCACCCCATGAAAGAAGGCTTCCGCCAGGCCATGGCCTGGTTGCACACCTGGACAGGCCTGATCTTTGGCTGGCTGCTGTTCGCGATTTTCCTCACCGGTACACTCTCGTACTTCAAGGAAGAGATCTCGCACTGGACTCGACCGGAAGTGCGTAGCCATGCGCTCGACCCCGTGGCCAGCCTGGGCCTGGCCCAGCGCTATCTGGAGGCCAACGCGGGCAATGCCGGCAACTGGATGATTCGCCTGCCCAACGAGCGCGAGGCAGGGCTGAGTGTGGGCTGGCGTGACCCCAATGCCGGTCGCCGTGGTTTCGCCAGCAAGACCCTCGATGCCCAGACCGGCCAGCCGGTCGAGGCCCGTGACAGCCGTGGCGGCGACTTCTTCTACCGCTTCCACTTCCAGCTGCAGATGCCTCATCCCTGGGGCCGCTGGCTGGCGACCTTCTGCGCCTTCATCATGCTGCTGGGCCTGGTCACCGGGATCATCACCCACAAGAAGATCTTCAAGGAGTTCTTCACCTTCCGCCCAGGCAAAGGCCAGCGTTCCTGGCTGGACGGGCACAATGCGATCGGCGTGCTGGTGCTGCCGTTCCACCTGATGATCAGCTACAGCAGCCTGGTGATCTTCATGTACATGGTGATGCCGGCCAGCATCCTGGCCAGCTATGGTGGCAACACCAACGGCTATTTCAATGACCTGTTCGGCCGTGACGATGTACCTGTCCTGGCCAATGCCGCTGCGCCTCTGGTGCCGTTGGAGAGCCTGTACGCCAAGGTCCAGGAGCAGGTGCCGGGCGCACGCATGGGCTACATCCAGGTACAGAACCCGGGTGACCGCAATGCCCGCGTCACCTTTGCCCAGGCTTCGGCCGACAGCGTGGCGTACAAGCGCAGCGCCAACTGGACGTTCGACGGCGCCACCGGCGAACTGCTGACCCAGGGCGAGCCGGAAACCACGGCGATGATGACCTCGTTCAGCTTCGTCGGCTTGCACATGGGCAATTTTGCGGGCCCGTGGTTGCGCTGGCTGTACTTCGTCTTCGGCGTGGCGGGCACGGCGGTGATCGGCACCGGCCTGGTGATGTGGCTGGGCAAGCGCCAGCTCAAACATGCCAAGAGCGTGCGCATGCCGGGCGAACTGCGCTTGGTCGAGGTGCTCAACATTGCCAGCATGAGCGGGTTGTTGCTGGGCGTGGCCGGGTTCTTCTGGGCCAACCGCCTGGTGCCAGCGGGCTTGGAGGGTCGGGCCGAATGGGAGGTCAACGCCTTCTTCCTGACCTGGGCGTTGTCGCTGGCGCATGCGACGCTGCGGCCTGGTCGTCGGGCCTGGGGTGAACAATTGGCGCTGGGCGCATTGGCCTTTGCCGCACTGCCGTTGCTCAACGGCCTGACCACCGGCCAGGGCTTGAACCATTCGCTGTTGGCGGGTGATTGGGCCATGGCTGGTTTCGACCTCACGGCGCTGGCGACCGGGCTGTTCCTCGCCTGGACGGCAAACAAGATGCTGCGCATGCCCAAACCGGCCATCAAGCGTGTGCCCCGTGCAGCGAAGGCGACCGTTGAAGCAGCCGAGGTGAATCAATGCTGAGCATTGCCCTGATCGGCTACGCCGGTTTCGCAGGCTTGTGCCTGGCCATGGAAAAGCACTTCAGCGACTTGCTCGGGCGCAAGCCACGTCCGGGCCAGTTGCTCAGGCTGCGCATCGGCGGCTGGTCGTTGCTGGCATTGTCGCTGGTGCTGAGTGTGCATTGGCGCGGTTGGGCCCATGGCCTGGTGGAGTGGGTCGCCGTGCTGATGGCTGGCGCCACGCTGTGGGTGTTTGCCTTGCCTTACCAGCCTCGCGTGCTTCTGGGCCTGGCGGCGGCCAGCCTGGTGCTTGGCCCGCTGTTGGCCGTGTGGTCGGTGTGAGCCGTTGAGCGAGCCAGGCGACATGATCGAACCAGAAGCCGACAGCGCAGGCGGTCGTGCGCGTTTCCTGCAAGTGTTCCTCGCCCAGCGTGCGCGCATGGAAGCAGTGGTCAGCCGGCGGATCGGTTGCCGTGCAACGGCGGCGGACCTGGTCCAGGAGTTGTTCCTGCGCTTCTGGCGCCGGCCCGAGGTCAAGGTCGAGGCACTGGACACCTACCTGCTGCGCTGCGCCGGCAACCTGGCTATCGACCACCTGCGCAGTGAAGGCAGCCGCGAGCGCGTTGCCGAAGCCTCATTGCCGCTGGATGAACAAACCAGCGCCCAGGCGCCGGAGCAGGCGCTTGAGGTCGAGCATGACCTGCAACGTATCGAGGCCGCGCTGCGGGCACTGCCCGAGCGCACGCGGCAGATATTTCTGCTCAACCGCATTCATGGCTGCAAGTACGGCGAGATCGCCAAGGCCATGCAACTGTCCCAGAGCGCCGTGGAAAAGCATATGATGCGCGCCCTTGAAGCGTGCAAGGCGAGTGTCGCCGAGCCCGTGTCGTCCACACGCAGGCCTGGGAGCGCCCGTCGATGAGCCGTCCGAACCCGATCTCCGCTGCTCAGTCCCAGGCGGCGTTGCACTGGCTCAGCCGCATCAATGAACGGCCAGAGGAAGCCGACGGTGCGGCGTTCAAGCGCTGGCTGCTGGCCGACCCTGCGCACCGTCTGGCCTATGCCGACGCCCAGGCTGCATGGGAGCTGAGCGCCGCACCGGCTGCCCGGTTGGCCGAGGAAGAGCGTGCAAGCCTGCAGCAGTATCTCGACGCCATGGCCGCTGCTCCCCGCAAGGGGCGCTGGCGGCAACGGGTAGCAGCCCTGGCTACAGCAGCCTGCCTGGTGTTGGCCGTGGGTATCGCCGGTGGTTGGCATCCAGGCTATTGGCTACAGGACCTGCAGGCCGACTACAGCAGTGCCGGGGAGGTTCGCCAGGTCAGCCTCGCCGACCAGTCGCAGGTGCTGCTGGATGCCGGCAGTGCCATTGCCGTCGACTTCCAGCACGGTGAGCGTCGCGTGCGCCTGTTGCGGGGGGCTGCGTTCTTCCAGGTGACCCACACCGGCGAGCCGTTCCTGGTGGAGGCGGCTGGCGGCGAGGTACGTGTGCTGGGTACCCAATTCGAAGTACGCGAGCAGGGCGACGGGGCGCAGGTTACCGTGCGCAGCGGACGTGTGGCGGTGACGCCAGCGCAGGGGCAGGCCGCTCGTGAACTGACTGCCAACCAGCAAGTGGTTTATGCCCAAGGGCGGGCCGGCGATACGTTGAGTGTGGATAGCGACAGCCGCCTGGCCTGGCGGCAGGGCTGGCTCAATTACTACCAGGTGCCGTTGGCGCAAGTGCTCGAAGACCTTGGGCGTTATTACCCGGGCCGTATCCTGTTGCTGGATGACGAGCTGGGGCAGCGCAAAGTCAGTGGCAGTTTCCCAGTGCAGGAGCCGTTGCTGGCGCTGGACTCGCTGGGCAAGGTGCTGGGGTTCTCGCGGCAGACCATGCTGGGGCGTCTGACCGTTGTTCGGTAGGTGTCAGTACCGGCCTCATCGCCGGCAAGCCGGCTCCCACAGTGACCGCACATCCCCTGTAGGAGCCGGCTTGCCGGCGATGAGGCCGGCATAGGCAAAAAATTTTCAAAACCGGGTGAGGTAACAGGACGTGGCATCCGTGTAGTGAGTGAAAGTGCGATTCATTCGCAGTAATAACCCTCTCACAGGTCAGCGTCCATGAAGTTCACCCCGCGTTGCGTTCCCCTCTGGTTCGGCCTTTCTGCACTCGGCGCCGTGACCGTCGTCCCCCTGGCCCACGCCGCCGAGCAGGTCCAGGTGCATGCCTTCGCCCAGCCGAGCCAGCCTCTGGCCCAGGCACTCAACGCCTTCAGCCGCGCCACCGGCCAGAGCGTGGTCTATACCCTTGAACTGCCCGCCGTGCAGGCACCCGCACTCAACGGTAGCTTCAGTGCCGAACAGGCATTGCAGCAACTGCTGGGCAATTCCGGCCTGACCTGGCGCCGCGTCGATGCCCGCACCCTGACCCTCGAACCCTTGGACACCTCCGGCGCACTGAACCTGCAAGCCACCACCGTCAACTCGCAGATGGACGCCTACAGCTATCAGCCTCCGGCAGTGGCGTCGATCATGCGTGGTCAGGGCCCGAACCAGGACATCCCGCAGGCTATCAACGTGGTGCCGGCCCAGGTCATCCGTGATCAGGCCCCACGCAACCTCGACGATGCCCTGACCAATGTCAGCGGCATCACCCAGGGCAACAATTTCGGCGGCACCGCCGACACCGTGATGAAGCGCGGCTTCGGCGACAACCGCGACGGCTCGATCATGCGCGACGGCATGCCCATCGTGCAGGGCAGAAGCCTCAATGCCAGCACCGAGCGGGTCGAAGTCCTCAAAGGCCCGGCCTCGCTGTTGTATGGCATCCAGGACCCGGGCGGTGTCATCAACGTGGTCAGCAAACGCCCGCAACTGGAGCAGTACAACGCGCTGACCGTGCGCGGCTCCACCTATGGCAGCGGCAAGAATGGCAGCGGCGGCGGCTTCGACAGTACCGGAGCGTTGGGTGACAGCAAGTTCGCCTACCGCCTGATCGTCGACCATGAAGACGAAGATTACTGGCGCAATTACGGCGTGCATCGCGAATCGCTGGTGGCGCCGTCGCTGGCCTGGCTGGGCGAGGACACGCAAGTGGTGCTGGCCTATGAGCATCGCGAGTTTCTTTATCCCTTCGACCGGGGCACCGCCTTCGGCAACGATGGCCACCCGCTGAACATCCCGGCTACCCGCCGCCTGGACGAGCCGTTCAACGACATGGAAGGGCGCTCGGACCTCTACCGCCTGGAAGTCGACCACCAACTGGCCGACGACTGGAAACTGCATTTCGGCTACAGCTTCAACCGCGAGACCTACGACGCCAGCCAGGTACGGGTGACCGGTGTCAACGAAGCCAAGGGCACGCTGACCCGCAGCATCGACGGCACCCACAACGCCATGAGCCGCGACCAGTTCGCCACCCTCAGCCTCAACGGCAATGTTGAACTGGCGGGCATGCAGCATGACCTGTTGGTGGGTGTCGACCATGAAGACCGCAAGATCTTTCGCGGTGACCTGATCCGCCAGAGCAGCCAGTCGACCTTCAGCTACCTGAATCCGGTGTATGGCCAGGAAGTGGAGGGCACCACCGTGCGCGCCAG
Organism: Pseudomonas sp. Teo4; assembly: GCF_034387475.1. Taxonomy (NCBI): domain Bacteria; kingdom Pseudomonadati; phylum Pseudomonadota; class Gammaproteobacteria; order Pseudomonadales; family Pseudomonadaceae; genus Pseudomonas; species Pseudomonas sp. Teo4. The sequence goes on from NZ_JAXCIL010000002.1 coordinate 2,081,754, forward strand.
CGACAGCGACCAGACCGACAAGCTGCGCACCGATGCACTGTTCTTCCAGGACGCGCTGCACCTGGATGATCACTGGATTCTGGTGGCAGGGGCTCGCTTCCAGCAATACGACCAGTACGCCGGTCGCGGCCGCCCGTTCAAGGCCAACACCGACACCAGCGACCAGGCCTGGGTACCCCATGCCGGTATCGTCTACAAAGTGGACGACCAGTTGTCGTTCTATGGCAGCTACAGCGAGTCGTTCAAACCCAACTCGAGCATTGCCCCGTTGACCGGCGGCCTGGTACTGGATTCCTCGATCGCACCGGAAGAGGGCAAGTCCTGGGAGATCGGCGCCAAGCTCGACATGCCAGGCCAGCTCACCGGCACCTTGGCCCTGTTCGACATCACCAAGCGCAACGTGCTGGTGTCCAACTTCGATAGCACCAGCGGCGAGACGGTGTACAGCAATGCGGGTGAAGTCAGCTCCCGGGGCGTCGAACTCGACCTCACCGGCCAGCTGAGCGAACGCTGGAGCTTGATTGGCAGCTACGCCTACACCGATGCTGAAGTCACCAAGGACCCGGACCTCAAGGGCAACCGCCTGCAGAACGTGGCCAAGCACAGTGGCTCGCTATCGGCGGTGTACGACTTCGGCAGCCTGTTCGGCGGCGACAATCTGCGCCTTGGCGCCGGGGCGCGCTATGTGGGTGAGCGCGCGGGCAATGCGACCAACACCTTTGACCTGCCGTCCTACACCGTGGCCGACGCGTTTGCCAGCTACGAGACCAAGCTCGACGAGCACAAGGTGCGCCTGCAGTTGAACGTGAAGAACCTGTTCGACAAGGTCTACTACAGCTCGGCGGTGAACCAGTATTTCGTTGCCATTGGCGATGCGCGGCAGGTGAGCTTGTCCAGCACGCTTGAATTCTAGGTGTTCAGCATCGCTGCCCGGTAATCCCCAGGCGTCGCCCCCATCGCCTGGCGAAACCGATTGCTGAAGTGGCTAGCGCTGGCGAAACCACACAGCAGGGCGACCTGCCCCAGCGGCAACTCGCCCAGGCGCAGCAACCGGCAGGCCTGGTGAAGTCGCCGGGCCAGCAGGTACTGATGGGGCGGTACGCCAAAACTTGTGCGGAACATCCGGGCGAAGTGGTACTCCGACAGATTGCAGCGAAGGGCCAGCTCACCGAGTGTGACGGGCTGGTCCAGGTTCGCTTCGATGTAATCGACCAGTTGCCGACGCACAGTGGGCGCCAGCCCGCCTTTCAGGCGCAATCCTTGGCGCAGGCCAACCTGGCTGAGCACCGCATGGTCGACGATTTCATGGGCCAGGCTGCTGGCCAGTAACCGCTCGCCAGGTTCGTCCCAGCTCAAGGTGATCAACTGGCGAAAGCGTCTGGCCTGCTGCGGGTCTTCAAGGAAGGTGGCTTCCTGTAACTGCAGCTCGCGTGGCTCACGGTCCAGCAAGCGTACGCAGCCGAGGGCGAACTGGGTTTCGCTGATGTACAGATGCGCCAGGCGAATCGAGCCATTGACCACCCAGTTCGACTCATGGCCGGCGGGCATCACGCACAGTTTGTCCGGCGCACCTTTGTCACCTGGGCGCTGGCGGCGGAAGGTGCCAGTGCCGTCGGCGATGTAGCACGACAGCGTGTGGTGGCTGGGTGCCTGGTAGTCGCGGGCGTCGTCTCGGTTGCTCCACAGCGCTGCTGCCAGGCCGTCACCCAGGTGCGCGCTCAGCTCCAGCCGGGCGTGGGGCGAGGCGTGCATGGCGTTGAACACTTGCAGCTGGGACAGTGGGGTCATGGGCGGTTCCTCTGCGAGCCATCGTACTGCGGTTGGGGCGCAGTGGCAGCTACCGGCGACGCAAAAGCGCAAGTTTGTGCAAGCGGGTAGTGGCGCCGCAGGCGGAGACTGATCAGCAAATCCTGTGGCCCCTTCGCGGGTAAACCCGCTCCCACAGGAACCACGCCAATACCTGTGGGAGCGGGTTTACCCGCGAAGAGGGCGGCCCTGCTATCGAAGGTATCATGATGAACCTGTCCCTCTACCTGCTCACCGTCCTGATCTGGGGCACCACCTGGATCGCCCTCAAGTTGCAACTGGGTGTGGTCGCGATTCCGGTCTCGATCGTCTACCGCTTCGCACTGGCCGGCCTGATCCTGTTCGCCATTCTCCTGCTCACCCGCCGCCTGCAGCCGATGAATCGGCGCGGCCACCTGATCTGCCTGGCCCAGGGCTTTTGCCTGTTCTGCGTCAACTTCATGTGCTTTCTTACCGCCAGCCAGTGGGTCGCCAGCGGTCTGATCGCCGTGGTGTTCTCTACCGCAACCCTATGGAATGCGCTGAACGCACGGATCTTCTTCGGCCAGAAAATCGCCAGCAATGTGCTGGCGGGCGGGGCCATGGGCTTGCTGGGCCTTGGCCTTTTGTTCTGGCCTGAACTGTCCAGCCATACGGCCAGCCGCGAGACCTTGTACGGGCTGGGCCTGGCCCTGCTGGGCACGCTGTGCTTCTCGGCCGGCAACATGCTCTCCAGCCTGCAGCAGAAAGCCGGGCTCAAGCCCATGACCACCAACGCCTGGGGCATGGTCTATGGCGCGTCGATGTTGGCGGTTTATTGCCTGGTCAGTGGTGTTCCGTTCGCCATGGAGTGGAATGCGCGCTACATCGGTTCGCTGATGTATCTGGTGATTCCTGGCTCGGTGATCGGCTTTACCGCCTACCTGACCCTGGTAGGGCGCATGGGGCCGGAGCGGGCGGCCTACTGCACGGTGCTGTTCCCGTTGGTGGCGTTGAACGTGTCGGCGTTCGCGGAAGGGTATCAGTGGACGGCGCCAGCGTTGCTGGGGCTGGTGGCGGTGATGGCGGGGAATGTGCTGGTGTTTCGCAAGCCGAAGGCTCGGGGAGTGACTGGGGCCGTGGCGGTCAGGTAGTGCGGTGGCGGCCTCATCGCCGGCAAGCCGGCTCCTACAGGGGTATCGTCGAACCTGTGGGAGCCGGCTTGCCGGCGATGAGGCTGGCTCAGTCAGCGCAAGCCTGTCAGTGCTTCCACACCTGTGGATTCACCAGATCCCGCGGCCGCTCACCCAGCAGCGCCGCGCGCAGGTTTTCCATCGCCCGGTTGGCCATGGCCTCGCGGGTCTCGGCGGTGGCCGACCCAATGTGCGGCAGGGTCAGGGCGTTGGGCAGCTTGAACAGCGGCGAGTCGCTCAGCGGCTCCTTCTCGTACACATCCAGGCCGGCGCCGCGAATGGTGCCCGCCTGCAGCGCTTCGACCAGCGCGGCCTCATCCACTACCGGGCCACGGGCAATGTTGATCAGGAACGCACTTGGCTTCATCAGCTTCAGCTCGCGTGTGCTGATCAGCTTGCGGGTGGCATCGGACAGCGGCACCACGATGCAGACGAAGTCGGACTCGGCCAGCAGTTGCTCCAGGCTGCGGTACTGAGCGCCCAATTCTTGTTCGAGGGCCGTCTTGCGGCTGTTGCCGGCATACAGAATCGACATGTTGAAGCCGAAGCGGCCACGGCGAGCCACCGCCGCACCGATGTTGCCCAGGCCGACGATACCCAGCGTCTTGCCGTGCACATCGGTGCCGAAGTGGGCCGGGCCGACGGTAGCCTGCCACTGGCCGGCCTTGGTCCAGGCATCGAGTTCGGCGGTGCGGCGGGCGCAGCCCATGATCAGCGAGAAGCCCAGGTCGGCGGTGCTTTCGGTCAGCACATCCGGGGTGTTGGTCAGGGCAATGCCGCGCTCGTTGAAGTAGTCCAGGTCGTAGTTGTCGTAGCCGACCGACACGCTGGACACCACTTCCAGCTTGGCTGCGCCTTCAAGTTGGGCACGGCCCAGCTTGCGACCGACGCCGATCAGGCCGTGGGCCTCGGGCAGGGCTTCGTTGAACTGGGCATTGATGTCGCCGAGCTTGGGGTTCGGCAGAATCACGTTGAAGTCTTGCTGCAGGCGCTCGGCCATGGCCGGGGTGATACGGCTGAAGGCCAGGACGGTCTTTTTCATCGGGCTACTTCTCTGCAAGGCGGTGGGACAGTGGTGGCTTCTTCGCGGGTAAACCCGCTCCCACAGATTCAGCACCGTCCATGAGAATGGTGAAATACCTGTGGGAGCGGGTTTACCCGCGAAGAGGCCGGCATTGGTTAGCAACCTACCATTGTCCACCGCCCTGGCACAGCAGCTTTTTCAGTTGGCGATCTGCAGTTCGTGGGTCTTCAGGTCTGCCTCATGGGCTGCCAGAATCTCCGGCAACGAATTGCGCAGGTACTCGACCCAGGTCTTGATCTTCGCATCCAGGTACTGGCGCGATGGGTAGATCGCATACAGGTTCAGCTCCTGCAGGCGGTATTCAGGCATCACCCGCACCAGGCTGCCGTCGCGCAGGCCATCGATCACCGAATAGATCGGCAACACGCCCATGCCCATGCCACAACGGATTGCGGTTTTCATCGCATCGGCGGAGTTCACCTGGAACGGCGAAGTGGTGATGTTGACCAGTTCCTGGCCTTCCGGGCCATCGAACAGCCATTTTTCCAGCGGAATCACCGGGCTGACCATGCGCAGGCAAGAGTGCTTGAGCAGGTCGACTGGCTTGTGCGCAAAGCCATGCTTGGCCACGTACTCCGGCGAGGCGCAGACAATGCTGTAGGTGATGCCCAGGCGCTGGGAGACGAACCCGGAGTCAGGCAGCTCGCTGGCCAGCACGATGGACACGTCGTAGCCCTCGTCGAGCAAGTCCGGCACGCGGTTGGCCATGGTCAGGTCGAAGGTCACATCCGGGTGCGATTCGCGGTAGCGGGCGATGGCATCGACCACGAAGTGCTGGCCGACGCCGGTCATCGAGTGCACTTTCAGTTGCCCGGCCGGGCGGGCGTGGGCGTCGCTGGCTTCGGCTTCGGCTTCTTCCACATAGGTAAGAATCTGTTCGCAGCGCATCAGGTAACGCTTGCCCGCCTCGGTCAGGGCGATACGCCGGGTGGTGCGGTTGAGCAGCCGGGTTTGCAGATGGGCTTCCAGGTTGGAGACCGCTCGCGAGACGTTCGCGGTGGTCGTATCGAGCTGCGCGGCGGCAGCCGTGAAGCTGCCTAGCTGGGCTACGCAACTGAAAGCACGCATGTTTTGCAGGGTGTCCATGGGTCACTCTCGATGTAGAGGACAAAATTGTGACATGAAGTAACGCAAATGTTCCTTCGACCAAAGCCGGATTATCGCCGTTTTGGTAACAAAGATTCGCAGGAATATGCGCTTATCGCCAGTGCGGCCGCCCCCTAGAATTGCCCAGCCTCTCCACTTCTTCCTCGGGAAATCGCAGCTGTGCCGCGTCGCATCATCGGAACGCTTCAGGCGTTCAGCGTCTGTGCCCTTAGTCTCGCCTTGAGCGGCTGTATCGGAACCTGGGGCATTGCCCCGAAAAGCAAGACACTGCAAGCCAATACCCTGACCACCGACGCGGCCATCCGTGAAGCCGCCACCGATGCTCATTGGCCCGATCAGCAGTGGTGGCACGCCTATCGCGACCCGCAGTTGGACCGTTGGGTCGCCCTGGCCGTGGCCGGTAGCCCGAGCATGGCCATGGCCGCCGCGCGAGTGCGCGAAGCCAAGGCCATGGCGGGTGTGGTCGAGTCGGCGGAAAAACTTCAGGTCAATGGCCAGTCGACGCTCAAGCGCCACAACTGGCCCGAGGACCAGTTCTATGGTCCAGGCGCGTTGTCGGGTGCCAACACCTGGGACAACAACGCGGCCATCGGCTTCAGCTATGCCCTCGACCTGTGGGGCCGCGAGCGCAATGCCAGCGAGCAGGCCGTGGACCAGGCGCACATGAGTGTGGCCGAGGCCCGCCAAGCCCAGCTTGAGCTGCAGAACAATGTTGTGCGCGCCTACATTCAACTGAGCCTTCACTTCGCCCAACGCGACATCGTCAAGGCCGAGCTCGAGCAGCAAGAGCAGATTCTGGCCCTGGCCCAGCGCCGCCTGGACGCAGGCATCGGGACTCATTTCGAAGTCAGCCAGGCCGAAGCGCCGCTGCCTGAAACCCATCGTCAGATCGACAGCCTCAACGAAGAAATCGCCCTGACCCGCAACCAGCTGGCGGCATTGGCCGGCAAGGGCCCAGGGGAGGGCGCCAGCATCGAGCGGCCGACCCTGACCCTGGGCGCCGACCTCAAGCTGCCGTCAGCCCTGCCAGCCCAACTGGTCGGCCAGCGGCCCGACGTCGTAGCCAGCCGCTGGCAAGTGGCGGCCCAGGCGCGGGGTATCGATGTCGCCCACGCCGGCTTCTTCCCCAACGTGGACCTGGTCGGCAGCCTCGGCTTCATGGCCACCGGCGGCGGCCCGCTGGAGTTTCTCACCGGGCGCAAGTTCAACTACAACGTAGGCCCGGCCATCAGCCTGCCGATTTTCGATGGTGGCCGCCTGCGCTCCGAGCTGGGCGTTGCTTCCGCTGGCTACGACGTGGCCGTGGCGCGCTACAACCAGACGGTGATCGGTGCGCTGAAGAACATTTCCGACCAGCTGATTCGCCGCGAGTCGATGAAAGAGCAGTCGCACTTCGCCGCCGAGTCCGTGGCCGCCGCGCAGAAAACCTACGACATCGCCATGGTCGCCTTCCAGCGTGGCCTGACCGATTACCTCAATGTGCTCAACGCCCAGACTTTGCTGTTCCGTCAGCAACAGGTGCAGCAGCAGGTGCAGGCCGCCCGACTGGCTGCCCACGCCGAGCTGGTCACCGCTTTGGGCGGCGGCCTGGGGGCAGGCGAAGACGTGCCGGACGAAGCGCGTCAGGCCGCGCCGAAAACCCCGGCCACCCTGGCCATCTTCGACAAGCCGGAACACGCTGAATGAGCACATCGAGCTTACCCCTGCGCTGGCTGCAAAGCCTTGAGTGGCGCCGGGGTTTCTTTGCCTGGGCGCGCACCGACGGGGTGACCTGGGTCTACATCTTCAAGATCATCGCGGCCGCCTTCATTACCCTGTGGCTGGCCATGCGCCTGGAGTTGCCGCAACCGCGCACGGCGATGATCACCGTGTTCATCGTCATGCAGCCGCAAAGCGGCCATGTATTCGCCAAGAGTTTCTACCGGGTGCTCGGCACCTTGGCCGGCTCGGCGATGATGATCACGCTGATTGCCCTGTTCCCACAGAACACCGAGTTGTTCCTGCCTTGCCTGGCGGTGTGGGTCGGGCTGTGCTCGGCCGGTGCCATGCGCTACCGCACCTTCCGCGCCTACGGCTTCGTACTCGCCGGTTACACTGCGGCGATGATCGGCCTGCCAGTGCTCGAGCACCCTGACCAGGCGTTCATGGCCGCCGTGTGGCGGGCGCTGGAGATTTCGCTGGGTATTCTGGTGTCGACGCTGGTGAGTGCCGCCGTGCTGCCGCAGTCGGCCAGTGCTGCCATGCGCAATGCCCTGTACCAGCGTTTTGGCGTGTTTGCTGGGGTCATGGTCGAGGCACTGCGCGGCGAAAGCCAGCGTGACCGCTTCGAAGCCAGCAACGTGCGCTTTGTCGCCGAAGCGGTGGGCCTGGAAAGCCTGCGCAACGTCACCGCGTTCGAAGACCCGCACATGCGCCGGCGTAGCGGCCGGCTGGTACGCATGAACAGCGAGTTCATGGCTATCACCACACGTTTTAACGCCCTCAATCGCCTGCTCGAACGGTTGCGTGCACGTGGGCCGCTGCAGATCGTCAGCGCCATCGAACCGGGAATCGAGACCTTGGCCAAACTGCTCGACCCCTATGTTGGCCGGGCCTTGACCGATGCCGATGCCCTGCGTCTGGCGCTGGAGCTGGCGGCCTATAAAGAAGGTCTGCAAGCTCAGGTAAGAGGCCTGCGCGCCGACTACCTGAAAACTGACCCCAGCGAGTCCGACCTGCTGGACTTCCACACCGCGTTCGAGCTGCTGTACCGGCTCGTCGACGAGATGTTCAGTTACGCCGAAACCCACGCATCGCTGGCGGCGCACAACCATGCGCGTGAACAGTGGGATGAGCCCTACGTGTCGCGCACCAACTGGCTGGTATCGCTGGCCGCGGGCGTGCGGGCGTCGGCTGTGCTGTTGCTGTTGGGCAGCTTCTGGTTGCTCAGCGATTGGCCCAGCGGCGCGATGATGACCTTGGTCGCCACGGTGACGGTCGGGCTGTCGGCCGCTTCGCCGAACCCCAAGCGCATGTCGTTCCAGATGGCGTGCGGCACCATGCTCGGCGCCTGCATCGGCTTCTACGAGACATTCTTCGTGTTCCCCTGGATCGACGGCTTCCCGCTGCTGTGCATGGTTCTGGCGCCGGTGTTCGTGCTGGGCGCATTCCTCGCTTCGCGTCCGGCCTATGCCGGCTATGGCCTGGGTTTGCTGGTGTTCTTCTCCATCGGCTCGGTGCCCAACAACCTCACCACCTACAACCCCTACACCTTCATCAACGACTACATCGGCATGGTCATCGGCATGCTGGCCTGCGCGGCTGCGGGGGCGATCATCCTGCCGCCGAACAGCCGCTGGTTGTGGAGCCGCCTGGAACAAGACCTGCGCGCGCAGGTGCTGTTCGCCATCGGCGGGCGCCTGCGCGGGTTGGGCAGCGCCTTCGAAAGCCGTACCCGCGACCTGTTGCACCAAGCCTACGGCCTTGCGGCCGGCAAGCCCGAGGTGCAAAGCCAGTTGATGCGCTGGATGTTCGTGGTGCTGGAAGTCGGCCACGCCGTTATCGAACTGCGCAAGGAACAGGCCCGTGCCCCGGTGCACCCGGCCTACGCCGAATCGCAGCCCTGGCGCCAGGCGATCCGCGTGATGGGCCGCGCTTTGGCCCGGCTGTTCCTGCAACCAAGTGCCAGCAATCACGAACGCGCCCTGGTGGCGGTGGACCACGCCATCAGCCGCGTGCAGGCCACCGACGAACCCTTCGCCCGGCACTTCGACACTTCGGTGCTGCGCCGGGTGCAGAGCTACCTGCATTTCATCCGTACCTCCCTGCTCGACCCACAGTCGCCGCTGGCCCCGGCGAAAGGATTGCACCATGCCCCGTGAAATCGCCTTCCATGGCGTGTACATGCCCACCATGACCCTGATGTTCCTGTTTGCCCTGGGCCTGGCCTGGGGCCTGGACCGGTTCATCGCCAGCCACGATGGCTACCGTTTTTTCTGGCACCCGGCGTTGCTGCGCCTGAGCCTGTTCGTCTGCTTGTTCGGCGCCATGGCGCTGTCTCTCTACTGGTGAGAATCCTTCGATGAAAAAGTTCTTCAGCTTGATCGCCACCCTGCTGGTGCTGGCCGCCGCCGTGGTGATCGGCCACCAGTTGTGGAAGCACTACATGACCACGCCGTGGACCCGTGACGGCCGCGTGCGTGCCGACATCATCAACGTCGCCGCCGACGTGCCCGGCTATGTGGTGGACGTGCCGGTCAAGGACAACCAGCGAGTCAAGAAAGGCGACCTGCTGATCCAGATCGACCCAGAGCACTACCAGCTGGCGGTCGACCAGGCCAAGGCGCTGGTCGCCTCGCGCAAGGCCACCTGGGAAATGCGCAAGGTCAACGCCAAGCGCCGTGCCGACATGGACAACCTGGTGATCTCCAAGGAAAACCGCGACGACGCCAGCAACATCGCCAACTCCGCCCAGGCCGACTACCAGCAGGCCCAGGCCGAGCTTGCGGCTGCCGAGCTGAACCTCAAACGCACGCACATCGTGGCCACGGTGGACGGTTACGTGACCAACCTGAACATCCACAAAGGCGACTATGCCCGCACCGGCGAGGCGGTGATGGCGGTGGTCGACGAGAACTCGTTCTGGGTCTATGGCTTCTTCGAAGAGACCAAGCTGCCCCATGTGAAGGTGGGTGACCAGGCTGAGCTCGAGATGATGAGCGGCGAACGCATCAAGGGCCATGTAGAGAGCATCGCCCGCGGCATCTACGACCGTGACAACCCGCAGAGCCGCGAGCTGATCGCCGATGTGAACCCGACCTTCAACTGGGTGCGACTGGCCCAGCGGGTGCCGGTGCGGATTCACATTGATGAAGTGCCGGAGGGGTATTTGCTGGCGGCGGGGACGACTTGTACGGTGGTGGTGAAGTCGGGCGCGGAGTGAAGTGGGGATGGGCTAGCCACCGCATTTGTGGCGCCTTTGAGATCGAGCGCCGCCCGCGCGGCGCATCGCGAGCAAGGCTCGCTCCTACGTTTGTTTACGGCCAATAACACCTGTGACAGGCGCGCGCGACCGCCTTGCTTGTACGACTCTATATCGCTTCGTGCACCAAAGCGGTCGCGCGCAAATCGCACAGGCATAACTGGCCCGAAACAAACGTAGGAGCGAGCCTTGCTCGCGATGCGCCGCGCGGGCGGCGCTCGATCCCACAGGCACTGCAAATGCCGCGACAGGCACCTTCATTGCTCAATGCAGGCCGCCCCCACCAACACCGGAATTTCCACCCGATCAATCACCTTCGCGCTGATCGACGGGTCCAGCAACCGCCCCAACCGCGACAGATGGCGGTGCCCCATGATGATCAGCTCGCATTTCAGTTCCTGAGCCTTGGCGACAATCGCCTCGACAGGTTGACCAGCAACCATGCAGCCCTGAGCGGCAAAACCGGCCGCTTGCAAGGCATCCACAGCCTCGGCCACGGCGCGGTCGCCCAGGCGTTGTTCCTCGCAGGCGGCGGGGTATTCCTCCAGTTCTTCGGCGGTGTAGGGCGCGGGTTTGTCGTGTACGGCGAAGGTTGAATCGATGGCCAGCAGCACATGCAGCTCGTGTTCGTCGGGGCGGCAGTAGCGTTGGGCCAGAGCGAGCAGGGCGGTGGAGGCGGGGGAGGCGTCGATGGCGATCAGGACGGGGGTAGGCATGTGGGGTTTCCTTGATGAGGTTGCCTGTAATGGCCCCATCGCCGGCAAGCCGGCTCCTACAAGGACGACGCAGCCGTTGTAGGAGCCGGCTTGCCGGCGATAGGGTCGGTACAGCCACTGCATCCCTTATGGCCTATCCGCAGGCCAAGATAAATGCCCCACCACGCACGGCCGCATTGCGTCTGGTGCAATCGTACGACCTGTTAACATGACTGTTCCCACAGCTGTCACGGAAAACAGCCATGCAACTCCCGGATATGAACCTGCTCGTCGCCCTCGACGCGTTGCTCGATGAAGGCAGCGTGGTGGGCGCGGCGCAGCGCATGAACCTGAGCCCGGCGGCGATGAGCCGAACCCTGGGGCGGATTCGCGATGCGCTGGGTGACCCGATTCTGGTGCGTGCCGGCCGTGGCCTGGTGCCGACACCCCGGGCATTGGCCCTGCGCGAGCAGGTCAGCCAATTGGTGGAACAGGCCGGGCAGGTGTTTCGCAGCGGCGACGATGTCGACCTGCCAAGCCTCGACCGGGCCTTCAACATCCGCACCAATGACTTGTTCATCGCCCTGTACGGCGCCCGGCTGCTGCACAAGATGCACGAGCAGGCGCCGCGCACGGTGTTGCGCTTCGTGCCGGAAAGCCCCGGCGGCGATGACGACAGCGTGCTGCGCGATGGGCGTACCGACCTGATCATCAGTTCGACCGTGGACCTGGGGCCGGAAATCAAGGTGCAGAGCCTGTTCCATACCCACTACATCGGGCTGGCCCGCAGCGAGCACCCGATTTTCCAGCAACCGATCACGCCGCTGAGCTTTGCCAGTTATCCACAGATCAGCGTGTCGCGACGTGGCCGGGCCAACGGGCCGATCGATGTCGAACTGGCCAATTTCAAGGTGCAGCGGCGGGTGGCGTTGATCACGCCCAGCTTCCACTCGGCGCTGTTCTCACTGCCGGATTCGAACCTGATTCTGCCGATGCCGGCCAATATCCTCAGTAGTGTGGATAAGTTGGGGTTGCCGCTGCGCTCGTTCGAAATCCCGGTGCCGCTGGAGCGGGTGAACGTGATGCAGGCCTGGCACCCGCGCTTTCACAACGACCCGGCGCACCGCTGGTTACGCCAGACCCTGAAGGCCTGTTGCAGCGTCGATCCGTGATACTCGCGTCGTTCTTTTCGCGGGTAAACCCGCTCCCACAGGTTCTCCACCTCCTGAGGGCAGTGGGTACCCTGTGGGAGCGGGTTTACCCGCGAAAAGAACGACACCGATCTGCCGATTGCGTCTGACGCAACATAAAACTGCCAATAAGTCGATTTTCGTCAGCATTCGACTTTCTTAGACTTCCTCCAGCCCAAAATTTGTTGCTGGAGATGTCTGCCTGTGAGTTCCCTGTCCGCGCCCGCCACCGCGATAGCCGCTGCCCCAGCGCCGGCCGCGCCTGCGCAGACGGCGTTTGGCCTGCGGGTGGTGGTGGGCCTGTTCGGTGTATTGCTGGCGGTGTTGTGCGCCGGCCTCAACGAGTCGGTGACCAAGATATCCCTGGCCGATATTCGCGGCGCCATGGGCATCGGTGCCGACGAGGGCGCCTGGCTGCTGGCCGTCTACAGCGCGGCTTCGGTGTCGGCCATGGCCTTCTCCCCCTGGTTGGCCACCACCTTTTCCCTGCGCCGCTTCACCATGACGGCGGTTGGCCTGTTCGCCGTGCTCGGTTTGCTCCAGCCGTTCGCCCCGAACCTGCACAGTCTGATGCTGTTGCGCATCCTTCAAGGTTTCGCTTCGGGCGCTCTGCCACCGATGCTGATGAGCGTAGCGCTGCGCTTTCTGCCGCCCGGCATCAAGGTCTATGGCCTGGCCTGCTATGCCCTGACCGCCACTTTCGGCCCCAACCTCGGCACGCCGCTGGCCGGGCTGTGGACCGAATATGTCGGTTGGCAGTGGGCGTTCTGGCAGATCATCCTGCCCTCGGCCCTGGCCATGTTCTGCGTCGGCTGGGGCTTGCCGCAGGACCCGCTGCGCCTGGAGCGCTTCAAGCAGTTCGACTGGCGTGGCGTGGTGCTGGGCTTGCCGGCAATCAGTTGCATTGTCCTGGGCCTGTCGCTGGGCGACCGCTGGGGGTGGTTCGACTCGCCCTTGATCTGCTGGCTGCTGGGCGGTGGCCTGCTGTTGCTGGTGCTGTTCATGTACAACGAATGGTCCGAGCCCCTGCCGTTCTTCCAGCTGCGCATGCTGCAGCGGCGCAACCTGAGTTTCGCCCTGCTGACCTTGGCCGGCGTGCTGATCGTACTCTCTGGCGTGGGCAGCATCCCGTCAGCCTACCTCGCACAGATCCAGGGCTATCGCCCCGCACAGACCAGCCCGCTGATGATGCTGGTGGCGATGCCGCAACTGATCGCCCTGCCGCTGACGGCGGCGCTGTGCAACATCCGCGCGGTCGACTGCCGCTGGGTGCTGGCCATCGGGCTGGCCATGCTCGCGGTGTCCTGTGTTGGCAGCAGCTTGATCACTTCCGAGTGGATACGCGGCGATTTCTACCCGTTCTACTTGCTGCAGGTGTTCGGCCAGCCGATGGCGGTACTGCCGCTGCTGATGCTATCCACCAACGGCATGACCCCGCAGGAAGGCCCGTTCGCATCGAGCTGGTTCAACACCGTCAAAGGCCTGGCCGCCGTGATCGCCGCCGGCCTGTTGGATGCTTTGGGCACCCTGCGTCGGCATTTCCATTCCAACCACCTGGTGGACAGCCTGGGCAATGCCCCGCTGATCGACGACAACACCGCAGGCCTGGCCAAGCGCATTCACGAACAGGCGCAGGTTTTGACCTCCGCTGACCTTTACCTGGTGATGGCTTGCATCGCCGTGGCGCTGATCTGCCTGATTCCTTTCGTGCCTACCCGGGTCTACCCGCCGCGTGCGGTGGCCTGAACCCTGGATGAATTCGAGACCGCTGAAAATGAGCAACAACCGCAAGACAATCGTGATCGGCTCGGTATTGGCCGTTGCTGTGCTGGCCGGCATCGTCGGCCCCTGGATGCTGGGCAGCGACCACCGCCAGAGCACCAATGACGCTTATGTGATCGCCGATTACACCGTGGTCGCACCCAAGGTCGCCGGCTTCATCAAGGACGTGCTGGTGGAAGACAACCAGCAGGTTCAGGCCGGCCAACTGTTGGCGACCATCGATGCCCGCGACTACCAGGCCGCTCTCGATGCCGCACAGGCGCAGCTGCTGGTGGCCAAGGCGCAAAGCGCCGATGCCCGCGCCACCTTGGAGCGCCAGGCAGCGCTGATTGCCCAGGCCGAAGCAGCGGTGAAAGCCGCGCAGGCCGAAGCAGCCTTCGCCGACCATGAGGTCAACCGCTACAGCCGCCTGGCCGAGCAGGGCGCTGGCACCGTACAAAACGCCCAGCAGGCGCGTAGCCGCGTCGACCAGGCCCGCGCCCGCCTGGCCAATGCCCAGGCTGCCCTGGTGGCTACGCGCAAGCAGGTGGATATTCTCACCGCACAGGTCGCCAGTGCCGATGGTCAGCTCAAGCGTGCCGAGGCGGGCCTGGAGAAAGCCCAACTGGACCTTTCCTATACCCGGATCACCGCACCGATTGACGGCATGGTCGGCGAGCGCGCCCTGCGTGTCGGTGCCTACGTCAACCCGGGTGCACGACTGTTGTCGGTGGTTCCGCTGCAGCACGCCTATGTGGTCGGCAACTTCCAGGAAACCCAGCTGACCCATGTGCAACCTGGGCAGCCAGTGAGTATCAGTGTCGACACCTTTTCCGGTGAAACCCTCAAAGGCCATGTCGAAAGCATCGCCCCGGCCACCGGGGTGACCTTCGCCGCCGTGAAGCCTGACAACGCCACTGGCAACTTCACCAAGGTGGTGCAGCGTATTCCGGTGAAGATCGTGTTCGACGACGGCCAGCCACTGCTTGCTCGGCTGCGCGTGGGCATGTCGGTGGAGGCGACCATCGACACCCATGGCGACAAGCTTGAAGGCAAAGAGGTGAGCGCACGATGAAACCGGCCTTGCGTTTGAGCCCCCTGTTGCTGGCTGTGCTTCTGGCCGGCTGCACCATGGGCCCGGACTTTCAGCGCCCGGACAGCCAGGCGCCGCAGAACTGGGCGCCCTTGCAGGGTGAAGCCGCAGCGAGCCAGCCACAGGCCGAACCGATGGAACTGCGCTGGTGGGATACCTTTCACGACGCCCGCCTCAGTGCCCTGATCCAGAAGGTCGCCGAGCGCAACCTCGACTTGCAGATGGCCAGCGCACGTCTGCTGCAAAGCCGCGCGCTGCGTAGCACGGTGGCTGCTGATGAAACACCGTCGGTGGACATGAACGCCGGCTACAGCCGTGCCCGCAACAGTGCTGAAGGCCTGAGCGACCCGTCCGGCAATGCGGGCAAGTCGGCGTTCAACCTGTGGCAGGGCGACTTGGTCGCGGGTTGGGAACTGGACCTGTGGGGGCGCGTGCGCCGTCAGGTCGAGGCTGCCGATGCCACGGTGGAAGTCGCCGAGAATGATCGTCGCGGTGTGCTGCTGGCCCTGTTGTCCGAAACCGCGGGTAACTACATCCAGCTACGCGCCGTGCAGCACACGCTGGCGGTGACCCAGGACAATCTCAAGGTGGCGCAACACAGCCTGAAGCTGTCTCAAGACCGCCAGGCCGAAGGGGTGGCCACCCGGCTCGATGTTGCCCAGGCCAGCGCCCAGGTGGCATCCATCGAGGCGCGCCTGCCCAGCCTCGAAGCCAGGCGCGATGACCTGATCAACGCGCTCAGTCTGCTGGCCGCCGAACCGCCACGCAGCTTGCAGGCCGAGTTGCTGGAGGGGGGCGAACTACCGACGCCGCAGCAGACTTTCGCCATTGGCCTGCCATCCGAGCTGGCCGAGCGGCGCCCGGATATCCGCCTTGCCGAAGCACGCCTGCATGCCGCCACGGCCAGCATTGGAGTGGCCAAAGCCGACTTCTACCCGAGTATTCGGCTGTCGGGCAGCATGGGCTTCCAGGCCATGCAACTGTCGGACTTCGGTGCCTGGGATTCGCGGCGTTTCGCGTTCGGTCCGCAATTGTCCCTGCCGATCTTCGAGGGCGGCAGGCTCAAGGGCACTTTGGAACTGCGTGAAGCACAGCAACAGGAAGCCGCGCTGAATTACCGCAAGGTTGTGCTCGGTGCCTGGCATGAAATCGACGATGTGTTGCGCTTGTACAACGCCAGCCAATTGCGCCGCGACCACCTGGCCGAGGCGGTGCGGCAGAACCGCATTGCCCTGGAGACAGCTCAGCGCCAGTACGTGGAAGGGGCGGTGGACTTTCTCAATGTGCTGACGGTGCAAGGCGCACTGTTGGCCAGTGAGGAGCAGTGGATCGACAGCTCGGCGGCGGTATCCCAATCATTGGTGGGGCTGTACAAAGCCTTGGGCGGTGGCTGGCAGGCGTTCGATACGCAGCCGCCGAAGGTGTGATGATTGGGGCCGCTTTGCGCCCCATCGCAGGCTGTCGCCAGCTCCCACAGAGCAAGGCAATGCAGTTCGCCGTGGGAGCTGGCGACAGCCTGCGATGGGGCGCGAAGCGGCCCCTCAGGTTTTCACTACAAACTCAAAGCGGACGCAAAAGCCCGAACCGCTTGCGCAACACCCAGTCCAGCAGCCGCCGGGGCAGCAACCGGGCCATCAACGGCAGCGCCGTGCTGCCATTGCCCAACCGCACAACGGCAGGCACTGTACGCTTGCCTGTCGCCCCAAGCACCCCTTTGGCGAACACCGCAGCAGGCGTTGGCCGGTCCTGTGACGCCCGTGCCCGGGCCTGCACATACTCACGCAATGGCCACCACGCCGAGTCAGCCGCCAGTACCTGATCCGCCTGACGTTGAGCATTGCTGGCGAACTGCGAGGCAATTGCTCCCGGTTGTACTTCCATCACCCGAATGCCAAACGGCGCCAATTCAAGGCGCAAGGCATCGCTCAACGCGTTCACTGCAGCCTTCGAAGCGCAGTAGGCACCTGCGAATGGGGTGACCAGCACACCTGACACGCTGCCGATATTCACCACCAGCCCACGGGCACGGCGCAATAGCGGGAACAGCGCGCGGGTCACGCCCACCACCGCGAACACATTGGTTTCGAACTGTTGGCGCAGGGCATCGACGCCACCGTCGAGCAACGGGCCCATGGCGCCGTAGCCGGCGTTGTTGATCAGCATGTCCAGGCGGCCATGGCGGTCTTCCAGCTCATCGGCCAGACGCTTCAGCGCATCGCTGTCATTCACATCCAGTTGCCGTGCGGCGAAACCGGCTGCCAGCAGCTGATCCACGTCTTCGGGTTTGCGGGCGGTGGCCCAGACCTCGTAGCCGGCGTCGCGAAAGGTGTCGGCCAGGGCGCGGCCAATGCCGCTGGAACAACCGGTGATCAGGACTGTGGGCATGGAGTGGGCCTTTGATTGGAGTCAAGGTTATGTCGTCTGTACTGGCCCCATCGCCGGCAAGCCGGCTCCCACAGGAATGGCGTAGATCGCAAGAACTGCGCGGTATCTGTGGGAGCCGGCTTGCCGGCGATGGGGCCAGACCAGATGACACATCAGTTAGCGAATGTACCTTGCAGATGTTCCGCCCGAAACTCCAGCGTCTGCGGCCGATAACCGGAACGCAGTGGCGGCAGCGGCAGGCAGTCGCTCCACTCGGCTCCCGGCTGCAACTCACCCGGGCCACGGTAGCGTGGTGCGTTGTAGGTATTCTCGGCAAGGTTCACGGTGTCGCCAGGCGCATAGGCGCCAACACGCCAGCGCAGTTCGGTCAGTGGGACATCGTTGCCATTTTTCATCGTCACCCGCAGTGCACGGTCGGCGGGGCATTGTTCCGGAGCGTAGTTCAGGCGCAGGTCGAGGCGTGCCAGTTGCGAGGTTTCGCGGCTGTCCTGCCAGGCGACCCAAAGGGTAACCAGGCCCAAGCCGCAGACGGCGGCCATGGAAATCGGCAGGGCCTTGGCCGGGTAGCGCAGGAGCAGGACCAGCCAGGTGAGGATCAGAGCGGCGCCGATAAGCATCTGTCAGTGACCTTCAATACACAGGTTTGTCCATCCTAGCGGTAAATCGACCCAGCTTGAAGGACGGTGATGGCTCCCGTGGTCAAAGCAACTCTTCATGAAGCGAGCCTGGCAGTTTTGCTAGTATCGGTGAATGTTCTTTCGTCTTAGTGTTATTACGTAAGGGTCTTTCGCCCTAAGTGCCAAAGGTGATTAAGAACATGACGATGAAAAAAGTAAGTATCAAGCAGCGCGGCTTTACTGGAAGTATGAAAGCAACGTTGCCTTCGGGCAAAGCGTTCAAGGCCAGCACCATCGACTATCAACCTGGGTTCGGCATTCTCGGGATTGATGATGAGGCAATCGGTATTGAACCATTTGTTTATATCGGTTTTCCTAGTGGCCTTGAGGCAGGTAGTCACCCGATTCTGCCTAAAGACCAACAGAAAGTTTGGGCGCATCTTGGCGTTAGCGGTGGAGGAGATGCCCAATCTGGAAAACTGGTGATAGAGGATTGGTCGAGCACGGAGGCAATCTCGGCAAGTTTTTCATTCGCAGGGAACGACCACAATGGCCTACCGTTTGATGTAAAAGCCGGCAGCTTCAATATCAATTCTGAGAGTGAAGTCGAGACTATTGATCTGAGATTCAGCGCATTCGCCAGTCTCACTCCGGAGCTTTCTGAAAACACTGAATTCAAAGCGGATACTATCTCTGTAGGCTTCGACGAAGTTAACAGTGCGTATAAAATTTGGGTAACTCAAGAGCGTGACCTGAACGGCGGCCTGTCGCAGCTTGGCGCCTACTTTCGGGTCAGTCATGAAGGTGCCGTGAATGCTTTGGCGGTAGTTGATGGCGGGGTTTACGTTGCGCAGGGCCTAAATATTACCGAGTTTTCCTTTGAGAAGGATGTGCTGCTTTCATTCAAATTCAGTTATTCATTCTCGCTGGGAGAGGATAAATACAGCGTTAGCGAAGGCAAGCTGATTGTCGACTGGCGTCTCAAGTAATCCCTTCCAATGAAAAGCCCCGTTCCTCAACAGGCAACGGGGCTTTTTCAACGCGGACGTTTTACTGCGCGATGGTCTTCACCGAAATCCCACGCTCGATCGGCGTGGAGGTACGGCCATACACATCTTCAAACCGTTCGATGTCATCCTCGCCCAGGTAGCTGCCAGACTGCACCTCGATGATCTCCAACGGGATCTTGCCCGGGTTGCGCAGGCGGTGGACCGAGGCAATCGGGATGTAGGTGGACTGGTTCTCGGTCAGCAGGAACACGTTCTCGTCGCAGGTCACCTCGGCGGTGCCGGACACCACGATCCAGTGCTCGGCGCGGTGGTGGTGCATCTGCAGCGAAAGGCTGGCGCCCGGCTTGACGGTGATGTGCTTGACCTGGAAGCGGCCACCCATGTCCACCGAATCGTACGAACCCCACGGGCGGTACACTTCCAGATGGTTCTGGGTCTCGCTGCGACCCTGCTCGTCGAGGGTCTTGACCATCTGCTTGACGCCCTGGACCTTGTCCTTGTGGGCGATCATCATTGCGTCCTTGGTCTCGACTACCACGATGTTCTCAAGGCCAATCACCGACACCAGCTTGCCGTTGCCGTGAATCATGCAGTTGCGGCTGTCCTGCACCACCACATCGCCCTTGGTGACGTTGCCGTCGGCGTCCTTGTCGTGCACTTCCCACAGCGACGACCAGCAGCCCACGTCGCTCCAGCCGGCGGACATCGGCACCACGCAGGCGCGCTGGGTCTTTTCCATCACGGCGTAGTCGATGGAGTTGTCCGGGCAGCAGGCGAAGGTGGCTTCGTCGATGCTCAGCACATCGCCGTCTTCCTGGCTGCGCTCAAGCGCCAGCACGCAGGTGTCGTAGATATCGGCGTCGTGCTTTTTCAGCTCCTCGAGGAAGCGGCTGGCACGGAACAGGAACATGCCGCTGTTCCAGAAGTAACCGCCGGTTGCAACGAATTCGGCCGCACGCTTTTCGTCCGGCTTCTCGACGAACTGGGCGACCCGCGCCACGCCTTCAGGCAGCAGGGCGTCCTGGCTGGAGCGGATGTAGCCATAGCCGGTCTCAGGCTTGGTGGCCGGCACGCCGAACAGCACCATCTCGCCACGCTCGGCGGCCACGGTGGCCAGGGCCAGGGCACGTTGCAGGGCTTTCTGGTCGTCGATCACGTGGTCGGCCGGCAGCACCAGCATCAATTCGTCACGGCCTTCGTTGACCAGTTTCATGGCGGCCATGGCCACTGCCGGTGCGGTGTTGCGACCGAACGGCTCCATCAGCAGGCCTTGGGTTTCAAGCTTCAGGGCAGTCAGCTGTTCCTGGACGATGAACTTGTGGTCCTTGTTGCAGACCACGATGGGCGCGTCCATGCCTTCGAACACCAGGCGTTCCAGGGTCTGCTGGAACAGCGTGTGCTCACCGGTCAGGGCCAGGAACTGCTTGGGAAACTGCTTGCGCGACAGAGGCCACAGACGGGAACCGCTACCACCAGAAAGAATTACCGGGATCATCATGTTTCTCCAATAGTCGTTAAGAGGCAGGGGGATCAGTTGCTAGCCACGGGGCGAGTTACCCACACCGGCGACAAGCTGTTGCCGGAACCTGTTACGTACAGCACCGCAGCTTCGCCGCGCTCCAGAGCGACCGGCTTGAGGTCGCTGACTTTCTTGTCGCCTTCGAACAAGGCCAGGTTGACCTTGACCGGATTGATTTCACGTTCGCCTCGGCCCTTGGCCGCCACCGACTGCACCACGGCGGTCTTGCCGTCGGCGGTTTTCAGGGTCAGGGCCTGGTCGCTGAGGTTCTGCACCCGCACCAGCGCTTTCTGCTTGTTCTTGAACGGTGGTTCTTCGATCAACTGTGGGTTGCCTGCGGCGTTGTTGACCAGGGTGTAGTACTTGTCCGCAGCCAGCTTGACCGGCACGCTCTTGCCGCCGACCTGGGCGGTGTAGTCACCGCCAGGCAGGAAGCTGAAGTCGCTACTGGCCTGGGCGCCCACCTGTTTGATCTGGGTGTTGCCGACGGTGGCGGCGGTCGGTGCGCTGGAGGCGTTGAACAGGCGCACGAAGGTCGAGCCCTTCGGTGCGGTCGGGCCGTATAGCGCGGCGTCGGCGCCGGCGAAGGCCTGCATGGAGGCGAGAGACAGGCCAGCCGCGAGGGTGAGGGCTTTGGCAATGGAAGTCTTGGTAGTCATGTGCGTGTTCCTCTCTATCAGTGGTTCGTCCGGGTGGACGACAAGGCCAGGTTTTCTTCGGATTTACGGGCGTTCTTCAGCTGTGCGATCCAGTTCGGGTCGAAGCTGCTGAGGTCGTTCTTCATTGGCAGATATCGTTCTGGGAATTCCCACACCACCACTTGTGGCGCAGCGTTCTTGAAGGCGTCGCTTTGCAGGTACTTGAGCATCGGCAGCAGCGGGCCATGGCCGTCTTCGGCGTAGTTGGCGACGTCGCTGCGCAGGGCTTGCTGCAAGGCACCGAGGAAGTTCCAGTGCGGGTTGGCGCTGTAGCTGGTGCCGACCAGGGCGACCGGAATCTGCTTGTCGGCGAACAGGGTGTCGTCGGCTTCACCTTCGGCTTCAGCAGGGCGCGTCGTGCGTTGCTGCAGGTTGTCTGGCGGCGGCAGCAAGTTGCTGAACAGCGGATCGAGCGGCAGGAAGTTGGTCAGGTCGCCCTTGTACGGCGCGCTGGTGCCGGCTTCGGTGATGAAGGTCTGCGGCTCGCCGTTCAGCAGGTTCTGGCGGCTGACGGCTTCGGCAAGGGCCTGTGCGACCACCTCGGCGCCCATGGGCGTCCAGTGGGTGTCGGTGCGCAGGAACACCTGGCCACGGGCCTTGGCCTGTTCCAGGGCCGCCTGCAGGTCGGGGGCGAACACATTGGCCTGGCGAGCCTGGGCGTGGAACTGGTTGTACAGGTCGTCGTGCAGGCTGGCCGGTTGCTCCTTGCCCAGGTATTCCGAGTAGATCCGCGCCTTGGCCGGCACGATCGCCAGCACCAGCTGCACGTTGTGGCGTTGCAGGGTGTCGCGCACGCCACGGATCAGCGCCAGGTTTTCCTGCATCAGTTGCTCGGCACCTGCGGTGGGCTTGAACTCTTCATCGCTGAACAGCCACTGGTCACGGCCCAGCACCACACCGGGGCGGCCTTCGTTGAACAGCTTGAAGTCCAGCGCCGCCCAGAGGTTGGTGCCCAGGCGTTTGATGGGGAACTCGTCGTCGTAGTGGGTTTCGGCGGCCTTGGCCAGCTTGCCGTTGAGCAAGGTCATCTGCTCGGTGCGCTGGAAGCTTTGCAGGCCACCGGTGGACCACACGCCCATGCCCACCAGCAGGCTGAGGAACGACAGGGAGTAAGTGATGCGTAATGTCCGGGTCATGGTCATCAACCTCAGAACTGGAAGTAGAGGAACGGCGAGTAGCTTTGCGCCGAAAGCTTGAGGATCGAGGCCACGAACAGCAGCAGGATCAGGGCGCGGGACATCACCCGGGTCCAGTCCAGGCCAATCGAGCCATCGGCATTGACCTGCACCGGGCTGGCCTTGGGTGCTGGCTTGGCATTGCGGTAGAAGTCGCGCAGGCCGAAGAACGCCAGGGTGATGTAGGCAATCACCAGGGTGGCCACCTGCAGGCCGGTGAGCTGGGCGCGGTTGAGTTCGGACAGCTGCCACTGGCCGAAGCTGAACATGGCGCCATACATGCGGCCGGCCACTTCAAGGTTTTCGGCGCGGAAGATCACCCAGCCGACCACCACCAGCAGGAAGGTGAAGGCCCATTTCACCGGGTTGAAGCGCTGCGGGTTGGTATCGATGCCCAGCGCACGCTCGATCGCCAGCCACATGCCGTGCCAGGCGCCCCAGATGATGTAGGTGAAGTTGGCGCCGTGCCACAGCCCACCCAGCAGCATGGTCAGGAACAGGTTGCGGTAAGTGTTGAAGGTGCCTTTGCGGTTGCCGCCCAGGGTGATGTACAGGTAGTCGCGCAGCCAGGTCGACAGGCTGATGTGCCAGCGGCGCCAGAACTCGGTGATCGACTGGCTGATGTACGGCTGCTTGAAGTTCTCCATGAAGCGGAAGCCCATCATCAGGCCCAGTCCGATGGCCATGTCGCTGTAGCCGGAGAAGTCGAAGTACAGCTGTGCGGTGTAGGCCAGGGCGCCGAGCCAGGCATCACCGGTGGTGGGGTTCTGCAGGGCGAAGCAGTGGTCGGCGACCACCGCCAGGGTGTCGGCGATGAACACTTTCTTGATGAAGCCCTGCATGAAGCGGGTGCAGCCTTCGGAGAACTTGTCCAGGGTGTGGGTGCGGTTGTTGAACTGGTCGACCAGGTCCTTGAAACGCAGCACGGGGCCGGCGATCAGGTGCGGGAAGATCGCCACGAACGCTGCGAAGTCGATCAGGTTGCGGGTGGCCGGGGTGTCGCCACGGTACACGTCGATGATGTAGCTGATCGACTCGAAGATGTAGAACGAGATACCGATCGGCAGCAGCACGTGGGTGAGGATGAACGGCTCCAGGCCGAACGAAGTGATGATCGCGTTGAGGCTGTCGACACCGAAGTTGGCGTACTTGAAGTAGCCCAGGATCGCCAGGTCGACGCCCACGCCGAGCAGCAGCCAGCGCTGGGCCGGCTTGGTGCGCACGCCGGCGGCGCCGACTTTCAGGCCGATCCAGTAGTTCCACAGGGTGACCCCGGCGAACAGGGCGAGGAAGTCCACCCGCCACCAGGCGTAGAAGATGTAGCTGGCCACCAGCAATAGCAGGTTGCGATAGCGTTGCCCGCTCAAGTAGTACAGGCCGAGGAAGATCGGCAAGAACAGGAACAGGAACACGTTGGACGAGAAGACCATCCCGGTTCTCCTTGTTGTTCACAGCATTCAGGGCAAAGCGCCCCCCAAACCCCCCAGGCAAAACTGGAGGAAACCTTTGCAATCAATGCGAGGGCTTTGCCCTCGATCGCAGGCTTCGCCAGCTCCCACGGAAATCGCGCGTGGGAGCTGGCGCAGCCTGCGATGGGCCGCAGAGCGGCCCCGGTCTTACTTCGAAGCCGCGCTCGGGTCGTAAACCCGGGTCAGGTTGCCGCCCAGCCTGAAACTGTCGAACGGTTGCATCTCACGCTTGCGCTCCAGGGTGTCGGCGTTGCACTGGTACAGCTGGCACCACGGCTCCAACCAGGCGTATTTGCTGTCGACCTTGAGGTCGTCCATGTCCTG
The DNA here is from genome assembly GCF_034387475.1 of Pseudomonas sp. Teo4. Taxonomy (NCBI): domain Bacteria; kingdom Pseudomonadati; phylum Pseudomonadota; class Gammaproteobacteria; order Pseudomonadales; family Pseudomonadaceae; genus Pseudomonas; species Pseudomonas sp. Teo4. The sequence continues at coordinate 2,105,798 of NZ_JAXCIL010000002.1, forward strand.
CTTCTCGCCATTGCGGGTCTTGAACGCGCTTGGGTCTTTCGACCCGGCCAGCACTTTCTGCCCCAGGCGTTGCAAGGCGTTGTTGTTCTCGCCACGCAAGTCCACACCATTGGCCTTGGCGAAGCTGGCGATCATCGCCAGCGGTGGCAGGGCGTAGTTGTGGTAGGCCAGGGCGCGTTGGCGGCGCTTGAGTTCGTTGGGCAGGAAGCCCTGGGCGTCGACCTGGTTGGCGCCGACCTTGTATTCCTTCACCGCCCAGTCGAACAGGTCGCGACGGTCGGTGGCCACGGCGGTAGCCATCACCGACCAGGCAGCCCAGTAGCTGTGGTTGTTGATCTTCTGCAACGGCAGGTTGCTCCAGTCGCGCACGGTCTGCTCGGCCAGGCGGGCGAACCACTTCTCGATCAGTTCGGCCTGGGCCTGATGCGCTGCCAGCGGCTGCGAATTGGAGAACTTCAGGCGCAGCCAAGACCCGCTCATGCTGCCCAGCGCCCATTTGCGCATGGACTTGCCGGTGTGGTTGAAGTTGGTCGACATCAACGCATCGGCCCGCGCCCAGGTACCCAGCCAGTTCAGGGTGCAGTCAAGCTGCGCCGGGCGACCGTCGCGCATGTACTGGTTGACCATCTTGGCCACGCCACGCTCCAGGGTGGTGATCTCCTTGGTGGAGTCGCGGAAGGCCTGCTCGGAGTCCAGGTTCAAGGTTGCCCGGGCACTGTCCGAACCTTCGTACTTGCTGCGAAACTGCAGCGCGCCGGTATAAGGCTTGGGCGGTGCCGGGCAGCGGAAGTTGCCGTCGCTGCTCTTGAGCTTTTCGATGCCCTCGTAGTAGCCCTGGGGCGGTACCAGCGCGGCATGCGCGGCACCGCCGAACAGCGCCAGGGCGAGGAGTGTGGGTGCGGTGGTTCTGCTGAGCTTGGTCATGTTCGCCTCACTGGCCAGCTTGCGCGGTGTGCTGCGCAGGGCTGGCGAAGTTGTTGCGTTTACAAAGCTTGGCTTCGACTTTGCGGGTACCGTCTTCCGGGCCCTGGACTTCGACGGCCAGCAGGTTCTGGCTGGCCCAGTCTTCGTCTTCGCGCATCTGGAACACGAAGCGGCCGTCGGTTTCCGAGGTGTCCGGCTTCTCGATCTTGATGTCTTCGTGGCGGCCATTGAGGTACCACAGGGTGGCCTGCAAGGTTTTCACCGAGGTGTCCTCGAACTTGAAGTCCATCTGCAAGTTGCGGTTGATCAGGTCCCTGATCACGCCGCCCTTGCCGTTGACCATCAGCTCGTTCTTGCCAGGCTTGAGTTCGGCGCTGGCGCTCATCAGCGCGGGGCGTGCATCACAGCCGTCGTCGAGCAGGGCGAGAATCTGCCGCCAGATGGTTTCCTGGTCGAGGCGATACAGCGGGGAGAACTCCCAGATCAGGATCTTCGGCGGGTGGTTCTGGAACTCTTCACTGCCCAGGTACTGGATCATCGAGCCTTCCAGGCCACCGCCGGGGAAGGCGACGTTGAGCACATCGGCGCCGATGTACTGCTGCAGGAACCCGGAGAAGTTGTAGTTCTTGCCGCTATGGCTGGTACCGACCAGGGTGATCTGGGCATTGCCGCTGTCGCCGAACAGGTCGTCGCCGCCGCTCGAACCTTTCGGTTCGGTGGCGAACTGGTCCATGTACTGCACGGCATAACTGGTGCCGCACAGCTGGCCCGCCACGTTGTGCAGGGTACCGGTCTTGCCCATGCGGCCCGATTTGTGGGTCTCGAATTCCTTGCGCGGGATGCCTTCGAATTCCGGCATCTTGTGCACGGTCTCGGCCACGATCTTCGCTGCGCGTTCGGCGCCGTAAGGCGTCCAGTGCTGGTCGCCGCGGAAGTAGAAGTCCTTGCCCTGATCGGCGGCGGCCAATTGCTCGTTGGTCAGCGGCGAAAGGTCGGGCACGTTGTAGCCCATCTTGGCGAAACGCTGCAGCATGGCCTGGTAGTTGCCCAGGGCCTTCTGGTAGTTGAAGGCGGCTTTCTCTTCAGGCTTGAGCATGTTGCGGTTCACCAGCCCGCGGGTCGGCTGGTACACCACGACCAGTTCCACGCCGCGTTTCTTGAAGGCGTCGTGCACTTGCTGCAGGCGTTTGTAGCCCGACGGTGTGGTGTCGAATTCGGTGCGCAGGTCTTCACGGGTACGGAACAGCCAGTCGCCCTGGGCTTGCACCAGGGTGGTGAAGTTCTGCTGGTAACGCGTGGTGTAGCGGCTGGCATCGTGTGCTTCGGGGCACAGCTGGCAGCAGGGCTCGGCGGTGAAGGTCGGGGCTTTCACGTCGTCGGCGCGCACGCCCTGGCTGATGGCCAGGAGGGCGGCGGACAGACCGAGCAGTTTCATCAGGTGTGGGGTCATGGTCGGGGCTTCCTTAGTCGATCATTTCGGTCTGGCGTTCGACCGGGTCGATCAGCACAGCCTTCTGCTGGCGTACCAGCAGGTCGAGGATTTCGTCCTGGCGCTCGCCGAGGATGCCGTTGAGGCTGATACCGTTGGCCTTGCGCGGGGCGAGCATGGAGACCTTGTACAGCTCGACCGAAAGCGGCGAGTCGATCGACAGCGGGCCCGAGCCATTGGCCGCCAATTCTCCGCCGACCACGATCAGCGAGACCTTGGTGTCGAACGGGTCGAGGGCGATGTCGCGGTCGGTGTCGGACAGGTCCTTGATGTGCCCGTAGACGCCCACCAGGCCGTTGGCCATGGCGATGTTCTCGTACAGACGGATGTTCACGCTGTTGCGCACGCGGATGCCGTGGCGGCGGTTGTTGATCAGCTTGTTGCCCCAGATCAGGTTGTCGCCGCTTTCGTACAGGGTGATGCCGTCGGTGTGGTTGCGGTAGATCTCGTTGTAGGCGATCAGGTTGTTGACGCTGTTACGGTCGATCACCACGCCCGAGAGCTTGTTGTCATAGCTCTTGTTGTTGATGATCCAACTGTCGTTGACCTCGCGCGAGACGATGATCCCGTGCTTTTTCTTGGTGCCATACACCGTGTTGCCAGCGATGATCAGGCGGTGCGAGCGGTCGTGCGGGTCGATGCCGTAGACGATGTTGTCGCGGTAGGTGCTGTCCTTGACCACGAAGTCCTGGGTTTCGTAGCAGTAGAAGCCGTACCACATGTCGCTGAACTCGGAGCCGATGATCCAGCCGGTGGGCTCAGGGCGGCCCATGCGCTTGGCCATGTTCGGGGTGTACTGCGAAATACTCACACCGTACGACTTGGACTTGGCGTAGCCGAAGCTGGCCATCTTGGTGTTGACGATGTAGGTCTCGGTGCCACCCCACGACAGCAGGAATGGGCGGAACTCTTGTGGCGAGCGGAAGCTGGCCGGGGCCTTGTCCTTCTCGCGCCAGCCGGTCACCTGGGTGTCGGTGACGAACAGCTTGCCGTCGTTGACCAGGAACGAACCGCCTTCCTGGGACAGGCGCAGTTCTTTGACCTTGCCGTCGATCTCGAGAATGCCCTTCTGCCCGACCACGATCGGCAGGCGCGCCAGGTAAACACCGGGCTCGACTTCGCTCAGGTACTGATTGGGTACTTTCTTGCTCAGCTCGACCAGGTCGACATGGCCGTCATCGACGAAGATCGCCTGGGGAATGCCATGCTGGCGCTGCACCCACTCGGCGGCCTTGTTGTCGCCGCCGATGAATTCCTTGAGCGACTCTTCCTGCAGCATGCGGCGTACGCTGACCTTGCCCTTGTGGCTGCGGTCGATCTTTTTCTGCACGGCAGCGGCGGTGTAGCCGGACAGGTCGGGCAGCTTGGGCGGGTCCATGTGCAGCGGTTCGACCGGTGCACTGGACACGGTGTAGGTCTTGGCTTGCTGCAGCTCCTTGGCCTTGGTGGCGGGGGTATCCGCGAACGCAAGGCCCGAGGCCAGCAGCAGGGCGCTGGCCAGGAGGCTGTGGCGAAGGTTCGGGTGAAGGGTCATGTGTTTCCTCTCCCGGCTCAGTAGCGCCAGATCACGTCGACGAAGGCGCGGTGCATGTACGAGTCCGCTTCCTGGCCATAGGCATCGCCTGGCTTGAACACACCGGCACGCAGGCGCACCAGGGCCGAAGGTTCGTCGATGGCCTGGCTCATCGAAGCCGGCAGCAGGCCTTGCTTGAAGTACTTGGTGACGACCACGTCCATCTCCTGGCCCAGGTCTTTCTCGCCGTTGACCAGCGGGCGGCTCACGCCGTTGTCGTTGACCACTGCGTTGATGCCGCTGGAGCCGATGTTCTGTTGGTCATCGACACGCCAGAACTTGTGGTAGATGAAGCTGGCGTCGTAGTCGTCGCGCAGCTGCCAGGAGGCGAACAGGGTGGCCGCCTGCAGGTTGCCCAGCTCGCCACGGAAGGCCTCGCCGAAACGGTGTACGCGTGAGCGGGTGCCGGTGAAGTTGGAGCGGTTGCTCTCAAGGCCGGTCTGCTCGAAGTTGTTCGAGCCGTCGCTGCCGCCACCGCCGCTGCCACGGGCGTAGGCCGCGCCGACTTGCCAGTTGGGGTCGAGGCGCAGGCGGATGCCGAGGTCGGTAGCCCAGGCGTTGACGTCGCCACTCTGCTTGCCGGTGGCGACTTGGTCGCCGCCTACCTGCTCGCTGCTCAGGGTGTCGCGATCACCGGTCAGCCAGGTGAGGCTGCCCCAGTAGTTGACGGTGTGGTCGTTGCGCCAGTTGTAGGCATCGCTGTTGGCTTCCAGGCCCAGCCAGGTGAGGTCGCCGGTGCGGGTCTTGTCCAGCGCGTCGATGGTTTCGCCCGGGTTTTTCAGGCTGCCGCCGTCGTGGCTGTGGTGAGCGCGCAGGCCAACCCAGTGGCCAGGGGTCCACTGTGCGGCGACGTTGCCGTAGACATGGGTGCGGTCCTTGTCTTCCGGCGCCAGCTCGGTGAGGTCGGTGCGGTATTCGCTGAAGCGCTGGGCCACGCCGAGGTCGGCCTTGAGCAGGGTGGTGTCGAAGGTCCAGTTCAGCGCTTCGATGTTGGTGTCGCGCCACATGCCATCGTCGCTGCGCAGGCGCTGGCGACCGAGGCGCAACTCTTCGCCTGGGTAAGCGGTGAGGCCGCTGTAGCCGACCCAGAACTCGCGCAGGGCCAGGTAGCTCTTGTCTGGCGTGCGGCCGTGGTCGCTGGTGTCGGTGGTGCTGCCGTCGTCGTTCTGGCGCAGGGTGTCGGTTTCGATGGTGTCGGTGGCGGTCACCGCCTGGCCCATGGCGTAGGCGCTCCAGTTGCCGCGTTCACCGTACACCCAGGGGCGCAGGTCCAGGCCCAGGCCGTTGACGTCGCCGCCGGAACGGGTGCCCAGGTCGCGGTCGTCTTCGGACTGGCCGGTGATTTTCACGTCCAGGCCAAAGTTCTTTTCGGCGGTCATGTCCGCCAGGGTCGGGCAGGACCACAGCAGGGCGAAGCTCAGGCCGATGCCAGCTTTCACGAAGGGATTGAGCGTCATAGCATGTCCTCACCGTCTACTTCTTTTTCATCGTCTTGCAGCGCCTCGATGGCCAGGGTGCTCTTGGCGCCCAGGGCCATGCTGCCGCGCGCCTGTTTCTCCTGCGCCAGCAGTTGCTGGGCCTGGCTGCGTTGTTCCGGCGTCAGTTGCTGGTCGAGTTGCGTAAGCAACTCGGTCGACTGCGGCGTCGGGTTGGTCTGCGACAGCTGGGCGAAGACCCAGGCGTTGGCCGGGTTGCTGCGGATGCCATGGCCTTCGCTGAACAGTTGGGCCAGGGCGTAGTCGGCGCTGTTCTGGCCGCCGCGGGCGGCGCTTAGCAGGTGATCGACGGCCTTCTGCGGTTCGACGTCGCCCAGGTAGCCGCGGCGGTACAGTTGGCCGAGGTAGTAGTCGGCGCTGACTTCGCCAGCGTCGGCGGCGGCCTGCAGGTGCTGCTGGGCTTTCTCGGCATCGGCCGGGACGCTCTTGCCTTCGTAGTAGAGGCGGCCCAGCAGCAGTTCGGCGCGAGGTTGCTGAGCTTCGCGGCCCTTGTCGATGTAGGCCATCAACTGGTCGGTATCGCCCAGTTCGGGGAAGTCGTACACCAGTTGCGCAAGGCTGACCCAGGAAGCTGGATAGGTCGGGGCGATCTGCTCGAGCAGGTCCTTGGCGGTTTTCTCGTCGGTCTGGCCCAGGTTGCGGTCGGCCAGTACCCGGGCAACGCTGTCGACGCGGCTGGCCGGCACGGTGCCTCGGGCATAGGCCGATTTGAGCTGTTGCAGCAGGGCTGCCTGCTGGTCGGCCTGGCCACGCTTCTGGTAGACGGTCGCCAGTTCGGCGTAGCAGACGTCGAGGGTGTTCAGGGCTTCCTTGCAGAGCGCTTCGACCTTGTCCAGGTTCTGGTCATAGGTGCCTTGGGTGCGATACAGCAGCACCTGGGCCAGGCCGGCTTCCGGGTATCCGGCCGCGCGCCACTGGTCGATCTGTTGCTGGGCATTGACCTTGGGGAAGCTCTGCGGGTACAGCAAATAAAGCATTGCCAGCGGAATCAGGGTCTTGTTCTCGCCCTGCGCCGAGGCCTGTTTGAGCAGCTTTTCAGCCTCTTCGCGTTCGGCCTGCGTGCTGTCGGGCTTGGCCACCAGCAGGCGGCCAAGGCGTGCCTGGGCACGTGGCGAGGTGGCCGCAGCGGCGCGGTAGGTCGCTTCGGCTTCCTTGAACTGCGTCGGGTCGCCGCTGGTGATCTTGATATCGGCCAGGCCCACTTGCGCGTCGCTGTAGCCAAGGTCGGCCAGGGCTTTGTAGTTGCGTTCGGCCAGGGCCGTGTCGCCACGCTTGAGCGCTTCGTTGGCCAGGCGCTGGTCGGGCAGGCCGGCACAGCCGGCCAGGGTGATCGCCATGGCCAGGCCGCACAGGCCAAGATTGACCCGGACCCTGTGGGAGCTGGCTTGCCGGCGAATGGCCAGGGCAGGCGATGCATCTGCTGGGCGAGCGCTGCGCACTCGATCGCTGGCAAGCCAGCTCCCACAGGTATCGAGTTGTCTGCTGGTCATCGACTTGTCCTCTTAAAGGCCGCGGGCCACGGCTTTGTCGATCAGCCAGTCCAGCGACGGACCACGGTCGCTGTCGACCGACGCCGGGCGACCGGCCAGTTCGGCAGGCAGGGCGCCGTCAGGCTTGATCTGTACGCGGATGTCGGAGGCCAGGTCTTCGCTGTTGAGGCTGGTGCTGCTGACGATCTGGCCGGTGCGCACGTCGTCTTCGCCGGCGATCTGGAAGTTGACCCGGGTGCCCGGCTGGACCTTGTCGAACTGGCGGTAGCTGAAGCGCGCCTCGATCATCGGGTTGCTGGTGCGCGGAATCAGCTGGAAGATCGGCTGGCCCTTGGCGGCATACTGGCCGTCGTCCACCAACTGGCGGGCGACCACGCAGTCGCAAGGGCTGGTGAGGGTGCCGGAAAGCTGCTTGCCGAACAATTCCTCGACTTTGGCCGGCTCCAGTTGCGAGTCGTCCAGGTGGCCCTTGAGCATGTCCAGCATGCTGGTGCTGAAGCTGGCCAGCGGTGCGCCTTTGGCGACCATGCCGCCGCTTTCCACCAGGCTGCTCACGGTGCCGTCGCGGGGCATGGTGACGTTGGTGGTCGGCACCGCCACCACGCCGGCCTCGGCATGGCTGACGAAGTACATGCCATACAGCGACTTGGCCACGAAACCGAATGCGGCAATGCCCACCACGAACACGCCCAGGGTCACGGTCACTGCCTTCAGACGGCCAAAGGCGGACAGGCCGGCACCGGCGTCCTTCTGCTTGCGGGCCTTGGTGAAGTTGTCGCGCTGCAGGGTGCTGAGCACATCGCCGATGCTGATCAGCTCACCGGACAGGTGGCTGGTGATGATGTGGCGCAGGGTGGCGATATCGCGCGGTTCGAGGTTCTGGAACTGCGCGCCGGTACGGCCGCTGTCGGCGAGGTAGGAGCGCACCTGGAACTCGATGTCCATCGACAGGCCGAGGTTGTCGACCACGAACTGCAAGCGCCCGCGCAGTACGTCGCCAACCTTCAGCTGTTGCTTGGTGTGGAAGCTCAGGCCACCGGCGGAAAGGTCGTCGACCTTCACATCGTGGGGCTGGCGCTGGGCATCCAGGAAGCGCAGCTTGGCCGGGATGCGCACCCGGGCGTGTTGGCGCTGGGCTTCGGACTCATGCACGACGTTGACGTTCACGGCGGTATTCATGGTGGTTTGTTCCTTTAGTTCCGATCCGGGTTGGGCTCACACGACCATGAACAGCACAGCAACGAAGATGCTGGCCGCCGAGAAGGTCATGGTCCGCGAGGACCAGGTGTTGAACCATTGTTGAAAACTGGCGAGGTCGCGCTTGAGGGCGGTGGGCTGACGGGTCCAGGACTGCTTGTCGAGGCGGAAGAACACGTAGATCTTCATCAGCGCGCCGACGATCTGGTTGTAATAGAGAATCAGCGGGTAGGCCGGGCCCACGTTGTGGCCAGAGCACAGCAGCATCACGGTGAGGATCAGGCGGGTGATGCCGATCCACAGCAGGTACACCAGCAGGAAGGCCATGCCGAACTTGAGGCTGGCAATCACCGCCACGGTCAGGCCCAGCAGGCTGGTCCACATCGACACGCGCTGGTCGAACAGCACGATGCTGGTGAACAGCCCCAGGCGTCGAACGCCCAGGCCCAGTGCGCGCGAGTTCTGCCGCAGGTTGTTGCCGTACCAGCGGTACATCAGCTTGCGGCTGGCCTTGAGGAAGCTCTTCTCCGGCGGGTGCTCGACCGTGTTGATGGCGGCATCGGGCACGTAGAAGGTGTCGTAGCCCAGGCGCATCAGGCTGAACCAGCTGGACTTGTCGTCACCGGTGAGGAACTTGAAGCGGCCCAGGCGCCAGTGCATCAGCGAGTCGCTTTCGACGTCGGCGATGAACTCTGGGTTGGTCACTACGCTGGCGCGGAACATCGACATGCGCCCGGTCATGGTCAGCACGCGCTTGCTCAATGCCATCGAACACATGTTGATGTGGCGCTGGGCGAAGCGCAGCTTGTGCCACTCGCTCATGATGTAGCCGCCGCGCACTTCGCAGAATTCGTTGGTGGTCAGGCCACCGACGTTGGGGTACAGCTTGAACCACGGCACGGTCTTGTTCACCACGCCGTCAGCCAGCACGGTATCGCCGTCGATCACCGCGACTACGGCGTTTTCGTCCGGCAGCATGCGCGAGATGGCGCGGAAGCCGTAGGCCAGGCCGTCACGCTTGCCGGTGCCGGCGATGCGCACGATGTCGAGTTTCACGTGAGCTGGTGGGTTGTACTTGGCCCACAGGCTTTTCACCAACAGCTCGTCGGACATTTCCACGAGCGAGCAGACCACGGTGGTCGGGAAGCCGCAGTTCATCGCTTCACGGATCACCGAGCTGTACACCTGAGCGGTGGTCAGCGCGTCGATGCGAAAGCTCGTCACCATCAGGTAGACATGCGACGGGTCGGCCGCCTTGCCGAGCTTCTGCACCTTGCGGCGCAGATACGGGTAGACCAGGTACAGGAAAATCATGCCGCGGATGAAATGGGTGGCGCCCATGGAATAGCGCCAGATGCCGACTGCGCCGACCAGGAAGATGAAGTGCTTCGACTGCGAGTCGAAGATATCGCTGGGCAGGGCCAGGGCGATCAGCATGAGCAGGCTCATGTAGAGCAGCCACCCGGCGCACTGCAACAGCACTGTCTGGAGCCTTTGCATGTTCAGCATCCGTCGCGAAATCAGGAAAAGGGAGGGCAGCGGCGGTGGGGAGGCCACCGCTGCCCGGCCGAGGGCTTACCAGCAGATGCCTTCGGTACGGCTGGTGGTGCAGGTGGCCTTGCTCATGAAACCGACCAGGTCGATCACTTGCTTGCCGGCCGGCGCTTGCTCGGCAAGAGCGCGGAACTGCTCGTCACGGTTGCCCAGGACGATGATGTCGGCGTTGTCGATGACCTTCTGGAAGTTGGCGTTGAGCAGCGACGACACGTGCGGGATCTTGCCCTCGATGTACTCTTTGTTCGCGCCATGCACGCGGGCGTACTCGACGTTTTCGTCGTAGATGTCCAGTTGGTAGCCTTTGCCGATCAGGCGCTCGGCCAGCTCTACCAGCGGGCTTTCACGCAGGTCGTCGGTACCTGCCTTGAAGCTCAGGCCAAGCAGGGCGACCTTGCGCTTGTCATGGGCCTCGATCAGCTCGAAGGCGTTCTGCACCTGGGACTCGTTGCTGCGCATCAGCGAATCGAGCAGCGGTGCACGCACATCGAGGCTGGCGGCGCGGTAGGTGAGGGCGCGCACGTCTTTCGGCAGGCACGAGCCACCGAAGGCGAAGCCCGGACGCATGTAGTACTGGGACAGGTTCAGCACCTTGTCCTGGCAGACCACGTCCATCACATCGCGGCCGTCGACACCGACCGCCTTGGCGATGTTGCCGATTTCGTTGGCGAAGGTGACCTTGGTGGCGTGCCACACGTTGCAGGTGTACTTGATCATCTCGGCCACTTCGATCGGCTTGCGGATGATCGGTGCGTCGAGTTCTTCGTACAGGCTTTGCAGGACGTCGCCGCTGGCGCTGTCCAGTTCGCCGATGACGGTCATCGGTGGGTGGTCGTAGTCCTTGATCGCGGTGCTTTCGCGCAGGAACTCAGGGTTGACCGCGACGCCGAAGTCGACGCCGGCCTTCTTGCCCGAGCAGTCCTCGAGAATCGGGATGACCACGTTCTTGACGGTGCCCGGCAGCACGGTGCTACGCACCACGATGGTGTGGCGACGGGTGGTGTCGCGCAGCACGTAACCGATTTCGCGGCACACCGACTCGATGTATTCCAGGCCCAGGTCGCCGTTTTTCTTGCTTGGGGTGCCAACGCAGATCATCGACACATCGCTGGCGCGGATGGCCTCGGCGAAGTCGGTGGTGCCACGCAGGCGGCCATTGGCGATGCCTTGCTGCAGCAGTGCTTCCAGGCCTGGTTCGACGATGGGCGACTTACCCTGATTGATCAGGTCGATCTTGGTGCTGGAGACGTCCACACCAATCACGTCATGGCCACGTGCCGTCAGGCAACCTGCACAGACTGCACCCACATAACCCAAACCAAAGATGCTGATACGCATCGCTATCACCTCATGTGTTTATCACGCCAGCTCCTCCTGGAAGAGCCGGACTGGGTTGATTAACAACAGTTTTCGGGCGCACGGGTCCATGGCAAAGCACACTTCGCCGAGCGCAGGCATGAATGAATCCAGAGCGCACGAAGTTGTGCACTCAAAGTTGGCAGTCAAAGGCCAATAATTAAAAGGCGTGCCCTGAAATGCAGCCGTCTTTATTGCAAGGCGCTATCTGGCGCGATGCTGTGCTTGTTCTTTCAAGTGGAAAAATCCTTTGAAATCAACCACTAGGACGATTTGTAAGGGGCGCGTCTCTCCTGTAAAGACAGGGTTCTCGGGCTTTCCGTTGCCACTGTCGAAGTTTCCATGGCGGGTATCGTTACCTGCCGTTGTCATCTGTAAGTCATCTCTCACACCCACGGCGCAAGATGTTCGTTACGGCACTATGAGCGATAGGTCGTAGAAGAAGTTCCGAGGTCGGTTCCGCTTCCATGAAAGATTTCTAAATATTTTTTCAGTGGCAAATACTTTCATTCTGATAGCACGTCTGGGTTTCGTCCCGATATATAAAGGGCGAAGTCGGGGTGGGATGTTTTTGTGCCAGTACGTGAAAAATTTTTTCAAAATTCGTCAAAAAAGACACGGACGGTCTTATGGCGGTTGGTGACAAAGGCAGTGGTGATGATTTTTTGGCGCCTGAAAAATGACATGGTGGCGTTATGAATATTGCGCTGTGGTGGTGCAGGGTCACATTCAGAAATACTCAAAAGCCACAAAAAAGCTAAGGCTTTGTCTGCTGCTGCCGTTAAGCCCTCTGGACGCCCTTCGGGAGCTGTCCACGTACGAAGGAACGTCTTGGACATGCTTGGGACCAACGGTCACTCAAGGGCGCCTCATCCATCAACACACGGAAGAGTCGAGAGAGCGCCAACATATGAAGAAGACATCGCTGACCCTGTTTGCCACCGCTTCGCTGCTCGCTGTCGGGGTGGCCCAGGCTGGGCCACCTGTTGAGGTGACCTTCAAGAATCTGGGTACGCAACCGGCTACGCTGAAGCTGGTGACATCAAACGAGAGCACTACTTTCCAGATCGCCAACCCCAAACCTGACCAGACTGTTCAGCCAGGTTCGCAGACTCACATGCGCGTTCAGCGCGTTGTAAGCCCGGATATCAATGCAGCGATGGTGCGCTACACCATCGGAAGTAAAACTTGTGCCTTTGGCACAACGTACCAGATGCGAACACTAGCGGGTGGAATCAAGAAGCCAGAATGGACAAAGACTGCAACTCCAAGTGGCGGGGCAACTTGCCAAGCGACCATTATCAGTATGGCTGCTGATTATTCTTGGGTGGTTGAGTTCACCATGAAGTAGCACGCGTTAGCTTCATGGCCATGAGGGCACTTCGCTGTTGAGAGTGGCGAGGTGCCGCTCATTGGCGTTCTCAATGGATTTGTTGAGGTTCAAGTAATGGATTTGACTAAAAGTGGGTTGGTATCAAGCAGTGTGCCGAGTTCTGTCACTGGCGTGAGTCGTTTGTTGGATGGTTCAAGTAAGCCCGTTACTGATAGTGCCGATGTGACCGCCGGAGGGGGAAAGGAGTTGAGCTTTCTACTTTGGCGAAGCAGTTGGCTGCTGCCGCTGAACGTGCGGCAGCCCGCGACAGTCAGCTCTCACGAAAAGAGCTTGCCACGTTGGCAGCCAGCATCCTGGAGAAGATAGGAGGATATAGCTACACGTTGGCTAAAGATTTCTATGACAATCAGATTCCTGACAGCGATGACCCTGAGCTGATTGAGCGTGCCAAAAAAGCAAACGCATTCGCGGCGGGGCAGGGTGATAATCCGTTCAAAGGGTTCAGTCGTGAACAGTTGAGTCTAATTATTTACGATGAGAGCGGAGCGTTCACTGTCAGCGAACGGCGTGCTGCATTGCATGAAAGAACGGAGCAGCACAATGCCTGGGCTAGAAATATTATCGACAAGATGAATGCTGAGTATCGGAGCACGGGGCGAATTGATCAGGGGTTACATGAGACTCTAAATTACTACAACTCGCTGCCACCCGTAGAGGTGGCGCAATACGGTAACTACGAAGCTGGAATCATGATGCAGATGGGCCTGCAGGAAGTTGAAAGGCCCGATCTCAACACCTCTCTTATGGACCTGATCGCCAACAAATGGAAACCCTCGCCTGAAATCGATCCATCCCCTGAGGAACCACAGGCTACCCCTAAATCAACCAACAACGGCGGGGAGGGCAAACTTGAATGAGCCCAATTCTCGCACTGGATGGCGTTACGCGCATTCTGGGCGGGCAGCCCATCCTGCATGATGTCTCGCTGTCGATCCCGCAATCGCAGACCTGTGCCATCGTCGGCCCTTCCGGCTCAGGCAAGAGCACCCTGCTCAACCTGATCGGCCTGCTTGATCAGCCCTGCCAAGGCCGTGTGTTGTTGGGCGGCTGCGACATGACCGCCGCGACCTCCGACCAGCGCGCAGCCATGCGCAATCACCTGCTCGGTTTCGTCTTCCAGGGCTTCAATCTGCTACCGCGCCTGACTGCGCTGGACAACGTCGCCTTGCCACTGTGCTACCGGGGTGTTCGGCAACCAGCGGCGCGCCGGGCAGCGCAGGTGCAATTGGAAGCGGTCGGCCTTGGGCGGCGGAGCCGGAGTCGTCCTGCAGACCTGTCCGGTGGCCAGCGCCAGCGGGTTGCCATTGCCCGTGCATTGGTGACAGAGCCAAGACTGCTACTGGCTGACGAACCGACAGGCAACCTGGATGGCGCTACGGCCAGGGAAGTATTGGACTTGCTGTTGGCGCTGAACCGGGATCGAGGCGTGACATTGGTCATGGTCACCCATGATGTCGCTATCGCACATCGCATGGAGCGATGCTTGAAGGTGCAGGATGGACGTGTGGCCAATGCCTGAGGGATATGGCCCTGACTGGCGGCAGCGCGTGGGTGAGTCGTTGGCCAGTCTGCGTTCGCTGGGGCGCCGCGCCTGGCTGGCGCTGCTGGGTATCGCGGTAGGCTGCGCCGCAGTGGTGGCTCTGCTCAATATTGGCCACAGTGCGGCGCAGCAGGCCCGGCAGCTGTTTCAGGATATGGGCAGCGACTTGATGGTCGTTGACCTCACACCTGCAGCCCATTTACCTGACTTTGCCGGTCCGCCAGCAGAAATTCGCTCGATAGCTCCGTTGATCATGACGGTCGCGACTGTGCCGCAGCGTGGGCAACGCCATGAAGTACTGATCGCTGGCAGTACCGCACAACTGGTGCAGGTTCTCGACCTGAAAGCTTTCGAGGGTCGTCTGCTGTCGGGTTATGACGATTTCAGCCCTCACGTACTACTGGGCGCGACATTGGCCCGGACCCTGGATGCCAGGATAGGAGATCGGCTGGTGCTGGGCGTCTACCTGTTCAATGTGGTGGGGGTGCTCGCACCATTGGGTTACAACCCAATGCTACCGGTGCAGTTGGATGATGCCGTGCTCATGCCATTGCACGGTATGCAGCGCCTGTCGGTGTCACCCGAGGTCGGCACGCTGCTGGCGCTGGGGCGCGATTCTGCGGTCATGGCGCAGGCTGCCGATGTTCTGCGGAACTACCTGAGTGCTCGGCTGCCGGGGCATGAGGCTGAAGTGCGTGTGCCGCAGCAGTTGATCGAAAACATGGCCAGCCAGTCGCAGCTGTTCACCTGGCTGCTTGCCGGGTTCGCGACTATTGCGCTGTTGCTTGGGGGCGTCGGGGTGATGAATGTGATGGTGATGAATGTCACCGAGCGTCGCTGCGAGGTTGGTATTCGTCTGGCTATAGGGGCGCGAGGCCAGGACATCGCCTGGTTGTTCCTGCTTGAAGCCCTGCTGCTGGCCGGTGCGGGGGCGCTGCTGGGCGCGCTGGTCGGGCTTTTGGCTGCCTGGAGCTTTGCAATCATTTCGGGGTGGCGTTTCGTATTGGACTCCACATCGTTGCCTTTGGGTATTGGCAGTTCGTTGGTCGTTGGCGTGTTCTTCGGTCTGCAGCCGGCGCTGGCCGCTGCACGTCTTCAGCCAGTAGTAGCGCTGCGTGATGACTAAGTGGCTGGCCATCACCTGCGCAGTGCTGGTTCCCTTGCAGGGGCTGGCTCGTGACGCCTTGCAACCGTCCCGGCCCACACAAGCCCAAGTGGTCAGTGCCAGAGCGTTCGCGGTTGAACAGGGGCAAGAGCTGGCGCTGGAGCTGGCGGACGCTATCGCCTTGGCTTTGCGTGACAACCGTGCCGTTCGCAGCGCCTATCTTGACCGTGTTGCACAGAAGTTCGAGTTGCGTGTGGCGCACGACCGCTTTGCCCCGCAGTTGGCAATCAGGGCTCGGTACCTGGGCAATCGCAATCAAAACGACCGCTTTCGCGAAGCCGAACTGGCTCCCTCGGCAAGCCTGCTGACACCCTACGGCACCCGCTTGAGCCTCGACTGGGCCTATGGCCACAGGCGTGCCGACGAAGCAGGGCCACGTTACCGTGATGGTGCCAACCTGTTGGTGATTCAGCCCCTGCTGCGCGGCGCCGGGCGAGCGGTGGCCACTGCTCCATTGCGTCACGCAAGGCTGACCGAGCAGATCAACCGATTGGTACTCAAGGACAGTGTGGCGCAGGTCATCACCCACACCATCAGGCGCTATCGGGAACTGCTGCAGGCCCAGGAGCAACTGGGCATCGCTCGTGATGGCCTGGCCCGAGCGCGGAAACTGGTCGAGATCAATCAGGTGTTGATCGCTTCAGGACGCATGGCGGCGTTCGAGATCGTTCAGGCCGAAGCGGAAGTTGCAAATCAGGAACTGGCCTTGCAAGGCAGCCTCAATCAGTTGCACGGCAGCCGTCTTGCGCTGGCTCAATCCCTGGCAATAGAGCTGTCCACGCCCCTGCGTGCGACGGAAAAGCCTCTGGTACGACAGCTGCTGGTGGATGGCCGACAGGCTGTGGCCAAAGCCGAAGTATTGCAGCCAGCCTATCTGATGCAGTTGATTGCTGGCGAACAGGCGGTGATTGACTTGCAGGTGGCACGCGATGAGCAGTGGTGGGATCTGTCGCTGGTGGGCGGTGCCGCGCAAGTGCGAGAACGCCCTGGCAACAACAGCGCGTGGGAACACTATGTGGGGCTGGAGCTGGAGATCCCCATTGGTGATCTGAGCCGTCGACAGGCAGAGGTACGAGCCCGTGTCGCTGTAGAGAACCATCAGGTACGCCTGGCCGAGTCCCATCAACAACTTCAGCGCGATGTCGCCAATGCGGTGCGAGACATCGACGTACGTTGGCGCCAGCTGGAAATCGCCGAGCGTGCATTGTCGTTGTCACGTCGAAAACTGCAGATCGAGCAGGAAAAACTGGCCGTGGGCCGTTCGAGCAACTTTCAGGTGCTCAGTTTTGAAAGTGATCTGCGCACCGCCCAGAGCCTGCATTTGGACGCCACGATCACCTACCTCAATGCCCAGGCCGAGCTGGACCAGACCTTGGGAACCACACTGGATAGTTGGGGGGTAACGCTCAATGACTAGACGGCTGCTGTTGTGCGCGCTATTCGTGTCGTGTGTGGCGTCGTTAGCATTTTGGCTGCCTGGGTCTGAGCCGACAGCACAGCGCAACACCGCGCATTGGCTACGTGTGGAACCGCAGCCACTGGAAAGCCAGTTGGGCCTGGTCGGGCGGATTCAGGCCGGTCGTCAGTTTACCCTGGCAGCCCCTTTCGAGGGTTTGATTGCGGCTTTAACCGTTGAAGAAGGGCAACAGGTGGAGTCTGGTCAGACGCTGATGGTGCTTGATACCTCGGGCCTGGAGATTCGGTTGCGTCAGGCCGAAGCTGAAGTGCTCAAGGCTGGTGAAGTTTACCGCCAATTGCAGGGCTGGCAGAGCGGACCGGAAGTGGCGCGGGCCCGACGCTTGCTTGACAGCGCACGTGGCACATTGGCGGCAAGCCAGGCGGCGTTGGACGACACCCGGCGATTGTTCGAGCGCGGCATTGTCGCGCGCCTTGAGGTCGACAACCTTGTTCAGCAGGTGCGGGCTCAGCGGCAGAGCGTGGAGGATGCGCAGCAGGAATTGGCGTTGACCCGAGCGCGGGGTGAGGGGGATGCGCTGCGTATCGCGCAAATGGAATTGGCCAATGCCCAGGCGCTTTGGCAGGCGTTGGTCCAGTTGCGCGAACAGCGGGTACTCAAGGCGCCATTTGCAGCACTGGTGACGCGAGTGAGTGTCGGCGCTGGCAGGCAGCAACAGCGCTTGCAGGTGGGGCAGCAGGTCGCGCGGGGCTTGCCGCTTCTGACATTGATGGACCTGGAGCGGCTGCAAGTGCTGGCGAAGGTGGAGCAGGGTGACCTGGGCAGTCTCCAGGAAGGGATGCCGGTGCAGGTCATGGCTGCTGGGCGGCAGTTCGCTGGGCGTGTGCAGTGGATAGCGGCGCAGGCCAGGGAGGATGAAGGGCAGGGAAGCTGGTACGACCTGCTGGTTGCGTTCGACCTGCCGTCCGAACCCCTGGGCTTGGGGGTGCGCCTGGGCATGAGCGCGCAGCTGGCGATCATCGTCCATCGCAGCGAGCAAGGTATTGCGCTACCGCCTGAAGCGTTGCGCGTGGACGAAGCCGGGCAGGCTCATGTGATATTTCGCACGGCGGATGACCAGCCAGAGCGCACCGTGCCGGTCGAGGTCGTTGCAACCGTGGCACAAGGCGTCGAAGTATCGGGCTTGGAGGCAGGCTATGTGCGGATGCCTTGAGCAGGCTGCTGTACCCGGCCCAATCGCCGGCATGTCAGCGATTGGGCCGATAGCGTCAATCAGCCGGGTGATCGCGCAAGAACACCAGATGATCCGCCTTCGACTGCTCGGCACTGTAGTAGTACCCCTGCACGTCGAACTGCTTGAGTTGCTCCGGATCGTTGACCTGCTCCTGGATCACGAAGCGGCTCATCATGCCGCGGGCTTTCTTGGCGTAGAAACTGATGATCTTGTACTGGCCGTTCTTCAGGTCCTTGAAGTCGACGTTGATCACCCGTGCCTTGAGCGCCGAGCGCTTCACCGCGCTGAAGTACTCGTTGCTGGCAAGGTTCAGCAGCAGGTCGTCACCTTGTTCGGCCAGCGCCTGGTTCAGCCACTCGCTGATGCGTGTGCCCCAGAAGGCGTACAGGTCTTTGCCGCGGGCATTGGCCAGCTTGGTGCCCATTTCCAGGCGGTAGGGCTGCATGAGGTCCAAGGGACGCAGCAGGCCGTACAGGCCAGAGAGCATGCGCAGGTGGTTCTGGGCGTAGCTGAAGTCGTCTTCACCGAGGGTTTCGGCATCCAGGCCGGTGTAGACGTCGCCTTTGAAGGCCAGCAGGGCCTGTTTGGCGTTGGCCGGGGTGAACTCCGGGGTCCAGCTGCCGAAACGGGCGGCGTTGAGGCCGGCGAGCTTGTCGGACAGGTGCATCAGTTCGCTGATCTGGGCTGGCGACAGCTCGCGCAGTTGCTGGATCAGTTCCTGGGAGTCGTCCAGGTACTGGGGCAGGGTGAAACGCTCGGTTACCGGCGGGGTTTCATAGTCGAGGGTCTTGGCGGGGGAAATCACCGTCAGCATCGGTTCGGCTCCTGGAATCGTTGCCGCGAATTCTACGGATAGATGGGGGTAAGTCCAAACTATGGCGACGATAGTCACAGACCATCGCCGAATCAGGCGCTATAGTGCGCGTTTCGCCGCTGCGGAGAGTCCGATCGTGCGCATTGCTGGTGCCGTCCTGGCCCTGCTGTTGAGCCTGTCTGCCCAGGCTGCCCCCATCCCAGCGGCCAGCCTGGACCGCAGCTTGTGGCCAGAAGAATTGAAAAGCCCGGCGCTGTTCGATGTCGCGTCGCGCGCTGAAATTCTCTCGTTCGCCCAGGTGCTGCACGAAAGCGAGCTGCTGGACGATGCGGCACTGGCCAAGCGTTTGGGTTTGCGGCAGATCAACCTGCAGAAAATCCGCGCGGTGCGGGCACGCATGTGGCAGCAACTATTCCAGGGTTACCAGCAAGCGCAGCGCAGTTGCGAACAGGATGCCTCGTTCTGCTATCCGGTTGAGTCAATGGCTGATTTGCGTACGCAAGCGGCGACATTCGCAGCCGATGTCGGCACGTTCTATACCGGTTGGGTTGAGCCCAGCCACCAGTTCCATGTGCTGTATCTGGATGAGCAATTGCGCAAGGCGGCTCTGTTACCGCAGACCAGCAGCGAGGTCGAGCGGCTGTCCAGCCGTGAACGCAATGGCGATGAGCTGAACGACCGCATGTTCCTGTTGACCTTCGTGGGCGGCCCAGGCCCGGAGGGTGGCAGCACCGATG
Organism: Pseudomonas sp. Teo4; assembly: GCF_034387475.1. NCBI lineage: Bacteria > Pseudomonadati > Pseudomonadota > Gammaproteobacteria > Pseudomonadales > Pseudomonadaceae > Pseudomonas > Pseudomonas sp. Teo4. Next base: position 2,125,177 of record NZ_JAXCIL010000002.1, read on the forward strand.
CATTGAGCCGATACCTGCGCAAGCAGAAGATGCAGGGCACTTTCTTCGTATTGGGCAACCGGCTGCAGCAGCGGCGCGACAGCGGCAAGGCCAATGCGCTGGGCCAGCTTTACCGGGGGCAATGCGTAGGTATCCAGGGCTGGGAGTACCGTTCCCATGCCCAGTGGCAGGGCTGGCAGGATTCGCTCAAGCGCAGCCAGGCCCGGGTGCAGGCCGACCTGCCGGAACAGTATGTGCCGCTGTTTCGCCCGCCATACGGGCAGCGTCGGGCCGATGGCGAGGCATTCATGGCCAGCCAGCAGCTGCGGGTTTCGTTATGGGATATCGATGCTCAGGACGCCACCGCCCTCACTGCCGAGGCCTCGGCGCAGCGCGTTTTGACCCTGATGTTGCTGTGGCGCAAGGGCGTGATCCAGCTGCATGACAGCCTGCCCAAGGCGCAGCCGGTGGTGGAGTGGTTGTTGCACAACACGGCGCAAAGCGGGATCGGTTGGGAGGACTGCCGCGATTACGGCTATCGAGAAACAGGGGTATGACTTCTGACTGTAGCCCCGACGCGCCTGGTCGCCAACCCCTGTTCGTCATTCGGAAAAATAAACTTCACCGACACGTAAAAATACTTTTTTTAGTCATGGTTTTTGCGGTATGAAGAAACCAGACAGCCGATTCCTGCAGCACAGGTGGCGTCATCCAGGCCCTCCTTGCAGGTATGCTTCCCGCCCGTAACAACGCGGATACGGGAAGACCGGCGGTCACTCTGCGGCGCACAAGAGCGCGCCGTGTGGCTTCGACATAAGGTGACCGAGTATGGATGACCAAGGACGCAACCCTTCCTCCAGCAAGCCAATCCTGTATGTGCTCGATACCAACGTCCTGATTCACGACCCCAATGCATTGCTGAACTTCGAGGAGCACCACGTCGCGATCCCGATGACCGTGCTGGAGGAACTCGACAAGCTCAAGACTGGCAAACATACCATCGCCGCTGAATGCCGCCAGGCCATCCGCCTTATTGACCAGACCCTTGGAGATGCATCACCCAGCGATGTCGAGCAGGGTGTGCCGATCCAGCGTGGCAAAAGCGGGCCCAAAGGGTTCCTGTCGATCCTGATGAGCCCGCGAAGTGAACCCAACCGCCTGTTGCCGGAGAACCTGGCCGACAACATCATCATCAACCAGCTCCTCGAGCTGCGTGCGCGCCGCACCGACCTGGACGTGGTGCTGGTGACCAAGGACATCAACATGCGCCTGAAGGCGCGTGCCTGTGGCATCGCCGCCGAGGACTACAGCACCGACCAGCTGGTCGATGACGTGTCGTTGCTGTCCAAGGGCTACCATTCGGTCACCGGCTCGTTCTGGGACCGTGTCAGCAAGGTCGACACCCGTCAGGAACGTGGTCGCACCTGGCATCGGGTGCAACTGATCGACAACCTGCCAGCGGTGCACGTCAATGAGTTCATCATCGATGAGCAAGGCTTCGTCGGCTGGATCAAGGGTATTCGCAACGACGAACTGCTGCTGCTCGACCTGCACCAGGAGCCGCTGCTGCATCAGGAGGCCTGGGGCCTTAAGCCGCGAGACATCCATCAGAGCCTGGCGCTGTTCGCCTTGCTCGACCCGGATATCCATCTGGTCAACCTGACCGGCGCAGCTGGCTCGGGCAAGACCATCCTGGCGCTGGCCGCAGCCATCGAGCAGACCATGGTCAGCAAGCGCTACCGGCGCATCATCGCCACCCGCAGCGTGCAGGGGCTGGACCAGGAGATCGGCTTCCTGCCGGGCACCGAGGCCGAGAAGATGGAGCCTTGGCTGGGCGCCATCACCGACAACCTCGAAGCCTTGCACATGGATGACGAAAGCACCCATGGCAGCGTCGAGTACATCCTCGAGCGGGTTCCGCTGCAGTTCAAGTCGCTCAACTACATTCGTGGCCGCAGCTTCCAACAAAGCCTGATCCTGATCGACGAGTGCCAGAACCTGACGCCGCACCAGATGAAAACCATCATCACCCGTGCCGGCTCCGGTTCCAAGGTGGTCTGCCTGGGCAACCTGGCGCAGATCGACACCCCCTACCTGTCCGCGACCAGCTCGGGCCTGACCTACCTGACCGAGCGCTTCAAGGACTTCCCCCATGGTGTGCATATCACGCTTCAGGGCGTGCCGCGTTCGGTGCTGGCAGAGTACGCCGAGTCGCATCTGTAACCCCTGTCGCCGGGCGGTGCGCCGCCCGGCCTCTTCGCGGGTAAACCCGCTCCCACAGGAGCATCACGGCTTTGAATTCGGTGATAAGCCTGTGGGAGCGGGTTTACCCGCGAAGAGGCCAGGACTGTCGATACATTGCACTGCTCAAACCTGACCCACAGGTTTACACTCTTTAGTTCCCTCCACAGGAGCAAAGCAGTGCTGACTCATCTCGATTCCCAGGGGCGCGCCAACATGGTCGACGTCACTGAAAAAGCCGTTACCGAACGCGAGGCCACTGCCGAAGCGCGGGTGCGCATGTTGCCGCAGACCTTGCAGATGATCGTCGACGGCGAGCACCCCAAGGGCGATGTGTTCGCCGTGGCACGCATCGCCGGCATTCAGGCGGCGAAAAAGACCAGCGACCTGATTCCGCTGTGCCACCCGTTGATGCTCACCAGCGTCAAGGTCGAGCTGAGTGCCGATGGCCAGGATGCCGTGCGTATCGTCGCCCGCTGCAAGCTGGCCGGGCAGACCGGCGTCGAGATGGAAGCCCTGACCGCCGCCAGCGTTGCCGCACTGACCATCTACGACATGTGCAAGGCCGTGGACAAAGGCATGGTCATCGAGCAGGTGCGCCTGCTGGAGAAACTTGGCGGCAAGAGCGGCCACTACAAGGTGGAGGCGTGATGAAGGTCAAAGTGATGTATTTCGCCCGTTACCGCGAATTGCTGGGGCTGGATGCCGAGCGTGTGGAGGGCGAGTTCAAGGTGCTGGACGATGTGCGCCAGGCGCTGGTGGCCAAGGGTGGGCAGTATGCGGTGCTGGCCGAGCAGAACCTGATGTGCGCCCGTAATGAAGAGCTGTGCAGGCTCGATGAGCCGTTGGAGGAGGGCGACGACGTGGCGTTCTTCCCACCGGTGACCGGAGGCTGAACATGACGGTGCGAGTGCAGGAAGGGGCGTTCGACCCAGGGCTTGAGACCAATGCCATGCACGCCGCCAATGTCGGCGTAGGCGCGGTGGTCAGCTTCGTGGGCTATGTGCGCGACTTCAACGATGGCCAGGAGGTGGCCGGGATGTTCCTCGAGCACTATCCGGGCATGACCGAGAAGGCCCTGGCCAAGATCGTGGTAGAGGCCGAGCAGCGCTGGCCGTTGCTGAAGGTGGAGGTGTTGCACCGCATTGGTGCCCTGGAGCCGGGCGAGCCGATCGTGTTCGTCGGCGTGGCCAGTGCCCACCGGCAGGCAGCGTTCGATGCCTGCAATTTCATCATGGATTATCTGAAGACCCGGGCGCCATTCTGGAAAAAAGAGAATACCCGGGAGGGGGCGCGCTGGGTGGAAGGGAAGCAGAGCGATCAGGATGCGGCGGGGCGCTGGTAGGTCTGAGTTGGATGGCCGGGGCGTAGCCCCGGATCGCCGGCAAGCCGGCTCCCACAGGAGCCCCGCTACCCCTGGGGTCAGAGCATGACCTGTGGGAGCGGGTTTACCCGCGAAGAGGCCGGCACAGATTAATGGTGCTTGCGCGGCACCGGCTTCAACAGCTCATCCGGCGGCATTTCACATTTGATCTTGCGCCCCAGCAACTCCTCGATCGCCGGCAGCTGGTAGGAGTCATCCTCACCGGCAAAGCTGATCGACACGCCACTGGTGCCCGCCCGCCCGGTACGACCGATGCGGTGGACATAGTCATCCGGGTCTTCAGGCAGGGTGAAGTTGATCACGTGGCTGATGCCATCGATGTGGATGCCGCGGCCTGCCACGTCGGTGGCCACCAGCACGGTGATGCGGCCTTCACGGAAGTTCTCCAGGGTGCGAATCCGCTTGTGCTGAGGCACGTCCCCGGAAAGCTGGGCGGCGTTGATGCCGTCGCGCACCAATTTTTCCTCGATGCGCCGCACTTCGTCCTTGCGGTTGGCGAATACCATCACCCGTTCCCACTTGTTCTGGGTCACCAGGTTGTACAGCAGCTTGTACTTGTCGCTGCCCGCGACGGCATAAACATGTTGCTCGACCGTTTCGCTGGCCACGTTCTCCGGCTCGATCTCGACGATTTCCGGGTTGGTGGTCCACTGCTTGGCCAGGTTCATCACGTCGTCGGTGAAGGTGGCGGAGAACAGCAGGGTCTGGCGCTCGCTCTTGGGCGGAGTCTGGCGAATGATCTGGCGCACTTGTGGAATGAAGCCCATGTCCAGCATGCGGTCGGCTTCATCCAGCACCAGCACCTCGACCATGTCCAGGTGCACTTCGCCGCGTTGGTTGAAGTCCAGCAGGCGGCCCGGGGTGGCGACCAGGATGTCGCAGTGGCGCGCTTCCAGGCTTTTCAGCTGCTTGTCGAAGTCCATGCCGCCGACGAAGCTCATGACGTTCAGGCCGCTGTACTTGGTCAGCGCCATGGCGTCCTTGGCGATCTGCACCACCAGCTCGCGGGTCGGGGCGATGATCAACGCACGCGGTTCGCCCATGTAGCGTTCCTTGGGCGGCGGCGTCTGCTGCAGCTGGGAGATGATCGAGATCAGGAACGCAGCGGTCTTGCCGGTACCGGTCTGGGCCCGGCCGATGGCGTCTTTGCCGCGCAGGGTATGGCCGAGCACCTGGGCCTGGATGGGGGTGCAGTAGGGGAAGCCGAGGTCGTGGATCGCATGCATCAGCTCGTTGGAGAGCTTGAAGTCATGGAAGCGGGTCTTGCCTTCCTGCGGCTCGACCACGAAGTCTTCCGGCTTCCACAGGTTTGCCTGCGGTTTGGGCTTGCGCTCGCGGCGCGGCTTGTCCTTGGCCGGTTTGTCGGCGACAACAGGCGCTGCGGGTTTGGCGCTGGGCTTGGTCGGGGCGACCTCGGGTTGCGCAGCCGGTGCCGGCGCGGGCGTATTCACCGGGGCGACGGGCTCGACGGCCTGAGGCGCGGCGTCTCCCTTGCCGAATATTTTCTTGAGTGCCTTGAGCACGATCGTCTCATCAATTGGTTAAGGAATGTACGCCGGGCAGTGTAATGCAAGATTCGGGCGCGGCGTAGTGGAATGCTCGGACAGCTACATCGGGAGCGGCTTATTGCAGCTGCTTGCCCAGCCAGTTTTGGATGTCGTTGAGTTCTGCAACCTGTACTTCATGCTCCATCGGGTATTCGTGCCATTGCGCCGCCACGCCCCAGGTATTGAGGTATTCGAAGGCGGTACGGCCCATGGATGGGATGACCACCGAGTCGTGCACGCCATGCAGGCATAGCGCCGGTGTGCGCTGCTGGCAGGCGCTGAGCTGGTTGCCGTCGGTAAAGGTCGGGGCATAGGTGGACAGCGCAATCACACCGCCCAGGGCTTCCTGCCACTTTATATAGGCAGTGTGCAGTACCACCGCGCCGCCCTGGGAGAAACCGGCCAGGAAGATGCGCGACAGGCTGATGCCCTTGGCTTGCTCGGCCTTGATCAGCGCGATGACCTGCTGCGCCGACTCTTCCAGTTGCGCTTCGTCGATGGCGCGCGCCGGGGTCATGGCCTTGATGTCATACCAGCTGGGCATGGCATAGCCGCCGTTGATGGTCACCGGGCGGGTCGGGGCCTGGGGCATGACGAAGCGGGTACTGAGCAGCCGCTCTTGCAGAAATTCGGCCACCGGTAGGAAGTCGTAACGGTCGGCACCCAGGCCGTGCAACCAGATCACACAGGCGTCTGCGGTTTTCTGCGGTTCAAGAATCAGCGGGTTGGTCATGACTGCTCCGAAAGTGTGCGTGCCAATGGATCGTGTGCATGAAAAAAAGGCGCGGGCATTGATTGTCAGAAAAAGAATGTCGCAACGATACAACTTTTCCTACTTGACGACTGCTTAAACGCTACAGCCAGCAACTGTGGTACGCGCTTTGCTATGGAACCCTTGAGGCAAAGGGACTATCCGCGACGGTAACACCCTTTGCACGCGAAGGCTGTCATAGAACAGCTCATTGCGCCAATTGACCCAATAACAAGCCAACAAGGGTCGGATGCGCCTCATAAGGGTGCGGTGCAATTCCGGCTCGGTACAACAAGAGCGATTTGGAGGTTGTGAATGAAGATGTTGAAAACCACCCTGGCAGTCCTGACCGCTGCCGCCGCGCTGGGAGCCACCAGCTTCGCACAGGCCGGCGCCACTCTCGATGCGGTGAAGAAGAAGGGCTTCGTCCAGTGTGGCGTGAGCGACGGTCTTCCAGGTTTCTCGGTCCCTGATGCCCAGGGCAAGATCGTCGGTATCGACGCCGACGTATGCCGCGCTGTCGCCGCTGCGGTGTTCGGTGACGCCACCAAGGTCAAGTTCAGCCAGCTCAACGCCAAGGAGCGTTTCACCGCGCTGCAGTCGGGCGAAGTCGATGTGCTGTCGCGTAACACTACCTGGACCAGCTCGCGTGATGCCGGCATGGGCCTGGTGTTCGCCGGTGTCACCTACTATGACGGTGTAGGTTTCCTGGTCAACAAGAAGCTGGGCGTCTCCAGCGCCAAGGAACTCGATGGCGCGACCATCTGCATCCAGGCCGGTACCACCACCGAGCTGAACGTTTCCGACTTCTTCCGCGCCAATAATCTCAAGTACACCCCGATCACCTTCGACACTTCCGACGAAAGCGCCAAGTCGCTGGAGTCCGGTCGTTGCGACGTGCTGACCTCGGACAAGTCGCAGCTGTTTGCCCAGCGCTCCAAGCTGGCCGCGCCGACCGAGTACGTGGTGCTGCCGGAAACCATCTCCAAGGAGCCTCTGGGCCCGGTGGTGCGCAAGGGCGACGAAGAGTGGTTCAGCATCGTCAAGTGGACCCTGTTCGCCATGCTCAACGCCGAAGAGGCGGGTATCACCTCGAAGAACGTCGAGGCTGAAGCCAAGTCCACCAAGAACCCTGATGTCGCCCGTCTGCTGGGCGCCGATGGCGAATATGGCAAAGACCTCAAGCTGCCCAAGGACTGGGTAGTGCAGATCGTCAAGCAAGTCGGCAACTACGGCGAAGTGTTCGAGAAGAACCTGGGCCAGAGCACCGACCTGAAGATCGACCGTGGCATGAACGCCCTGTGGAACAACGGCGGCATCCAGTACGCGCCACCTGTGCGCTGATGGTTGCACCCTGCGGCGGCATTCCGCCGCCGCAGGTTGTTCGAATCCCTTTTTTCCGGGGCACTTCATGCAAAATCAAATCGGCGCACCCAAGGGGTTATCCCTGAGCGATCCACGTGTGCGCGCGTGGCTGTTCCAGATCCTCACGATCGTCTTCGTGGTCGGTCTGGGCTGGTACCTGTTCCACAACACGCAGACCAACCTGCAACACCGGGGCATCACCTCCGGCTTCGACTTCCTCGACCGCAGCGCCGGCTTCGGCATCGCCCAGCACCTGATTCCTTACGTGGAGTCCGACAGCTATGCGCGTGTGTTCGTCATCGGCCTGCTCAACACCCTGTTGGTGACGTTCATCGGTGTCATTCTGGCGACGATCCTGGGCTTCATCATCGGCGTGGCGCGCTTGTCGCCGAACTGGATGATCAACAAGCTGGCAACCGTGTATGTGGAGACCTTCCGCAACATTCCGCCGCTGCTGCAGATTCTGTTCTGGTACTTCGCGGTGTTTCTGACCCTGCCAGGACCGCGGGGCAGCATCAACATCGACGACACCTTCTTCATCAGCAACCGCGGCCTGAACATGCCGGGCGCCTCCATGGCCGAGGGCTTCTGGCCATTCGTCATCGCGCTGGGGCTGGCGATCGTGGCCATCGTGTTGATGGTGCGTTACGCCAACAAGCGGTTCGATGAAACCGGCGAGCCGTTCCACAAGTTCTGGGTCGGCCTGGCACTGGTCATCGTCATTCCCGGTGCCTGCGCCTTGCTGTTCGGCAGCCCGGTGCACTGGGAAGTGCCGGAGTTGAAAGGCTTCAACTTCGTCGGTGGCTGGGTGCTGATTCCTGAGCTGCTGGCGCTGACCCTGGCGCTGACCATCTACACCGCAGCGTTCATCGCCGAGATCGTGCGTTCCGGCATCCGTTCGGTCAGCCATGGCCAGACCGAGGCCGCCCGTTCGCTGGGGCTGCGCGAGGGCCCGACCCTGCGCAAGGTAATCATCCCCCAGGCACTGCGGGTGATCATTCCGCCGCTGACCAGCCAGTACCTGAACCTGGCGAAGAACTCGTCCCTGGCTGCCGGTATCGGCTACCCGGAGATGGTCTCGCTGTTCGCCGGTACCGTGCTCAACCAGACCGGCCAGGCCATCGAGGTGATCGCCATCACCATGAGTGTCTATCTCGCCATCAGCATCAGCATTTCGCTGCTGATGAACTGGTACAACAAGCGCATTGCGCTGATCGAGCGGTGAGGATACGCCCGTGAATGCCCATGTTTTCAAACCTGACATGCCGCCACCGGTGAAAACCGTCGGCGTACTCGCATGGATGCGTGCCAACCTGTTCTCCAGCTGGCTCAACACCTTGCTGACCCTGTTCGCCGTGTACCTGGTGTGGCTGATCGTGCCACCGCTGGTGCAGTGGGCGTTGATCGACGCCAACTGGGTCGGCACCACCCGCGCTGATTGCACCAAGGAGGGCGCCTGCTGGGTGTTCGTCCAGCAGCGCTTTGGCCAGTTCATGTACGGCTACTACCCGGCCGAATTGCGCTGGCGCGTGGACCTGACCGTGTGGCTTGCCGTGCTCGGTGCCGCGCCGCTGTTCATCAAGCGTTTCCCACGTAAAGCCGTTTATGGCCTGGGCTTCCTGGTGCTATACCCGATCCTGGCCTACACGCTGCTGCACGGTGGCGTTCTGGGACTGGAGAATGTGGCGACCAGCCAGTGGGGCGGCTTGATGCTGACCTTGGTCATCGCGACGGTCGGCATCGTCGGCGCCTTGCCGCTGGGCATTTTGCTGGCCCTGGGGCGGCGTTCGCGCATGCCGGCGGTGAAGGTGGTTTGCGTAACCTTCATTGAGTTCTGGCGCGGCGTGCCGTTGATCACCGTGCTGTTCATGTCTTCGGTGATGCTGCCGTTGTTCCTGCCTGAGGGCATGAGCTTCGACAAGCTGCTGCGGGCAATGATCGGCGTGATCCTGTTCCAGTCGGCCTATATCGCCGAAGTGGTTCGGGGCGGCCTGCAGGCCATCCCCAAGGGCCAGTACGAAGCCGCTGCGGCCATGGGCCTGGGCTACTGGCGTGCGATGGGCCTGGTGATTCTGCCCCAGGCGCTGAAGCTGGTGATTCCAGGCATCGTCAACACCTTCATTGCGTTGTTCAAGGACACCAGTCTGGTGATCATCATCGGCCTGTTCGACCTGCTCAACAGCGTCAAGCAGGCAGCTGCCGACCCGGCTTGGCTGGGCATGGCCACCGAAGGCTATGTGTTCGCGGCCCTGGTTTTCTGGATTTTCTGTTTCGGTATGTCCCGCTACTCCATGCACCTGGAGCGCAAGCTGGACACTGGCCACAAGCGTTAGGAGTTTCGAAATGAGTGAAGCGATCAAGCAGCCTGCCGGCCCCGAAGGCATCATCCAGATGCAGGGCGTGAACAAGTGGTACGGCCAGTTCCATGTGCTCAAGGACATCAACCTGAACGTGCGCCAGGGTGAGCGAATCGTGCTGTGCGGGCCGTCCGGCTCGGGCAAGTCCACCACCATCCGTTGTCTCAACCGCCTGGAAGAGCACCAGCAGGGGCGCATCGTCGTCGATGGCGTGGAACTGACCAACGACCTCAAGCAGATCGAGGCGATCCGCCGCGAGGTGGGCATGGTGTTCCAGCACTTCAACCTGTTCCCGCACCTGAGCATCCTCGAGAACTGCACCCTGGCGCCCATGTGGGTACGCAAGATGCCACGGCGCAAGGCCGAGGAAATCGCCATGCACTATCTGGAGCGCGTACGCATTCCGGAGCAGGCGCACAAGTATCCGGGGCAGTTGTCCGGTGGCCAGCAGCAGCGTGTGGCGATTGCCCGGGCGCTGTGCATGAAGCCCAAGATCATGCTGTTCGACGAGCCTACTTCGGCGCTTGACCCGGAAATGGTGAAGGAAGTGCTCGACACCATGGTTGGCCTGGCCGAGGACGGTATGACCATGCTCTGCGTAACCCACGAAATGGGCTTCGCCCGCACCGTGGCGAACCGGGTGATCTTCATGGACAAAGGGGAGATCGTCGAGCAGGCGGCGCCGGATGACTTCTTCGACCGGCCACGCAGTGACCGGACCAAGTTGTTCCTCAGCCAGATTCTGCACTGATGTAACGGGGGCCGCATTGCGGCCCCTTGTCATTTTTCTTCCTGAGCCGCCACCGGCGCAGGTGGTGGGCGCAGGCCTACCTCGGCAATCAGCTTCAATTGCTGGCTATTGCGCACCACCTCGATGGTGATCTTCTCGTTCGGCTTGATCCGCGCCACCTGGTTCATCGACTTGCGCCCGTCACCCGCCGGTTCGCCGTTGATGCTCAGGATCACGTCACCCAACTGCAAGCCGGCCTTTTGCGCCGGGCCATCGCGGAAGATTCCCGCCACGACGATGCCGGGACGCCCTTGCATACCGAACGACTCGGCCAGCTCCTGGCTCAACGGCTGCACTTCGATGCCCAGCCAGCCACGGATCACCTGACCATGCTCGACAATCGACTTCATCACCTCCAACGCCAACTTCACTGGGATGGCGAAGCCGATGCCCTGCGAGCCACCGGACTTGGAGAAGATGGCTGTGTTGATGCCGATCAGGTTGCCGTTGGCATCGACCAGCGCACCACCGGAGTTGCCCGGGTTGATGGCGGCGTCGGTCTGGATGAAGTCTTCGTAGTTGTTCAGGCCCAGCTGGTTGCGGCCGGTGGCGCTGATGATGCCCATGGTCACGGTCTGGCCGACGCCGAAGGGGTTGCCGATGGCCAGCGAGACATCGCCGATGTGGATGTTGTCGGAGCGGCCGATGGTGATCGCCGGCAGGCTCTTGAGGTCGATCTTCAGGACCGCGAGGTCAGTCTCCGGGTCGCTGCCGACCACCCGCGCCAGGGTTTCACGGCCGTCCTTGAGCGCCACCACGATCTGGTCGGCACCACTGGTAACGTGGTTGTTGGTCAGCAGGTAGCCTTCAGGGCTCATGATCACGGCCGAGCCCAGGCTCGATTCCCAGCGCCGCTGCTTGGGCAGGTTGTCGCCGAAGAAGCGGCGGAACTGCGGGTCTTCGAACAGCGGATGGGCGCTCTTGTTCACCACTTTGGTGGTGTAGAGGTTGACCACTGCGGGCGCGGCGAGGGTCACGGCGTCGGCGTAGGACACCGGGCCCTGCATGATCCGGGTGGTCTGCGGTGCCTGCTGCAGGTTGACGTCCTGGCTGGGCAGGCCGACCCATTCAGGGAAACGCTGGATGACCAGCATGGCGATCATTACGCCAGTAATCAGGGGCCAGCCAAAATAACGCAGAGCCTTGAGCATGAACGAATCCTGGGAGTGGGGCGGGGGCCAATGGCAGCGCAGCGGGGTGCGAGCGCGCGCGATCATACACCTGAAGCCATTGATCGGCACCGCTGAAACCGTGTTGTTCTATTCGCGGGCAAGCCCGCTCCCACAGGTTCTGCGCAACCCCTGTGGGAGCGGGCTTGCCCGCGAATGGAACACCGCAGCCTTATCCCCCAAGCGACTGCCGCCGGTTTCCCCGAAGCCGGCGACGGCCCATAATGGCGGCCATTATACGGGCGTTGTGCCCGTCGAAAGCGCAGATTTCGAGGAGATTTTCCATGGCCGTCGCCCTGAACACCCTGGTCGAGGAAGCCGAACGCTACCTGGGCAGCGCGAAGATCCAGGATTACTGCCCCAATGGCCTGCAGGTCGAAGGGCGACCGCAGGTCAGTCGCATCGTCAGTGGCGTGACCGCCAGCCAGGCGTTGCTCGATGCGGCGGTGGAGGCCGATGCCGACCTGATACTGGTTCACCACGGCTATTTCTGGAAGGGCGAGAACCCCTGCATCACCGGTATCAAGCAGCGCCGTCTGAAAACCTTGCTCAAGCACGACATCAGCCTGCTGGCCTTCCACTTGCCTCTGGACGTGCACCCCGAGGTGGGTAACAACGTGCAACTGGCGCGCCAGCTGGACATTACCGTCGAGGGGCCGCTGGACCCAGAGAACCCCAAAGTGGTCGGGCTGGTCGGGTCGCTGGCTGAGCCAATGACGGCACGGGATTTCGCCCGGCGGGTGCAGGAGGTGATGGGGCGTGAGCCGTTGCTGGTCGAAGGCGACGCGATGATTCGCCGGGTCGGCTGGTGCACCGGAGGCGGGCAGGGCTACATCGATACCGCGATTGCCGCGGGGGTTGACCTGTTCATCAGTGGCGAGGCGTCCGAGCAGACCTTCCACAGCGCACGGGAGAATGGCGTGAGCTTTATCGCCGCTGGGCACCATGCCACTGAGCGGTACGGCGTGCAGGCGCTGGGGGATTACCTGGCGCGGCGGTTTGCCGTGGAGCACCTGTTCATCGATTGTCCGAATCCAATCTGAGACCTGTACCGACCTCTTCGCGGGTAAACCCGCTCCCACAGACCCGCGAAGAGGCCCGCATTGGCCCAAACCCCCAGTCATATCGTTAGATTGTTTCGATCTAGTCCGCCTCCTAAATAGAATCAGCCGCTGTGATAAAGTGGCTCGCTCGAACACGGCCCGCAGGCCGTCCATAAGATCGTTTTTCGTGAGTAGCCATGGTCGACAAACTGACGCACTTGAAACAGCTGGAGGCGGAGAGCATCCACATCATCCGCGAGGTGGCCGCCGAGTTCGATAACCCGGTGATGCTGTACTCGATCGGCAAGGACTCCGCCGTGATGCTGCACCTGGCGCGCAAAGCCTTCTTCCCGGGCAAGCTGCCGTTCCCGGTGATGCACGTCGACACCCAGTGGAAATTCCAGGAGATGTACAGCTTCCGCGACAAGATGGTCGAGGAAATGGGCCTGGAACTGATCACCCACGTCAACCCGGAAGGTGTGGCCCAGGGTATCAACCCGTTCACCCATGGCAGCTCCAAGCACACCGACATCATGAAGACCCAGGGCCTGAAGCAGGCATTGGACAAGCATGGTTTCGACGCTGCTTTCGGTGGTGCCCGCCGCGACGAAGAGAAGTCGCGCGCCAAGGAGCGCGTTTACTCGTTCCGTGACAGCAAGCACCGCTGGGACCCGAAAAACCAGCGCCCCGAGCTGTGGAACGTGTACAACGGCAAGGTCAACAAGGGCGAGTCGATCCGCGTGTTCCCGCTGTCCAACTGGACCGAGCTGGACATCTGGCAGTACATCTACCTCGAAGGCATCCCGATCGTGCCGCTGTACTTCGCCGCCGAGCGGGAAGTGATCGAGAAGAACGGCACCCTGATCATGATCGACGACGAGCGCATCCTCGAGCACCTCACCGACGAGGAAAAGGCTCGCATCGTCAAGAAGAAAGTGCGTTTCCGTACCCTTGGCTGCTACCCGTTGACGGGTGCCGTCGAGTCGGAGGCCGAGACCCTGACGGACATCATCCAGGAGATGCTCCTGACTCGTACGTCCGAACGCCAGGGCCGTGTCATCGACCACGATGGCGCAGGCTCGATGGAAGACAAAAAACGCCAAGGCTACTTCTAATTTCAGGGTTTCATCATGTCGCACCAATCCGATTTGATCAGCGAAGACATCCTCGCTTATCTGGCTCAGCACGAGCGTAAAGAACTGCTGCGTTTCCTCACCTGCGGTAACGTGGATGACGGCAAGAGCACCCTGATCGGGCGCCTGCTGCACGACTCGAAGATGATCTACGAGGACCACCTCGAGGCCATCACCCGCGATTCGAAGAAAGTCGGTACCACCGGCGAAGAAGTCGACCTGGCGCTGCTGGTCGACGGCCTGCAGGCCGAGCGCGAGCAGGGCATCACCATCGATGTCGCCTACCGCTACTTCTCTACCGCCAAGCGCAAGTTCATCATCGCCGACACCCCGGGCCACGAGCAGTACACCCGCAACATGGCCACCGGCGCCTCGACCTGCGACCTGGCGATCATCCTGGTCGATGCCCGTTACGGCGTGCAGACCCAGACCCGCCGCCACAGCTACATCGCTTCCCTGCTGGGCATCAAGCACATCGTGGTCGCGGTCAACAAGATGGACCTCAAAGGCTTCGATGAAGGCGTCTTCGAGTCGATCAAGGCCGACTACCTGAAGTTCGCCGAAGCCATCAACCTGAAGCCGTCGAGCCTGCACTTCGTGCCGATGTCGGCGCTCAAGGGCGACAACGTGGTCAATCACAGCGAGCAATCGCCGTGGTACGCCGGCCCGACGCTGATGGAAATCCTCGAAACCGTGGAAGTGTCGGCCGACCGCAATGTCACCGACCTGCGTTTCCCGGTGCAGTACGTCAACCGTCCGAACCTGAACTTCCGCGGCTTCGCCGGCACCATCGCCAGCGGCGTGGTGCACAAGGGTGACGAAATCGTCGTGCTGCCGTCAGGCAAGAGCAGCCGGGTCAAGTCCATCGTCACCTACGAAGGTGAACTGGAAAACGCCGGCCCAGGCCAGGCGGTGACCCTGACCATGGAAGACGAGATCGACATCTCCCGTGGCGACTTGCTGGTGCATGCCGACAACGTTCCGCCGGTGACCGACCAGTTCGACGCCATGCTGGTGTGGATGGCCGAAGAGCCGATGCTGCCGGGCAAGAAATACGACATCAAGCGCGCCACCAGCTACGTGCCGGGCTCGATTGCCAGCATCACCCACAAGGTCGATGTGAACACCCTGGAGCAGGGCGCTGCCAGTGCCTTGCAACTGAACGAGATCGGCCGCGTCAAGGTTGCCCTGGACGCTGCAATTGCCCTGGACGGTTACGACAGCAACCGCACTACCGGCGCGTTCATCGTCATCGACCGCCTGACCAACGGCACGGTCGGTGCCGGCATGATCATCGCCCCGCCAGTCCTGCCGCATGGCACCACTGGCCAGCATGGCAAGCAGGCTCACGTGTCCACCGAAGAGCGCGCCCTGCGCTTCGGTCAGCAGCCGGCCACCGTGCTGTTCAGCGGCCTGTCCGGCGCTGGCAAGAGCACCCTGGCCTATGCCGTTGAGCGCAAGCTGTTCGACATGGGCCGTGCTGTCTACGTGCTCGATGGCCAGAACCTGCGTCACGACCTGAACAAAGGCCTGCCACAGGATCGCGCTGGCCGCACCGAGAACTGGCGTCGTGCCGCCCATGTGGCGCGCCAGTTCAACGAAGCCGGCATGCTGACCCTGGCAGCGTTCGTTGCCCCGGATGCCGAAGGCCGTGAACAGGCCAAGGCGCTGATCGGCAAAGAGCGCCTGGTGACCGTTTACGTGCAGGCATCGCCGATTGCCTGCCGCGAGCGTGACCCGCAGGGCCTGTACGCCGCTGGCGGCGACAACATCCCGGGCGAAAGCTTCCCGTACGATGTGCCGCTGGACGCCGACCTGGTGATCGATACCCAAACCACCAGCGTGGAAGAGGGCGTGAAGCAGGTGTTGGACGTGCTGCGTCAGCGCGGTGCGATCTAAGCGTTAGTGCTGCATGGAAAACCCCGCTTCGGCGGGGTTTTTTGTTTGTGGCTCATGCGCTTGGAATGAGCTGGTGGGTTGACAAGTATACAAGTTGACAAGTTGACATGCGTTGGCCCGCTGCTCTAGCCTATGGACGTAGGGGCGATTCAGGCCCTGAGGAGGTCCCATGACTACAGTGACACACGAAGCACTCCATCCAGTGATCGGTCGTATCGAAGCCGCCAAGGCTGCATTACGTGAGCGCTTTGAGGAGCACCTTGCCCGTGCATCGGAAGCGGTGGTGCTGAAGGCATTGGACCTTGCAGACGACAAAGCTTTTGCCACGCTTGCCAAGGTAGACGTCGAGACGAAACGTAGTATCGCAACGCGTAATCAGGAAGCCGTGTCCAGGATGAAAGCGCGTGCGTTCGAGCGGGTCGACAGTCGCTGCGAGTTGCTGGACGCCAAGGCGGCCTGCGAAATCCTGGGTATCACAAAGCAAGCGCTGAGTCAGAAGGCAAAGGGTGGAAACCTGCTTGCGTACACCAATACCGGTAACCGCAGAAAATTCTACCCGTCGTTTCAGTTTGCGGATAACAAGCCCAGGGTAGTTGTTGCAAAACTGATCAATGCCCTCAATGTTGACCCCGCTGATGTCGAGGCCATGAATTTTCTGGTTCAGCATTTGGTCGGCAAAATGGACTACTCAAATCCTGGAGAGCCAAGCAATGAACTGCCGCGTTTCAATTTACTGGATGACAGTGCGGCCCTGGAAATCATCAAGCGCGACTACGTAAATGCCTTAACGGCGGGGCAGTGAAACCGGCCTGGTAAAGCTCATTTTTTGTGTGCTTACTCCAGCGCTACACCTAAGCTATCCAGAAACTCGATTGCTGTTTCACCGTTAGATAGCACCACCTCCATCACAGGCTGGTAGTCCACTGCTTCGATCTGGGTTGAGCGGCCTGCGAATAAGACGAGATTGCATCCCTTCAGGGAGCCGGTGACGGAATAGACGGTTGATTGATAAAGCAGCCCATCAACGTCATTTCGGTATATGCATGCCTGGCTGATTTTCTGGGTGAGTGCGTAGCCCTCTCTGCCTTGGCCCTTCGCCTGCACGATATCCCGTACTTTGTGATGTGTGGCCCGATTCGCCAGGGCGGCAACATCAATCACATTCAAGATGCGAGCGGCCTTTAGCTGGTGCAGCGAAGTCCCCTCAAGCCGAGAAAAGCGCACGGGTTGATCATCCACACCTTGGCCAGGCTGGAAACTCTCGGCCACGGCAACTTCCTGTGTAAAACCCAGGTAATAGACCCCAATCAATTTGTCAGGGTCGGCGTAGCGTGTATCGGAGTCGGCGCGATAGTTAACAGGGTTGGCATCGTACCGAGAGGGTTGAACGCGGTGTAGAACCGTTCCTTCAAGTATCTGTCGTATTAGGTCTGGATACTTGCTAATTGCTTCTGCTATTGGTGCAGTCAATTCGTTTTCATACTGCTTTACCGTGCGGCTCACGAAAGCTCTCCGATCAATCGCGTGCATGCGCGCAGGGCTGCCAGGCGAAAAGGTCGGCCCTCTTTTTCAAGCATCCTTGAGCAGGGCAGTCCCTGTGTTTTTCGCCAGGCGATGATGCGAGCGATCACCTCGCTGGTGCAGCCTTGGTTCTCGCTTGTCAGGCAACCAAACAGATCCGAGTTGTTGTCTTTAGGTTGTTGGTTTTTTGATCAAGCGAAAATGCTCTTGATAATCCATCTGTCTTTCGCAGCCCTGTTTGTATGGGTCTATATCGCACTTGAATTGAATTTCCTGTCTGTCAGGAAATACTAAGGGTATCTCTAAGCTGCATCCTGATAAAATGATTGTCGTGGTCGCTATTATAAACTTCATGTGTCGCCAAGTCTCATGTGTGGGAGTGTTCTTGTCTGTATTTGATTAAGATGGCAAATGTGGTGTTCGGTGACTGGCAGGTAGGCGTGTTTCGTATCGGTGATTATGGCAAGTTCTTTGAGTGTAATTTTGGAAAAGGCGTGCAGGAGGATTTCTTTCTGGTTGTAGGATTTTTATGTGTTATAGACTGGGATTGTTTCTGGGTGCGTCTGTGGTCAACGTCTGTGGACAATGAGTACGTGCCCCTGATTAGGTGGCTGTCGCAGACCATAGGCAGCCATACAGTACTACGCTGCGTGATAGAGGGCGGGAACCACTCCAGTTTGTAGTGAGTAATTCAGGCTTCTTATACGACCCATCACGAGATCGAATATGGTTCGCGCAAAGTGCGGAGACTCTGGATAGATCGTGTTGGAAAAATAACTATCTGAAGGTGACCGATTCCGGCAATATTTTAATATTTGACGGTCGCAATGGTGAGGTTCGATGGGCGCGTCAAGGTTACGCGCCGGGACGGCTACCTCGCAGACCAAAGATATATTCACACGAATATCCATCCATTCCTAACCCCCTTATTAAAATACCCCATGATTTCCCATAAGGAGTAGCCTCATTCCCCGGTACGTCGATCTCTAATCTATATATTCTGTTGTGTTTGAGGCAGCTTGGAGATCGTCGCATGGCGAGCAACGGGGCGTTTTGCTGTTCAGATATGCGATTCCGACACCGGAATAACGCGCTTTTCCTTAACCGCCTTGTACGAAAAACTCGAATAAATCTCCTTCACCCCCGGCAACCGTTGCAACACCTCGCGGGTAAACTCCCCAAACGATTCCAAATCCCGCGCCAGAATCTCCAGCAAGAAGTCATACCGCCCGGAAATATTGTGACAGGCAACAATCTCGGGAATCTCCATCAGACGTTTCTCGAAGGCCAACGCCATGTCCTTGGTGTGCGAATCCATCATGATGCTGACGAACGCGGTCACGCCAAACCCCAGCGCTTTGGGCGAAAGAATGGCCTGGTAACCGGTGATGTAGCCGTTGTCTTCCAGCAACTTGACCCGCCGCCAACAGGGGGAAGTGGTCAGTGCTACCTGGTCGGCAAGTTCGGAAACCGTGAGGCGGGCGTTGTCCTGCAAGGCGGCGAGCAGGGCGCGGTCGGTGCGGTCGAGGGTTGAAGGCATGTTTTGCCCTCCTGGTCTGATATTTGTTGTTGTTGTCCCAAAAATGCTGCGAATGCGTGGTCAATTTTGGAAAAAATCAGGCGACTCGGTGGCATAAGCTTATAGCAAACCACCAGAGGTTGTTGCCATGCGCGACTCCCATAACAACAGCGGTTTTTCCACGCGGGCCATCCATCACGGGTACGACCCGCTCACCCACGGTGGTGCATTGGTGCCGCCGGTTTACCAGACGGCGACCTACGCTTTTCCTACCGTCGAATACGGAGCAGCCTGCTTCGCAGGGGAACAAGCCGGGCACTTCTACAGCCGCATCTCCAACCCGACCCTGGCCCTGCTGGAGCAGCGCATGGCCTCGCTGGAGGGGGGCGAAGCGGGGTTGGCCCTGGCCTCGGGCATGGGGGCCATCACTTCGACGCTGTGGACGTTGCTGCGTCCTGGGGATGAACT
This sequence comes from Pseudomonas sp. Teo4, assembly GCF_034387475.1. NCBI lineage: Bacteria > Pseudomonadati > Pseudomonadota > Gammaproteobacteria > Pseudomonadales > Pseudomonadaceae > Pseudomonas > Pseudomonas sp. Teo4. Next base: position 2,144,343 of record NZ_JAXCIL010000002.1, read on the forward strand.
GGTCGTCGGGCGCACGCTGTATGGCTGCACCTTTGCCTACCTGCACCATGGCATTGGCGAGTTTGGGGTGAAGATCCGCCACGTCGACCTCAACGACATCAAGGCGCTGAAGGCGGCGATTACCAGCAAGACTCGGATGATCTACTTCGAAACGCCGGCCAACCCAAACATGCAATTGGTCGATATCGCCGCCGTGGCCGAGGCAGCACGGGGGCATGACTTGCATATCGTGGTCGACAACACCTATTGCACGCCGTATCTGCAAAGGCCATTGGAGCTGGGCGCCGACCTGGTGGTGCATTCGGCCACCAAGTACCTCAGTGGCCATGGCGATATCACCGCCGGGCTGGTGGTCGGGCGCAAGGCGCTGGTCGACCGGATTCGTCTGGAAGGCCTCAAGGACATGACCGGTGCGGTGTTGTCGCCGCACGATGCCTCGCTACTGATGCGCGGTATCAAGACCCTGGCGCTGCGCTTGGAGCGCCATTGTGCCAGCGCCCAGCAAGTGGCCGAGTTCCTGGCAGGGCAGCCTCAGGTCGAGCTGATCCATTACCCGGGCCTGCCGTCATTCGGGCAGTACGCGCTGGCGCAGCGGCAAATGCGTTTGCCGGGCGGGATGATCGCGTTCGAACTCAAAGGTGGAATCGAGGCAGGGCGTCGCTTCATGAATGCTCTGCAGCTGTTCGCCCGAGCGGTGAGCCTGGGAGATGCCGAATCGCTGGCGCAACACCCTGCGAGCATGACCCACTCCAGCTATACCACGAAGGAGCGGGCGCATCATGGAATATCGGAAGGGTTGGTGAGGCTGTCGGTGGGCTTGGAGGATGTAGAGGACTTGCTCGCCGATATCGAACAGGCGCTCAAGCACTGTGTATGAGGTTGGCTGGAAGCGTCCTACTTATCGATGCCGGTTTTCGACAGCGATATCAAGAAACGTCGGATAGAGCCTGTTGAGGTGGTCACTTAGTTTGGGGATTCGCACGGAATCTGTTCCGTGCCTAGTCCATTCACCTGAACAGGCATGAGTATGAAATTCAAGAGTGTACTTTCGCACGCCGCCCTGGCGCTTGTGGCGGTTACTGCCAGTGGGGTCGCCTTGGCAGGCGATGTGGGCCAGCCATGCTGCCCTTTCAGCGATAAAAGCCTGAAGACTTCGCCAGAAGCGCTGTCAGGTTCCACTCAGCAGTTGTTGAAACTGCAAGGTTTGAAGTTCACCTGGAAAGAAACGGGGCGCAAGGATATCGGGCTGATGGCGCAGGATGTCCAGGCCGTTTACCCGGAACTGGTTCATGAGAAGAACGAAAAGCTGACGGTGGACTACCAAAAACTGGTCGCACCGCTGATTGAGTCGATACGTGAACTGAATCAGCGGATCGATACACTGGAGAAGGCTCAGGCCAAGACGATGTAACTCTGGTTGTAGCCGTATTCGTCACGCAATAAAAAAGGCCTCTTCCGAGGCCTTTTTGCATTTCACCCGCTTAACGCTTGAGCCCGTAGCTCTCGTCCAGCATGCCCGGCGAGTTCGGCGCTTTTGGCGCGTAGTCGCGTGGCACTTCCGCAGTGTCCTTCGGAGGGGTCAGGCGGTCACGTGGGGCCTGGGCCGACTCGGAGTGCAGGGCGGCCAGCAGACGCTGACGGGTAACCTCGTCCAGCGCCAGGGCGTTGGCGCCTTCGGCCAGGTGGTCCTGGACATCCTGGTAGCTCTGGGTCAGCTTTTTGACCAGCACGGCGGTGCTGTTGAAGTGGGTGACCACCTCATTCTGGTAGGTGTCGAAACGCTGCTGGATATCATCCAGCTGGCGCTGTGTGCTGCTCGGCGCGGCATTGGGCAGCAGGCGGGCGACGACGAAACCGACCACGACGCCGACGACCAGGGCCAGGGTCGGCAACAACCAAACAAGGAGCGAGTGTTCCACGAGTCCTTCCTCTATAAACGGCTTTGCTTTACGTTAACGGCTCAGACCTGCGCTGTATACCGCGAGCGATCGCAAATCAGAACAGAATTCCTCTGCTAGACGAATCGACCCCTCCTGAGGTCACGGAGTAGTGCCTTGCTTGTCCGCGAAACCCCCTTGTTCATCGATGGCCCCGTTGGCCAGCTGGAAGCCTTGTACCTGGACGTGGCCGATGCCCGTGGCGCGGTGCTGATCTGCCACCCCAACCCGGTTCAGGGCGGCACCATGCTCAACAAGGTGGTTTCGACACTGCAGCGTACCGCCCGCGATGCTGGCTACGTGACGCTTCGTTTCAACTACCGCGGCGTCGGTCAGAGTGCTGGCAGTCATGACATGGGCGCCGGCGAGGTGGCCGATGCCGAGGCGGCCGTTGCCTGGCTCAGGGCGAAACACCCGGAGCTGCCCCTAGTGTTGATGGGCTTTTCCTTCGGTGGGTTCGTCGCCGCCAGCCTGGCCGGCCAGCTGGAAGGGCAGGGCGTGGCCTTGCAGCACCTGTTCATGATCGCCCCTGCGGTGATGCGCCTGCGCGATGATTTCCCCCTGGCGCAGCTTTGCCCGATCACCGTGGTGCAGCCGGAAACCGACGAAGTCGTCGATCCGCAGCTGGTTTACGATTGGTCCGACAGCCTGTCGCGCCCCCATGAGCTGCTGAAAGTGGCAGAATGCGGACACTTCTTCCATGGCAAGCTGACCGATCTGAAGGATCTGCTGCTGCCGCGCCTTTCGAACTGAGCCAAGCCTGAATAAGCGAACACCCATGACCACGCGCATTCTCACCGGTATCACCACCACCGGCACCCCGCACCTGGGCAACTATGCCGGTGCCATCCGCCCGGCCATTCTCGCCAGCCAGCAGCCTGGTGCCGACTCGTTCTATTTCCTGGCCGACTACCACGCCCTGATCAAGTGCGACGACCCGCTGCGCATCCAGCGCTCGCGTCTGGAAATCGCTGCCACCTGGCTGGCCGGTGGCCTGGATCCGGACAAAGTGACCTTCTACCGTCAGTCCGATATTCCCGAGATTCCCGAGCTGACCTGGCTGCTGACCTGCGTCGCCGCCAAGGGCCTGCTCAACCGCGCCCACGCCTACAAGGCTTCGGTGGACAAGAACGTCGAAGCGGGTGAAGACCCGGACGCTGGCGTGACCATGGGCCTGTTCAGCTACCCGGTATTGATGGCTGCGGACATCCTGATGTTCAACGCGCACAAGGTGCCGGTCGGCCGCGACCAGATCCAGCACGTGGAAATGGCCCGTGATATCGGCCAGCGCTTCAACCACCTGTTCGGCCAAGGCAAGGACTTCTTCGCCCTGCCCGAAGCGGTGATCGAAGAAAGCGTGGCGACGCTGCCGGGCCTGGACGGTCGCAAGATGTCCAAGAGCTACGACAACACCATCCCGCTGTTCACCAGCGCCAAGGACATGAAGGACGCGATTTCGCGCATCGTTACCGACTCCCGTGCCCCAGGCGAGGCCAAGGACCCGGACAACGCGCACCTGTTCACCCTGTTCCAGGCCTTCTCCACCCCGGCCCAGTGCGCCGAGTTCCGCGAAGAGCTGTTGCAGGGCCTGGGCTGGGGCGAAGCCAAACAGCGCCTGTTCCAACTGCTCGACGGCCAACTGGCCGAGAAGCGCGAGCACTACAATCAGCTGATCTCGCGCCCGTCCGACCTGGAAGACATCCTTTTGGCCGGTGCTGCCAAGGCGCGCAAGACTGCTACCCCGTTCCTCGAGCAACTGCGCGAGGCCGTTGGCCTGCGCTCGTTCCGCAGCAGCGTGCAGGCGACGACCGAGGTGAAGAAAAAAGCCGCCAAGAGCGCCCGTTTCGTCAGCTTCCGCGACGAAGACGGCAGCTTCCGCTTCCGCCTGCTGGCCGCCGATGGCGAGCAGTTGCTGCTGTCGCGCAGCTTCGCCGATGGCAAGAGCGCCGGTGCGGTAAGCAAGCAGTTGCAGCAGGGTGGCGAGGCTGATGTGCGCGTCGAAGGCCTGGGCTTCGGTCTCTGGCTCAATGGCGAGCAGGTTGCCGACGGCCCGCAGTTCGCCAGCGATGAAGCCCGTGATGCGGCCATTGCCAGCCTGCGTGAAGCCCTGATCCCAGCACAGGACTGAGGCATTTCGCCGCAAGTCTGATTGCCATTAAGCGGGCCTGTCGCTACAGTGACGGCCCGTTTTTTGTTGCCTCGCTAACGAATCATGACGCCCCTAGAACGATATCAAGCAGATCTGAAACGTCCCGACTTCTTCCATGACGCGGCGCAGGAGACTGCTGTGCGTCACTTGCAGCGTCTGTACGACGATCTGGTCGCCGCGCACAACAACAAGCCAGGTGTATTCGGCAAGTTGTTCGGCAAGAAGGAACAGACCCCGGTCAAGGGCCTGTACTTCTGGGGTGGCGTGGGCCGGGGCAAGACTTACCTGGTGGACACCTTCTTCGAGGCGCTGCCGTTCAAAGAGAAGATGCGTACCCACTTCCACCGCTTCATGAAGCGTGTGCACGAAGAGATGAAGACCCTCAAGGGCGAGAAGAACCCCTTGACCCTCATCGCCAAGCGCTTCTCCCAGGAAGCCAAGGTCATCTGCTTCGACGAGTTCTTCGTTTCCGACATCACCGATGCCATGATCCTGGGCACGCTGATGGAAGAGCTGTTCAAGAATGGCGTTTCCCTGGTGGCCACTTCCAACATCGTGCCGGACGGCCTGTACAAGGACGGCCTGCAGCGGGCGCGTTTCCTGCCTGCCATCGCCATGATCAAGCAGTTCACCGACGTGGTGAACGTCGACAGCGGTGTCGACTACCGTCTGCGCCACCTGGAGCAGGCCGAGCTGTTCCACTTCCCGCTCAACGACGCGGCGCACCAGAGCATGCGTGCCAGCTTCAAGGCGCTGACCCCTGAATGCACGCAGGCCGTCGAAAACGATGTGCTGATGATCGAGAACCGGCCGATCAATGCCTTGCGCACCTGTGACGACGTCGCCTGGTTCGACTTCCGTGCGCTGTGCGACGGGCCGCGTAGCCAGAACGACTACATCGAGCTGGGCAAGATCTTCCACGCCGTGTTGCTCAGCAACGTCGAGCAGATGGGGGTGACCACCGATGACATCGCCCGCCGTTTCATCAACATGGTGGACGAGTTCTACGACCGCAACGTCAAGCTGATCATTTCGGCCGAGGTTGAGCTGAAGGACCTGTACACCGGTGGTCGCCTGAGCTTCGAGTTCCAGCGCACCCTGAGCCGTCTGCTGGAAATGCAGTCGCACGAGTTCCTGGCGCGCGCGCACAAGCCGTAATCCACTGTGACCGGGGCGCGAAGCGGCCCCGGTGATTTCAAGCCTCTTGCATGAACTGCTGCCGATACTGGTTCGGCGACAACTCCGTGTGCTGGCGGAACAATCGGGCAAAGAAGCTGGCATCGTCGTAGCCAACCTCATAGCTGATGGTCTTGATGCTCTTGCGCGTGCTCGACAACAAGCCCTTGGCCGTCTCGATGCGCAACCGCTGCAGGTAATGCAGCGGCTTGTCGCCGGTCGCACCCTGGAAGCGGCGCATGAAGTTGCGGATGCTCATGCCGTGGTTGCGGGCCACATCCTCGAAGCGGAACTTGTCGGCGAAGTGCTCTTCGAGCCAGTGCTGGATCTGCAGGATGATCAGGTCCTGGTGCAGCTTCTGCCCACCAAAGCCCATGCGCCCAGGGGTGTAGTTGCGCTGCACTTCGTAGAGGATGTCGCGGGCCACAGCGCGGGCCACGTTGGCGCCGCAGAAGCGCTCGATCAGGTAGATGTACAGGTCGCAGGCCGAGGTGGTGCCGCCGGCGCAGTAGAGGTTGTCGGCGTCGGTCAGGTGCTTGTCCTGGTTGAGCCGGATCTTGGGGAAGCGTTCGGCGAAGCTGTTGAAGAAGCGCCAGTAGGTGGTCGCCTCCTTGCCGTCGAGCAAGCCAGCCTCGGCCAACCAGAATACCCCGCTGGCTTCGGCACACAGCACCGCGCCACGGGCATGTTGCTCGCGTAGCCACGGCAGTACCTGTGGGTAACGTTGCAGGAGGTTGTCGAAGTCGTCCCAGAAGGCTGGGAGGATGATCACATCGGCATCGTCCAGGCCGCCGTCGACCGGTAACTGCACGCTGCTGAAGCTGTCCACGGGCTGCCCGTCGGGGCTTACCAGGTGGATCTCGAACATGGGCTGCAAGCCCAGGCCCAATTGCTTGCTGTAGCGCAGGCTGGCCAGGTGGAAGAAGTCCTTGGCCTGCATCAGGGTCGAAGCGAACACCTTGTCAATGGCCAGGATGCTGACGCGCCGCAACGACGCGGAGGGTTGGGTAAACATCATTGTCATTGTTCTTATAGGGTAGAGTGGTCAATCACCGGCTGGATCGTCTTATTTTTTGGCGATTGTGTCTACCCCATGCAACAGAGGGGCTGCGTTGCAGCCCAATCGCCGGCAAGCCGGCTCCCGCAGCATGCCACTACCCTCAAGGCTTGCGCTGTACCTGTGGGAGCCGGCTTGCCGGCGATTGGGCCGCAGCGCGGTTCTTTTGCAGTCAAGGTGCCGGGTTCGGCTGCTCCTGATGAATCGCCTCGATCGCCGCCAGCAGCTCATCGCTGAGGTTCAGCGCCAGGCTCTCGAGGTTGCTCTTCAGTTGCACCAGGTCTGTTGCCCCGATGATGTTGCTGGTCACGAATGGTTGCCGAGTGACGAACGCCAGGGCCATTTGTGCCGGGTCCAGCCCATGCTCACGAGCCAGTTGCACATAGCGGCTGCACGCCGCCACCGTCTGCGGGTTGGAGTAACGGGCGAAGCGGCTGAACAGGGTCAGGCGGCCCTTTTCAGGGCGGGCGCCGTTCTCGTACTTGCCCGACAGCATGCCGAACGCCAGTGGTGAGTAGGCCAGCAAGCCGCATTGCTCGCGAATCGCCACTTCCGCCAGGCCCACTTCGAAACTGCGGTTGAGCAGGTTGTAGGGGTTCTGGATCGATACCGCGCGCGGCCAGCCGCGGGCTTCAGCCAGTTGCAGGAACTTCATGGTGCCCCAAGGCGTTTCGTTGGACAGGCCCACATGGCGGATCTTGCCGGCACGTACCTGCTCATCCAGCACTTCGAGGGTTTCTTCCAGCGGAGTGAAGTGGTCCTGTGGCAGGTGCTGGTAACCCAGCTTGCCGAAGAAGTTGGTGCTGCGCTCGGGCCAGTGCAGCTGGTAGAGGTCGATACGGTCGGTCTGCAGGCGCTTGAGGCTCTCGTCCAGTGCCGCGACGATGTGCTGGCGGTTGTGCTTGAGCTGGCCGTCGCGAATGTGACTGATGCCGTTGCCGGGGCCCGCGACCTTGCTGGCCAGGATCCAGTCGTCACGGTCACCCTGCTGGCGGAACCAGTTGCCGATGATGCGCTCGGTGGCAGCATAGGTCTCGGGGCGGGGTGGTACCGGGTACATTTCGGCGGTGTCGATGAAGTTGACCCCGGCGTCCTTGGCCATGGCATGGCGATCTGTTCGAAGGCCTCGTCCTGAACGTTCTGCTCGCCCCAGGTCATGGTGCCCAGGCACAGGGCACTGACGTCGAGGTTGGTACGGCCGAGCTTGCGGTATTCCATCGGGAAAACACTCCTTGGCAAAGATGCCCATAAAAGCAGGTTGAATTTTCTGGCGCAATCTGGATAATTCGGCCCCTCTCCGTGTGGCGGAAGTGATGCACCACCACGCAGGAAGAACCCCGTCGAACATTGGCGTGCCCGACCCGAGCCCCCAAAAGCGTCAGCGTTCGGCTGCGCGTTTGCCCTTGGCAAGCCGTGCACTATCCAGTAAGATTCGCCGTCTATTTTTCGCTGGGCGGCCTCTGAGGCTTTAGAGAATGAAAACTTTTACTGCTAAACCGGAAACAGTAAAGCGCGAGTGGTTCGTAGTCGACGCCGCTGGCCAGACCCTGGGTCGTCTGGCTACCGAAATCGCTAGCCGTCTGCGTGGCAAACACAAGCCAGAATACACTCCTCACGTTGACACCGGCGACTACATCGTCGTTATCAACGCCGAGCAGGTTCGTGTGACTGGTGCCAAGTCTTCCGACAAAATGTACTACTCCCACTCCGGTTTCCCAGGTGGCATCAAGGAAATCAGCTTCGAGAAGCTGATCGACAAAGCCCCTGAGCGTGTTATCGAAACCGCGGTCAAAGGCATGCTGCCTAAGAACCCGCTGGGTCGCGACATGTACCGCAAGCTGAAAGTGTACGCGGGTGCTACCCACCCTCACACTGCTCAGCAGCCTCAAGAACTGAAGATCTAACGGGAAAAGTTCATTATGTCGGCGACTCAAAATTACGGCACTGGCCGTCGCAAGACCGCAACCGCTCGCGTTTTCCTGCGTCCGGGCACTGGCAACATCTCCATCAACAACCGTTCTCTGGACGTGTTCTTCGGTCGCGAAACCGCTCGCATGGTTGTTCGCCAGCCGCTGGAGCTGACCGAGACCGTTGAGAAGTTCGACATCTACGTCACCGTTTCCGGTGGTGGTGTCAGCGGTCAAGCCGGTGCGATCCGTCACGGTATCACCCGCGCTCTGATGGAATACGACGAAACCCTGCGTGGCGCTCTGCGTCGTGCTGGCTACGTCACCCGCGACGCTCGTGAAGTTGAGCGTAAGAAAGTGGGTCTGCGTAAAGCGCGTAAGCGTCCTCAGTACTCAAGCGTTAATACCGCTTCGGCAGTCAAAAAAGCCCGGTTCCTTTGGAACCGGGCTTTTTTATGTCTTGAACTAACCTGTCAGCATGTCAGTGACAACTAGCCGCATAGACGCAGATCAAGCAAAGCGAGGGTTGTAGCCCGTTGCAGGGGTAATCACCTTGTCAGTGTGTGGTTTTGTTTCTTACCATGGCGGCCAATTTTTAGTGCCACAGACATTACCTAAGTACAGGCCTGATCCAACAGGCCAAGCAAGCTGATGGGAGAGGACTGAATGAGCAATGACGGCGTCAACGCAGGCCGGCGCCGCTTCCTCGTAGCCGCGACATCCGTGGTCGGGGCGGCGGGGGCAGTGGGGGCTGCGGTACCGTTCGTGGGGTCATGGTTTCCCAGTGCCAAGGCGAAAGCCGCGGGTGCACCGGTGAAGGTCAACATCGCCAAGGTCGAACCTGGGCAGCAGATGGTGGCCGAGTGGCGCGGCCAGCCTGTATTTATCGTGCGGCGAACGGACGAGATCCTCGGCAATCTCAAGAAAATCACCGCGGAGCTCTCCGACCCCGAGTCCAAGGCGTCCGTGCAGCCGGCCTACGTCGACCCGCAGGTGCGCTCGATCAAGCCGGAAATTCTCATTCTTGTCGGGCTGTGCACCCACCTGGGTTGTTCGCCAACTTTCCGGCCTGAAGTCGCTCCTGCCGACCTTGGCCCCAAGTGGGTAGGTGGCTACTTCTGCCCCTGCCACGGCTCGCACTACGACCTGGCTGGCCGTGTCTACAAGTCGCAGCCGGCGCCTCTCAACCTGCCAGTGCCACCGCACTCTTACGAGTCTGACGACATCATCGTCATCGGCATCGATCAGGAGAAAGCATGATGAGCAAGTTCATGGACTGGGTTGATGCTCGCTTCCCCGCTACCAAGATGTGGGAAGACCACCTGAGCAAGTATTACGCGCCCAAGAACTTCAACTTCCTGTACTTCTTCGGCTCGTTGGCATTGCTGGTGCTGGTCAACCAGATCGTCACCGGTGTGTGGTTGACCATGAGCTTCACGCCCTCGGCGGAAGAGGCGTTCGCCTCGGTCGAGTACATCATGCGTGACGTGGAGTACGGTTGGATCTTGCGCTACCTGCATTCCACGGGGGCGTCGGCGTTCTTCATCGTGGTCTACCTGCACATGTTCCGCGGTCTGCTCTATGGCTCCTACCAGAAGCCCCGGGAGCTGGTGTGGCTGTTCGGCATGCTGATCTACCTGGCGCTGATGGCTGAGGCCTTCATGGGCTATCTGCTGCCCTGGGGGCAGATGTCGTACTGGGGGGCCCAGGTGATCATCTCGCTGTTCGGTGCGATTCCGGTGATCGGCGGCGACCTGACCCAGTGGATTCGTGGTGACTACCTGATCTCGGGTATCACTTTGAACCGCTTCTTTGCCCTGCATGTGGTGGCCTTGCCGATCGTGATTCTCGGCCTGGTGGTGCTGCATATCCTGGCGCTACATGAAGTGGGTTCGAACAATCCCGATGGCGTCGACATCAAGAAGAAAAAAGATGAAAACGGCATTCCGCTCGACGGTATTCCGTTCCATCCGTACTACACCGTCAAGGATATCGTCGGCGTTGTGGTGTTCCTCTTCGTGTTCTGTGCTGTGGTGTTCTTCTTCCCGGAAATGGGCGGTTACTTCCTGGAAAAACCGAACTTCGAGCAGGCTAACGCCTTCAAGACGCCTGAGCACATTGCCCCGGTGTGGTACTTCACGCCGTTCTACGCAATCCTTCGCGCGGTCCCCGACAAGCTGTTTGGCGTGATCGCCATGGGTGCGGCCATTGCCGTGCTGTTCGTGTTGCCCTGGCTTGACCGCAGCCCGGTGCGCTCGATGCGCTACAAAGGCTGGATCAGCAAGGTCTTCCTGTTGGTGTTCTGCGTCGCCTTCGTGATTCTCGGTGTGCTGGGCGTACTGGCGCCGACACCTGGGCGTACCTTGCTGTCGCAGGTGTGCACGGTGTTGTACTTCGCCTACTTCCTGCTGATGCCGTTCTACACAAGGCTCGAGAAGACCAAACCGGTTCCGGAAAGGGTGACTGGCTGATGAAAAAGTTGATTGCAGTATTTTTGCTGGCAGTGATGCCTGCCTTTTCCTTCGCTGCCGAACATAGCCTGGAGCTGGACAAGGTCGACATCGACTTGACCGACAAAGCGGCGATGCAGGACGGCGCCCGTACCTTCGCCAACTATTGCATGGGTTGTCACAGTGCCAAGTTCCAGCGTTACGAGCGTGTGGCCGATGACCTTGGCATTCCTCACGAGCTGATGCTCGAGAAGCTGGTGTTCACTGGTGCGAAGATCGGCGACCACATGAAGATCGGCATGCAGCCCAACGATGCCAAGACCTGGTTTGGTGCGGCGCCGCCTGATCTGACGCTGGTCGCCCGGGTGCGCGGCACCGACTGGCTGTACACCTACCTGCGCAGTTTCTATGAGGACAAGTCGCGTCCTTATGGGGTCAACAACAAGGTGTTCCCGAACGTCGGCATGCCGAACGTGCTGGTTGGCCTGCAGGGTAATCAGGTGGTTGGCTGCAAACAGGTGCAGACCGTGGTCGACGGCAAGAAGCAATTCGACCCATTGACGGGTAGTCCGCTGACCCATGAGGCCTGTGACCAGCTGACCATTACGCCGAATTCCGGTACCTGACGACCGAGCAGTTCGACGAGAAGGTCAAGAACCTGGTGACCTTCCTGGCCTATTCGGCCAACCCGGTCAAACTGGAAAGCCAGCGCATCGGTACCTATGTGTTGCTGTACCTGGCTTTCTTCTTCGTATTCGCCTATTTGCTCAAGCGCGAATACTGGAAGGACGTGCACTGATCACGCAGTAGTTTCTGGTAGTTGAACGCGCCCTGGGCGCTCCACCGCTGAAGCGGAGGGGCTCCAGGGCGCGTTTGCATTTGCAGTTTCACAAGCATCCCCATGCGAGGAGGCGCTACATGGGCGCAACCAACAGGTTAGCCTGCTATTCCGACCCCGCTGATCACTATTCCCATCGCGTGCGCCTGGTGCTCGCCGAGAAGGGGGTCAGCGTGCAGATCATCGATGTGGATCGCGGTCGTCTGCCACCCAAGCTGGTTGAAGTGAACCCCTATGGGAGCGTGCCGACCCTGGTCGACCGCGACCTGGCGTTGTATGAATCGACCGTGGTGATGGAATACCTCGAAGAGCGGTACCCGCACCCGCCGCTAATGCCAGTGTATCCGGTGGCGCGTGGCAACAGCCGTCTGCTGATGCATCGCATTCAGCGTGACTGGTGCGCGCTGGCTGATACCATTCTCGACCCGCGTAGCGCCGACGCTGCGCGCGTAGAAGCGCGAAAGGCGCTGCGTGAGAGCCTGACCGGCGTTTCGCCGTTGTTCGGCGAGTTCGCTTGTTTCATGAGCGAGGAGCAAAGCCTGGTCGATTGTTGTCTACTGCCCATACTCTGGCGCTTGCCAGTACTGGGTATCGAATTGCCGCGGCCGGCCAAGCCGCTGCTGGATTACATGGAGCGACAGTTCGCCCGCGAGCCTTTTCTGGCAAGCTTGTCCTCCGTTGAACGTGAAATGCGCAAGCTTTAAGGAGCCGTTGATGAACTCCAGTCGCCCCTATCTGGTTCGAGCGCTGTACGAGTGGATCGTCGACAACGATTGCACCCCCCATATGCTGGTCAATGCCGAGTATCCGGCTGTCCAGGTGCCGCAAGGCTTTGCCAGTGACGGCCAGATCGTCCTGAATATTTCCCCCAGTGCGGTGCGTAGCCTGCACATGGACAACGATGCGGTGAGCTTCGAAGGCCGATTCGGTGGTGTGGCGCATTCGCTGTTCGTGCCGGTTGGTGCGATCCTGGGTATTTATGCTCGCGAAAACGGCCAAGGCATGGTCTTCGAGCTGGAGCCGCCGTTGATGGATGGCGACGACCTTGAAGATGAAGGTGTCGAGCCGGATGACGATGGCCCGCCTGAGGGTGGTGGCCAGCCGCCACGTCCAACTGGGCGGCCGAGCCTGAAGGTGGTCAAGTAAACAAAAAAGGCGATCCATGTGGATCGCCTTTTTGTGGGTGCGGGCCTGTGGTTACAGGTCGCTGATGCTGCGCACCTGGTCCTTGTTGACGCGAGTGCGTTTGCCGTCCAGCTGCTGGAACTCGTAGAAGCCGGAGTCCTGGTCGAACTGCGGCTCGTCGACAGTCTGGAACTCGCGACCGTCGTTGAGGGTGATCAGGCTTGGCGTGGAGCAACCGGCCAGGGTGGCGAAGGCACCGAACAGCAGGGCGGGCAGCAGGAGCTTTTTCATGGGGTGGTTCCTGGGTATCTGAAATGGTGGAGCGTTGTTCTTGCCTGTGCCGGGCTCTTCGCGGGTAAACCCGCTCCCACAGGTGAAGCTCAGGCCCTGTGGGAGCGGGTTTGCCCGCGAAGAGGCCGGTGAAGGCTTCAATGGAATCAGTCGATGTATTCGTACAGCTTGACGATCTTCTGCACGCCCGACACGCCTTGCACCACGGCGGTGGCCGCGTTGGCCTCCCGTTGGTGACCAGGCCGAGCAGGTAGACGATACCGTTTTCGGTGATCACCTTGATGCGCGAGCTGGGCACGTTGGCGTCACCCAGCATCTGGGTCTTGATCTTGGTGGTCAGCCAGGCGTCGTTGTTGCGCGCGAGAATGGAAGAGGGCTGCATCACCTGCAGCTCATTGTGCACCTTCTTGACCCGCTGCACCTGGCTGGCGGTCTGCTCGGCCAGGCTCTTGAGGTCGGCGCGTGGGGTCTGGCCGGCCAGCAGGACGATACCGTTGTAGCTGCTGACGACAATGTGCGAACCCTTGTCCAGGTCCGGGCTGGCCTTGGCGATGTTTACCGCAGCCTTGGTCTCGATCAGCGAGTCGTCGATCTTGCTGCCGATGGTACGTGTACCGCGATCATCCTCGATGGGCGAGTTGCGGGTCGAGGTCAGTACCGAGCTGCAGCCGGTAACACTCAGGCACAGGGTCAGGGCCATCAGGCCGAGGCGCTTGGGGATCATTCTTCACTCCCGAACAGTTGGCTGTCGATCAGATCGCACAGGCAGTGGATCGCCAGCAGGTGGACTTCCTGGATACGTGCAGTGACCGTCGAGGGTACGCGGATCTCGACGTCTTCGGGCAGCAGCAGCGAAGCCATGCCGCCGCCGTCACGGCCCGTCAATGCTACGACAATCATTTCACGATCATGTGCGGCCTGGATGGCTTGAATGACGTTGGCCGAGTTGCCGCTGGTGGAAATGGCCAGCAGAACGTCGCCTGGTTGGCCCAGGGCGCGAATCTGCTTGGAGAAGACCTCGTTGTAGCTGTAGTCGTTGGCGATCGAGGTCAGGGTCGAGCTGTCGGTGGTCAGGGCAATGGCCGGCAGGCTCGGGCGCTCGCGCTCGAAGCGGTTGAGCAGCTCTGATGAGAAATGCTGGGCATCGCCGGCTGAGCCGCCGTTGCCACAGGCGAGCATCTTGCCCTCGTTGAGCAGTGCGTTGACCATGACCAGGCTGGCCTGCTCGATGTGCGGTGCCAGGATGTCCATTGCCTGTTGCTTGGTGTCGATGCTGGCCTGGAACAGCCGGCGAATTCGGGATTGCATGTCCATCTGGTGACCTTAAGTGGGGCGGTGGCCGGCGCTACGCGCAACAAAAACCAGCCCGCGATACATAGAGCAAAAAAAGTGGAGTGGGTTCAGCATTCGAAGGCGTTTTTCAGCCATTGAAGCGGTCGGCCTGCATGCTGGCTGCCCTGCAGGGCGACAACGTCGAAGCGGCAGGGTTGGTTGGCCCAACGGGACTCCTTCTGCAGGAACAGGCTGGCGGCAAGCACCAGTCGTTTCTGCTTGCGCCCGTCGATACTGCCGAGGGCGCCACCGAAGCCCGCATGCAAACGGTAACGGACTTCGACGAATACTACTGTATCGGCGTCGAGCATGACCAGATCAAGCTCGCCGCCTTTGCATCGCCAGTTGCGTGCCAGCAGTTGCAGTCCCTGCCCCTGAAGGTATTCAAGGGCTTGGGTTTCTGCGGTGTGGCCGGCACGGGTGGGCGATGCGTCAGGCATCAGCGCGGGGTGTCCGGCAGGCGCTTGACCTGGCCGCCCGAGAACTCGGCCCAGGGCAGTTGGCGTTCTACGCGCTGGTTGGCGTTCATGCTCAGGCTGCCGGAGAGGCCTTGAACACGGTTATCCGGCAGGGCTTTCAGCTGGCCCAGGCGTGGCGCCAGGCTGTAGGCATCGACACCCATGGCGTACAGGCGGCCAAGGCTACCGGCGGCTTGCGGCCACTGCTGGACCACTTGTTGACGCAGGTTGTTGGTGGTGTCGAGCAGCCATGGGGTTTCGCAGAAGCGAATGCCGTTCATGTCGTTGTACTGGTTGACGTCACCGCTGGCGCTGTACAGGTTCGAGGTGGCGTACACCGGTACGTCACCCGCGTACTGGAAGTTCAGCGTCGGCTTGATCTGCTGGGCCTGTTGCGGGGTCGAGGCGAGGAAGATGAAGTCGATGTCCTGGCGACGCGACGGTTGCGCGGCGATATTGCCGCCCACGGTGCTCTGCAGGCTCTGGGCGCGACCTTCGCTCTGACGCAGCTGGAACAAGTCGGCAATTTGCTGGGCCAGGGCCACTGGCTGTGCGATGCGCTCGGCGGCCAGCAGGGTGCCGCCGTTGCTCTCCCAGTCTTTGCGGAAGGCGGCAAGCACGCGGTCACCCCACTCGCCACTCGGTACCAGGGCTACAGCGCGGACCATGCCGTCGGCACGGGCCCGGCGAGAGACTTCGCGGGCTTCATCCTCGGCGGCCAGGCCGAACTGGAACAGCTGTGGTGGGGTGGATTGCCCGGCGTCCGCGTAGTTCAGTGCCAGTGTCGTGATAGGCAATTGCGGGTATGCCGCAAGCTTCTTCACCAGCGGTTTTTCCAGTGGGCCGACCACCAGTTGTACGCCTGCGGCCTGGGCCTGGCGGTAGAAGTCGTCGAGCGAGGTGATGCGCGAGCTGTCGAAAACCTGCACGGCCGGGGCTTGCTGGCCGGCTTGCTGGGCCTGGAAGTGAGCAGCCATGAAGCCGTCGCGCAGGGCGCGGGCAACACCAGCCAGTGGGCCTTCCTGAGGCAGCAGCAGGGCGATCTTGGTCAGTGGCTGGCTGGCCAGCTCCTTGAGTTTGGTCAGGGCCAGCGGCAGTTGCTTGGCGGCTGGGTGGTCAGGATGCTGCTTGCGCCAGCTTTCGATGGCGGCTTGCTGCTGCTCCAGGGTACCGGCGCTTTTCACCGCCAGGGCCAGGCTGGTCCAGCCGGCCAGGGTTTCATTGGCGGCAGGCTGCTGCAACTGTTCTGCCGGCAGCGATGCGACCAGCGCCCAGATGGAATCGTTGTTGCTGCTGGCGGCCTGGCCACTGAGCAGTGGCGCGAGAAGTACGCGTTGTTGGGCGGCAGCCAGGGCCTGACCGTCAGCCTCCAGGGCGGCGGCGTGGACGCTGTAAGTGCGGGCCTGTTGCTCATCCGGCAGTTCCGCGACGCGTTGCAGGCTAGGGTGCGACAAGGCGGTCAGTGCCGCCTTGGGCTGGTTACGGCTCATCGCCAGCTCTGCAGCGAGGGTGCTGGCGAACACTTGCTGGGCAGGCTTGAGCGTGTCCATCGGGACTTGTTCGAGAATGCGCGCGGCGCGTGGGTAGTCCTTCTGCTTGTAAGCCAGGTCGGCGGCGCTCAGGCGCAGCAGTGCGGCATCTTCCGCGGATTTGCTGGTAGCCGCTTTTTCAAGCAGTTGCTCGATGCTGGCGTCCGGGGTGCGTGGCAGTTCGCCCAGGCTGGATGAGGGCGAGCTGGCGCAAGCTGCCAGCAAGGTAGCGAGGCAGAGGGCTGTGAGCAGCCGCAGGCAAGCGATCATGTAAAGGTCCTGTTACTCGATCAAGTTGGCCGGCAATTGTACCCAAGCGCTGGCCGGGGCGCGATGTTGCCGATGCGGAACCTTCACTATAGGTGGCTCATCATTGGTCGTAAGCGAAGTTCTTTGCGCCCTGTAACAGGCGCTCGGGCTACAATGGTGCCTTTGATCCGAAAGACAGGTGTGCGCAGTGACTGATGTGGCAGGGGCTTCCAAATCCACCGTGGGTACGCTGTACGTCGTGGCAACGCCCATAGGCAACCTTGACGACATGAGCGCCCGGGCACTGAAGGTGTTGGCCGATGTCGCCCTGATCGCGGCCGAGGACACCCGGCATTCGATCCGTTTGCTGCAGCACTTCGGCATCGACACGCCGCTGGCTGCGTGCCATGAGCACAACGAGCGTGATGAAGGTGGGCGTTTCCTCGGCAAATTGTTGGCCGGTGACGACGTGGCGCTGGTTTCCGATGCAGGAACTCCGCTGATCTCTGATCCAGGTTACCACCTGGTGCGTCAGGCACGGGCGGCGGGTGTCAATGTGGTCCCGGTGCCGGGGGCTTGTGCGTTGATTGCTGCGCTGTCGGCGGCGGGTCTGCCGTCGGACCGTTTCATTTTCGAGGGTTTCCTGCCGGCCAAAACCGCCGGTCGTCGCGCGCGTCTTGAGCAGGTGAAGGAAGAGCCCCGCACGCTGATCTTCTATGAAGCACCTCATCGTATTCTCGAGTGCCTCGAGGATATGGAGGCGGTGTTCGGCCCTGAGCGTCCGGCACTGCTCGCGCGCGAGTTGACCAAGACTTTCGAAACGCTCAAGGGCCTGCCATTGGGTGAGCTCAGGGCTTTTGTCGCAGGTGATGCCAACCAGCAGCGCGGCGAGTGCGTGGTACTGGTGGGGGGCTGGAGTGCACCTGAGGGCGAGCAGGCCATTAGTGCCGAGGCGCAGCGCGTGCTGGACTTGTTGCTGGCGGAATTGCCGCTCAAGCGTGCGGCGGCTTTGGCGGCGGAAATTACCGGTGTGCGCAAGAACCTGCTGTATCAGGCTGCACTGGAAAAGCAGAAAGCACAGTAGTGGCTTTCTGCTATTCTTTGCGGTATTGCTTGTTCTTGGGCGCGCCTGCCGTTAACCTTGGCGGCGGAGAGTCGATCGGACAGTCGCTGCCTTCTTTTGTTCCGCAAAAGAGGGGGAGGAAAGTCCGGGCTCCATAGGGCAGAGTGCCAGGTAACGCCTGGGAGGCGCGAGCCTACGGAAAGTGCCACAGAAAACAACCGCCTAAGCACTTCGGTGCCGGTAAGGGTGAAAAGGTGCGGTAAGAGCGCACCGCACGGCTGGCAACAGTCCGTGGCTAGGTAAACCCCACTCGGAGCAAGACCAAATAGGGTTCCATTAGGCGTGGCCCGCGTCGGAACCGGGTAGGTTGCTAGAGGCGTCCAGTGATGGCCGTCGTAGAGGAATGACTGTCCTCGACAAAACCCGGCTTACAGATCGACTCTCCACCTTCCTTTCCTGCTTGAATCGATAGCAGATCCCTCCTGGTAAGACCGAAAAATTCTTAATCTTAATAAATCACTTTAACTTCAAACTCTATCCGCCTGAGAGCGTTTGATTTTTCCCGCGTTTTTCCCCTCCCAGCAATGCTTCCTTCTTCCCTTGTAACGCTAAATCTCGGTCCTGTAAGGGTTTTCCTTATGAACGTGCCTTGACGGTGCGGCGGGCGGATTCCTATAGTGTGCGCAAGTGGCAGAAAGTGGGATGAAGTGGGTTTTCTGGCACAAGAAAGCTAACATTGTGGGGAATCGCAGCCGTGTTCCGCGGAGCCAACGCCGTCAGCCTCGATGCAAAGGGCCGTCTCGCCATGCCGAGCCGGTACCGTGACGAGCTCGATTCGCGTTGCAATGGCCAGTTGATCGTGACCATCGATGCCGTTGATCCCTGCTTGTGTGTTTACCCCTCGATGAGTGGGAACAGATAGAAGCCAAGTTACGCGCCTTGCCGTCGTTGCGTGAGGAAAACCGTCGCCTGCAGCGTCTGCTGATCGGCAATGCGGTTGACCTGGAGCTCGATGGCAGCGGGCGTTTCCTGGTACCGCCCCGATTGCGTGAATACGCCAAGCTCGACAAGAAGGCGATGCTGGTGGGGCAACTGAACAAATTCCAGTTGTGGGATGAGGATGCCTGGAACGTGGTTTCGGCAGCCGACCTTGCAGCTATTCAACAACCGGGCGCCATGCCCGACGACTTGCGTGACCTGATCCTGTGACCATAGATAGCGGCTTCAACCACATCACCGTATTGCTCGACGAAGCTGTCGAGGCATTGGCCCTGCGCGCCGACGGTTGCTATCTGGATGGCACTTTCGGCCGAGGCGGCCACAGCCGGCTGATTCTCAGCAAGCTTGGGCCGCAAGGCCGCTTGCTGGGGTTCGATAAAGATCCACAGGCGATTGCCACCGGGCAAGCGCTGGCGGCCGAAGACGGCCGCTTTGTCATTGTGCAGCGCAGCTTTGCCGAGCTGGGTTCGGAGGTGGCCGAGCGCGGTCTGGATGGCAAGGTCAGCGGCATTCTGCTCGACCTGGGCGTCTCTTCGCCGCAGCTGGACGACCCCGAGCGCGGCTTCAGCTTCCTCAATGATGGCCCTCTGGACATGCGCATGAACCCTGATCAGGGCATCAGCGCCGCCGAGTTCATTGCCACGGCGCCCGAAGAGGAAATCGCGCGCGTGTTCAAGGAATACGGCGAAGAGCGTTTCGCCAAGCGCATGGCTCGTGCCGTGGTACAGCGCCGCGAACAGCAGCCGTTCACCCGTACCGCCGACTGGCCGAAGTGCTCAAGGTTGCCAACCCAGCCTGGGAAAAGGGTAAGAACCCCGCAACCCGTGCGTTCCAGGGGCTGCGCATTCATGTCAACAATGAGCTGGGCGACCTTGAGGCAGGCCTTGAGGCTGCGATCGAAGCGCTGGAGGTCGGTGGCCGTCTTGCCGTCATCAGCTTCCACTCGCTCGAAGACCGTATCGTCAAGCTGTTCATGCGCAAACTGGCCAAGGGCGAGGCGGACAACCTGCCGCGTAACCTGCCAGTGCAGCATAAGGTGTTCGAACCGAAAATCCGTCTGATCGGTAAGGCACAGTTCGCTTCCGAAGCCGAACTCAAGGCCAACCCGCGGTCGCGCAGCGCCGTGATGCGGGTGGCGGAGAAGCTGCGGTGAGCCGGCTTTTTGCCAAACCTTTGCCAGGCGGAAGCTTCCTGATGCTTCTGCTGTTCGTCGCTGTCCTTATTTCGGCCATTGCGGTGTCCTATAGCGCCCACTGGAACCGCCAGTTGCTCAACACCCTGTACGGTGAGCTGAACGAGCGCGACAAGGCTCAGGCCGAATGGGGCCGGCTTATCCTCGAACAAAGCACCTGGACTGCCTCCAGCCGTATCGAGAGCCTGGCTTCCGAGCAGCTCAAGATGCGCGTACCTGCGGCTGACGAAGTACGGATGGTGGCGCCATGATGAAACTCGAAGGCGCACTCTACCCATGGCGCTTCCGGGTCGTGATCGGCTTGCTGGCCTTGATGGTCGGTGCCATCTGCTGGCGTATCATCGACCTGCAGGTGGTCGACCGCGACTTCCTCAAAGGCCAGGGCGATGCGCGCAGCCTGCGTCATATCCCGATTCCGGCACACCGTGGTCTGATCACCGACCGCAACGGTGAGCCTCTGGCCGTCAGTACGCCTGTCACCACCTTGTGGGCCAACCCCAAGGAAATGCAGGCGTCCAAGGACCGTTGGCCGCAGCTGGCCGCCGCGATGGGGCAGAACGCCCAGCAATTGACCGAGCGCCTGACCCAGCAAGCCAACAAGGAATTCATCTACCTGGTCCGCGGCCTGACCCCGGAACAGGGGCAACATGTGCTCGACCTCAAGGTGCCGGGTGTCTATGGCCTGGAAGAATTCCGCCGCTTCTATCCGGCCGGCGATGTCACCGCGCACATGGTTGGCTTCACCGACTTGGACGACCATGGCCGCGAAGGGGTCGAGCTGGCCTATGACGAATGGCTGGCCGGGGTGCCCGGCAAGCGGCAAGTGATCAAGGACCGGCGTGGCCGGCTGATCAAGGACATTCAGGTAACCAAGAACGCCAAGGCCGGAAAGACCTTGGCGTTGTCGATAGACCTGCGCCTGCAATACCTGGCGACCCGCGAACTGCGCAATGCCATCGCCGAGCAGGACGCCAAGGCCGGCAGCCTGGTGATCATGGACGTCAAGACCGGTGAGGTCCTGGCGATGGTCAACCAGCCGACCTACAACCCGAACAACCGCCGCAGCATGTTCCCGGCCGCGATGCGCAACCGGGCGATCATCGATGTGTTCGAGCCAGGCTCGACCGTCAAGCCGATTTCCATGAGTGCGGCACTGGAAAGCGGCCGCTGGAAGCCTACCGACAAGGTCGAGGTGTACCCAGGCAGCCTGCAGATCGGTCGCTACACCATCAAGGACGTGTCCAAGAGCGAAGGCCCGATCCTCGACCTGACCGGTATTCTGATCAACTCCAGTAACGTGGGCATGAGCAAGATCGCCTTCGATATCGGCGGCGAAGCCATCTACCGCGTCATGTCCCAGGTTGGCCTGGGTCAGTACACCGGCCTGGGCTTCCCGGGCGAGCGGGTCGGCAACCTGCCGAACCACCGTGAGTGGCGCAAGGCCGAGACGGCGACCCTTTCCTACGGCTACGGCGTTTCGGTTACTGCCCTGCAGTTGGTGCATGCGTACGCCGCGTTGGCCAACGACGGCAAGATGGTGCCGCTGTCGATCCTCAAGGTCGACAAGGCGCCGGAAGCGGTGCAGGCGATTCCCAAGGAAACCGCCGAGACCATCCAGGGCATGCTGCAGCAGGTCATCGAAGCGCCGCGCGGTGTGTTCCGTGCCCAGGTGCCGTTCTATCACGTGGGTGGCAAGTCGGGTACGGCGCGTAAAGCCACCGTCGGCTCCAAGGGCTACACCGAAAACGCCTACCGCTCGCTGTTTGCAGGTTTCGGTCCGATGAGCGACCCGCGTTACGCCATCGTCGTGGTCATCGACGAACCGAGCAAAGGCGGTTACTTCGGTGGCCTGGTCTCGGCGCCGGTATTCAGCAAGGTCATGTCGGGCACCCTGCGCCTGATGAACGTACCGCCAGATAACCTGCCGCCCCCTGTCGAGCAGCAACAAGTCACTGCAGCACCCGCCAAGGGAGGGCGTGGATGATGACAATGCCATTGAGCAAGCTTTTCGCCCACGCCAGCCGTGATCCGCTGATCCGTGAGCTGACCCTGGACAGTCGTCAGGTGCGTCAGGGCGACCTGTTCCTGGCCGTGCCGGGCGCCAAGGTCGATGGTCGCGAGCATATCGCCGACGCCCTGGCCCGCGGTGCTGCAGCCGTGGCCTATGAAGA